>JAYUUM010000112.1:0-12198 GCA_043754555.1 Arenimonas sp. | reverse complement strand
TCGTGCAACATCCTGAAAGCGCACCGGAAAAATTCCAGCAATCCAGTGGTGCCGGCAAAGGTCCGGATATTTTTTGCTGGCCGCATGATCGCGTTGGCGAATGGGCAAAATCCGGACTGATCGCTCCGATAAAACCCGGTAAGCGAATCCACAACGAGATTGACGATTCCGCATGGCGGGCATTTTCCTATCAGGGCAAAACCTGGGGTTATCCGCTTTCCATCGAAGCGATTGGCTTGATGTACAACAAAGCCCTTATTAAAAAGCCGCCCTCCACATTTGAAGAAATTGTCGAACTTGATAAAACATTAATGCGCCAAGGCAAGAAGGCAATTTTATGGGATTACAACAAAAGCTTTTTTTCCTGGCCACTGATGGCAGGCTCCGGTGGCTATATTTTCGGTCGTAATGCCAAAGGTGATTTTGATACAAAAAAAATTGGCCTCAACACTATCGGCTCGGTTGAAGCTGCAAATTATCTGGCTAGCATGATTAAAAGCGGGCAAATGCCGAAGGGTGCAAGTTACGCAGAAATGGAAGGTGCGTTCAGTCGCTCGCAAATAGCGATGATGATTACCGGGCCTTGGGCTTGGGATAACGCAAAACGCAGTAATGTCGATTTCGGCGTTGCGCCGATTCCAAGCATAGGTGGTAAGTCTGCCAAACCATTTGTGGGTGTTTTAGGATGCATGATCGCAGCCCCAAGTGACGTAAAAGATATCGCTCGCGAATTTATTGAAAACCACTTGCTGCGTGTCGATAGTCTGAAAATTATCAATGCCGATGTACCACTAGGCACCCCAGCCAATAAATTGTTTTATCAAGAACTCGCCAGTAACCCGAATATTCGCGCCACCATGGAAAACGCCCGTCGTGGCGAACCAATACCGAACATTCCGGAAATCCAACGCTTCTTTTTTGCAATGGATGCAGCGCTCGAAGCTATCACCAACGATCGCCAATCGCCAAAAGATGCACTCGATGGAGCAGCAGCACGGATGGTCGTAAAATGACGCGGAGCGAGCAAAGAATTTTTTATTGGCTGAAATGGCCGGTAGTCATATTGTTGGGTACAGCATGTCTGTATCTAATTTTTAATATCTATCTCGCGGGCCAGGCATTCTATGCAATCGGTTTTTTGATATTTGCCTCCATTGGTTTCTATATTTACCTGTCCAATGCAGCCTTCGCCTATCGCTATTTATTTCCCGGCTTGGCAGGCATGGCAATATTTGTCGCCTTCCCGCTTTTTTACACGGTACAAATTGGCCTGACCAATTATTCCTCCAATAACCTTCTAAGCCTTGAACGTGCAAAGAGTTACCTGCTCGAACAAACATCGCCGGATGAAAACCGTACGCTGGGTTACACTTTGCATGCCGAGGGTAATGAATTTCGCATTGTATTAATGCCGCTGCACGAACCCGATGCCCAGAAGAACCCTAATGTCTGGGCTTCACTATTGAGCCAGAGTTATGTCTCGGCACCTCTGGCTTTGCGCGAAGCACAACCACCCGAACAGATTCAAATGGTGCCGCTACGCCAGGGCAGCTTTGAAATTAATACACCGCTGGGTTTAGCCGATGTGCTCAAGCGCCGCGATATCTTGCGACAGTTGAAACTTCAATTACCCGATAAAAACGTGTTGAGCTATGTTGGGGTACGGGAATTTGGCCCACTTAATCCGCTTTGGAAAGCCAATGATGATGGCTCGATCATTTTGCTTGAATCGAACGAAGTTTATCGTCCAAATGCTGAAACCGGTTTTTTTGAAAATAGTGATGGCAGCCGGATACAACCAGGATTCAAAGTCGGCATTGGATTAAAAAATTACGAACGAATTCTAACCGAGCCCGAATTTCGAGAACCTTTTGTTGCCATTTTTTTATGGACCGTGGCCTTTGCTGCGTTGACTGTATTTTTTTCGCTCATCATCGGTATTACTCTGGCGGTATTGCTGAACTGGGAAGCCCTTCGTTTCCGCACGCTTTATCGAACACTGTTATTTTTGCCTTACGCGGTTCCGGGTTTTATTTCTATTCTGGTATTCAAGGGTTTGTTCAATCAAAATTTTGGCGAAATCAATGCGATTCTGAATGCTTTATTTGGCGTCAAACCTGCCTGGTTTGCCGACCCTACGCTGGCCAAAGCGATGATTCTGATCGTCAATACCTGGCTCGGGTATCCGTTCATCATGGTGCTGTGTAGCGGATTAATTAAAGCCATTCCGGCCGACTTATATGAAGCATCGGCCATTGCTGGTGCAAAACCCCTGACGAATTTTTTTAAAATCACCGCTCCCTTGATCGTCAAACCCTTGATGCCCTTATTAATCTCGGCATTTGCATTTAACTTCAATAATTTTGTGTTGATTTCATTATTAACCGATGGTCGACCGGATTTTCTGAATACTAAGATTCCTGCAGGCACGACCGACATTCTGGTGTCTTACACTTACCGCATTGCGTTTCAGGATTCAGGGCAGAATTTTGGCCTGGCAGCTGCGATTTCAACGGTGATCTTTGTCATGGTCGCCCTGCTTTCACTGATTAACTTAAAGCTGGCAAAAGTTAATCAGGAAATTAAGTGAGAAAATAAATGGCTATTGTGACTGGTAAAAATCAGCATTGGCGAGTATTAGCTTCACATATATTTGTGTGGATATTAATCGCGATTACTCTATTTCCATTATTGGCTGTGGTATCTATTTCGCTGCGTCCCGGCAATTTTTCAACTGGCTCGTTGATCCCTACCCAGATCAGTCTTGAACACTGGAAGTTAGCCCTGGGCATTTCCTACCAAGCAGCCGATGGCAGTCTTGTGGTGCCGCCCTTTCCGGTACTGCTATGGCTATGGAATTCAATTAAAATTGCCAGCATTTCTGCATTTTTGATTGTCGCAATATCAACTACGGCGGCCTATGCATTCGCCCGCCTGAAATTCCGCTTCAAGAACGGCATCCTCAACAGCATGCTATTACTACAAATGTTTCCGCTGGTATTGGCACTGGTCGCGATCTATTCAATTTTCGAAACTATCGGTGCTTATGTGCCGTGGCTTGGCATTGAAACCCACGGCGGCTTGATTCTGGCCTATATCGGCGGAGTGGCCACTCACATATGGACGATCCGTGGCTACTTCGAAACCATTCCGGTTGAAATTGAAGAGTGCGCCAAAGTCGATGGTGCTACCCATTGGCAAGCATTTCGCTATGTTTTGCTACCAATGGCAGTGCCGATTTTGATGGTAGTGTTTCTGCTCGCATTTATCGGCACCATAATCGAATACCCAGTGGCATCGGTGTTATTGCGTGAAGAACCCAATCTCACACTGGCCGTTGGTTCAAAATATTATTTGTATCAGCAAAAATATCTTTGGGGCGATTTCGCAGCCGCTGCTGTGTTGTCCGGCTTGCCGATTACACTGGTATTTTTGGCAGCACAGCGGTGGATTGTCTCGGGCTTAACTTCGGGCGGTGTGAAAGGATAAAACGTCGCCCAGGTCATGGCTCCATATGACCCGGGAGCGTGTGCGATATATAAGCAGAATATCCGCGCTGATTAAAACCCGAGTCAGATAGAGCCATGACCCGGCTACACTATTATTGAAAGCTTTACAGGAAAACAAATGAACGATAACCGGATTAAAAATATTGTTATTGTTGGTGGCGGCACGGCAGGATGGATGACAGCCTCTGCTCTGAGCAAAGTTATCGGGTCGCAATTAAATATCCGACTCATTGAGTCCGATGAGATAGGGATTGTCGGTGTAGGCGAAGCAACCATTCCGCAAATTCAATTATTCAACCGGACTCTGGGTTTGGATGAAGATGACTTCATGCGAAAAACCCAAGCCACCTTTAAGCTTGGCATCGAATTTGTAAATTGGCGCCGACTTGGTCACCGATATATTCACTCCTTCGGCGTTGTCGGTGGGCGCGACTTAGGCGCCGTACCCTTCTATCATTACTGGTTACACCAGCATATGAATAATCCGGAGGCTGATATTGGCGAATATGATTTGAATGTCGTTGCTTCTCGAAAAGGCAAGTTCATGCGTGCGATTCAAGCGCCAAACTCGCCTTTGGAAAAAATTGGGCATGCCTTTCATTTCGATGCAGGCTTGTATGCAAAATACCTTCGTAGCTTCAGCGAAACGCTCGGCGTGATTCGCAGCGAGGGCAAGGTTGTCGAGACCATCCAGAATAATGAAAATGGCTTCATAGAAGCCGTAGTACTCGAAAATGGTGAAAAAATCGAAGGTGATTTATTTATTGATTGCTCGGGCTTTCGTGGCCTGCTGATCGAGCAGGCATTGAAAACCGGCTATGATGACTGGACGCATTGGCTACCAGCTGACCGCGCCTTTGCTGTCCCTTGTGAATCAGCGGGTCCACCAACGCCCTACACTCGATCTACAGCACGCACGGCGGGTTGGCAATGGCGTATTCCACTGCAACATCGTATCGGCAATGGCCATGTATTTTCGAGCCAATTTACTACACCCGAAGCAGCAGCCGATATATTGATGAACAATCTCGACGGTAAGCCGTTGGCAGAGCCGAGAATGTTGAAATTCGTAACGGGTCGTCGCAAACAATTCTGGAACAAGAATGTCGTGGCGATCGGGCTTGCCAGTGGCTTTATGGAGCCATTGGAATCTACCAGTATCCATCTTATCCAATCGAGCATTTCAAGACTGGTGCATCTATTCCCCGACAAGCGATTTGATCAAGTCAATATTGACGAATACAACCGTCAGTCGCATTTTGAATTCGAACGCATTCGCGACTTTCTCATTCTTCATTACAAGGCCAACGAACGCGAAGATTCGGAATTCTGGAAATATTGTCGCAACATGAGCATTCCAGACACCCTGGCTCAGAAAATAGAATTATTTAAAAGCAATGGCCGCATCTTCCGCGAGAACAATGAAATGTTTGCCGAAGTTAGCTGGTTACAGGTCATGCTGGGGCAAGGCATACGTCCAAGTGATTATCATCCCATGGTGGACAGCATGCAGGACCACGAGATCAAGCAATTCCTCGCAAATGTGAAAATGGTTATTGAAAAATCAGCAGACTTAATGCCTCAGCACGAACAGTTTATTGCCAAGCACTGTAGCGCTACCGCAACCATGTAATCCACACAGGAAATTTAATGACGCCCTTCGATTTGTCGGTATTATTTTTTCTGCAACTGGCGGTTATTCTTGCGGCTTGCCGAATTGTCGGCATTATTTTCAAACGTCTGGGGCAATCGCAAGTCGTCAGTGAAATGATTACCGGTGTATTGCTCGGCCCTTCCCTACTGGGCTGGGTTTCTCCCGAATTTAGCGCCTATCTTTTCCCGCCGGAATCAAAACCCATTCTATTTTCCGTGTGTCAGGTCGGGCTAGTGTTGTACATGTTTTTGATTGGTGTTGAGTTTAATGTTGATCTGATCAAATCACGAATTCGCAGTGCTGCATCGGTATCATTGGCAGGCATTCTGGTACCGTTTGCGCTTGGCGGATTAATTGCATTCTATCTGGCCAGCGACACTAATCTCTTCTCGGAAAAAACGACACAAACCCAGGCCATGCTTTTTATGGGCGCTGCGATGTCAATCACTGCATTTCCGATGCTGGCTCGTATAATTTTTGAACAGGGTTTGTCAAAAACATCGACGGGCACCTTGGCTTTGGCGGCCGGAGCCATTGATGACGCCGCTGCCTGGTGCGTGTTGGCAATTGTGCTGGCAAGCTTCCAGAATGATTTCACGCTTGCTGTTTATGCCATCGGCGGCGGGATCACTTTCGCCATTGTCACACTCGTCATTATCAAGCGCCTATTGGTGCCGCTTGGAAAAATGGTAGAAGCCGCCGGTGAAATGTCTCAAGGCACGCTGGTATTTGTCCTTATGCTGGCCATGCTGGGCGCCTGGTTCACTGACATGATTCAAATCTACGCGGTCTTCGGTGCCTTCATCATGGGTATTGCGGTGCCACGCGGAAAATTCGCCCAGGAACTACATCGCCTCATTTATCCACTCACTACCGCATTTTTATTACCGGTGTTTTTTATCTACTCCGGACTCAACACTAAAATAGGACTGGTCAATACACCCTATCTGTGGAGCTTGACCGGGATTATTTTAGTTGCGGCCATTATCGGTAAAGGTGGAGCTTGTTACGCCGCTGCAAGGCTGAACGGTGAGAAACATCGCGAAGCAATGGCAGTTGGCACGCTAATGAATGCCCGTGGCCTGATGGAACTTATTATTCTTAATATTGGTTTGCAACGAGGGATAATTGAGCCAGCACTTTTTACCATCATGGTGTTGATGGCGGTTATCACGACCTTAATGACCACACCAATTTTTGAACGTATTTACGGCAGCAAATTAGAACGCGAAAAATTTCAAAAACCGATTTTGACCGATTAAAACCATTACCTATTTGAAACTATTAATGCTAGTCATTTACATGGATTATGTCTGATGAGGAATTTTACTCTACTAGTTTTTTTATTTTTGGCAGGCGGATCGCCCGTATTTTCCGCAGCCCCGATAAACTCAGAATCTGCTACAAATGCTTGCATGCCAAGCCCGCTTGGCAAACGCGAATTGTATTTACGCGGTAGCTTTAATACCTGGAGCGCGCAGGACGCGAACAAATTTGCTTACCATTGCAATCGTTATGAACTTATTACCGATATCAAAGGTGAACATAAATTCAAAATAGGCGATGAAGCTTGGTCGCCTGACGCCGACTTTGGTGCCTCTGCGCCTATCATTGGCAATCGCGTTACGCTCGCTCCCATCGGCAAAGAAATTAACTATCCATTTTCCGGAAAACAACGGATTACGCTTCATATGTCACAGCCAGGCAAGCATCCAATATTACAAATTTCTGAATGCGTGAATGCTCCCATCGGGGATGAAATCATTTATCTACGCGGCTCAATGAATACCTGGACCGCAAACGAAGATTATGCGTTTCAATTTCGTTGCGACGCCTATTATCTAAACGTGAAAACCACCGGCAAGCATGAGTTCAGAATCGGTGACGCAGCATGGGCTGCGCAAAATAGTTTTGCATCGCCTAGCAACGCGAACAATACCATGGAGCCTGACAAATCTTTTAAGATTGCACGAGTTGCTGATAATCCGCCTCTGGGTAATTTGTATTTCACTTTCACCGGAGAGCACACCATTCGGCTGGTTTTTGACGGTGGTAATGCAGGCACGCCTAGCCTGACAATAGGACCCCTACAATTTGAAATAGCCGGCGATAACGCCATCGATGATCCGATCGCATTAAGCGTGCAGTTTGATTCACGGTCTTTGCAACATAAAGCGCCGTTCGGCGCTCAAATCACCAACACGCCCCTAAGTTTTAGCTTTAGCGCTCTGCCTGGTATCTCAAGCGCAATCATGGTCACAGAGAAACGTCGATTGGAAGGCAACCAGGAAATATTGGAATACACAGCCGTTGATCGCGTTCCCATGCAAAAGCAAAAAGATGGCCAACGGGAACGCTGGACCGCCCAGGCCAATTTTAAAGAGATTGGCGTGTATGGCTACTATTTCGAGATACAAATCGGCGAAAAAACCTACCTATATCAAAATAATCGGGATGAAATTCCGTGGACTCGGGAACGCGGCACCAACGGTGTTGGCGTGATTGCGGAAACATCTGGCAATGCAAAAAGTATCCGTCGCTATCGTCAAACCATATTCAGTGCCGACTATCGGGTTCCGGGCTGGGCAAAGGACGTGGTGTACTACTATATTTTTCCTGAGCGTTTCCGTAATGGCACTCAAACTAATGACCCCAAAGTAGGCATCACCCGCTATCACGACCATACCGTTGAAGTGCATCCGCAATGGCTGGGAATTCCCTACAAGCCCAATACCAATGATGGATCGGACGCGCATTACAATAATGATTTTTTCGGTGGCGACTTATCCGGCATTATTGAAAAACTCGATTATATTGCCGACCTTGGTGCGAATACGATTTATATGACGCCGATCTTTCACGCCGTCAGCAATCATAAATATGATACAGCCGATTACAAAAATATTGATCCGCATTTCGGCAATAACGATGATTTCAAAAAACTCGTCGCAGAAGCTAGCAAACGAGGTATTCGTATCTTGCTCGACACCTCGCTTAACCACACCGGCAGCGACTCGATTTATTTTGACCGTTTCGGCAATTTCAAAAGTAACGGCGCTTTTGCCGATGCGAAGATAAGTACGGCATCGCCGTATGCCGATTGGTACAGTTTCGACACCACAAAAATCGACCCTGAACAACAATACAAAGGTTGGGTGGGTGTCCGCGACTTACCTGAGTTGAACAAGTCATCAGCAAGCTTCAGAAATTATGCATTCGGAGCCGATGATTCGGTAATGAAACAATGGCTAAAATTTGGAGCATCGGGCTGGCGTATGGACGTTGCACCCTGGGTGCCTGATGATTTCTGGCGCGAATGGCGTACAGCAGTCAAGGCTTATGACCCGGATGCACTAACCGTTGCCGAAAGTTATTTCGATTCCTCGAAATTTTTTCTGGGTGATATGTTCGACACCACGATGAATTATATTTTTCGGAATGCGGTGATTGACTACGCCAACGGAAACTCAGCGCTAGTTAGTTACCGTAATATTGAATTTATGCGTGAAACCTATCCAGAACAATCGTTTTACGCCTTGATGAATCTATTATCGAGTCACGACCAACCTCGAACCTTGCATGTACTAGGATATCAAGCCATAAATGCCGAGGTTGCCACCATTGCAGTAGCCAGACAAAAATTAAAACTGGCGGTATTTTTCCAGATGATTTTTCCCGGCGCGCCTGCGATTTATTATGGCGATGAAGTCGGCATGATCGGTGGCGAAGACCCGTACAACCGCGCACCCTACCCCTGGGCCGATAGCGGCGGAAAGCCGGATGCAGAATTACTCGCCGAATTCAAAAAACTTATCCAACTGAGGAAAGACAATCCAGTACTAAGCCATGGCAGTTTGGACGCACCCTTATTAATTAATTCGCAGCTTATTGTGCTGCTACGCCAGCATGATGGTATTACTGCGATTACCGCCACTAATAATGCAAGCACCTCGCAAAGTATTACTCTTACCTTGCCCGCCAATATCAAAGCGAAATCGTTTTTGAACGCAATCAGTAAAGAACACCTACAAGTTGTCAATGGAAAAACTAGTGTCACCGTTCCTGCGCAATACGGGCTGGTGTTGATTGCAAAGTAAACGAAATTCTTCGCAGCCGCGATGAGTTTTTAACAGCATCGTAGGGCGCAGCGGGCTGCCCCCAAGGCAGTATCAGACAGGTTCAGGGCGCAGCAAGCAGCGCCCCTACGAAAATCAGACTTTAGATTTTAGAGGCTTTTTCTCGCCGGCTTCGACGCGTAAATCAAGACGGTTTTGCAGCGGCGGTGTTGGGCAGGTTGAGAAGGTGGTAAAGGCGCACGGCGGGTTATAGGCCAGGTTAAAATCAACCACAGTAATTCCCTTTTCGCCCGGATTTTTCGCATATAAAAAACGCGCGGCAGAATAAGTTTCGTGGCCGCTGGTGCGGTCGGCAAAAATTAGAAATAACCGACCATCACCTTCATCAACAGCTTCGAGGCGGTACTCTTTTCCATCTTTGGTGAAAACGACTTGTCCCGGATTCGACATTTGCTCGACCATGCCAAGAATATTCATGATTTCGATTTTTTTCCCAGGCGCATTCGGAATATACGTCGCCTGAAAACGATAATCTTTGCTGATATCGAAGTACTCGATGCCCGGAAATTGTTGTCTTGTCGCCGCGAGCGCATCGCGCACACGCAGTGCATAACGCTCGCCACGTTTGATGACAATAAAACTGGCATCGCCTTTGTTGAAACCAACGACCGTTGGTTCGCCATCGGGACCCACATCAGCGTCGGACAAAAGATGTGCAGTGCCTGAGGCCGGTTTTCCATCAATGGTAACGTCACTACCGCGCTCGGTTTGCAAAGTAATTTTTCCGGCTTTGGTCAGGGTTAGCATGCCGATACGGGCGGGTCCTACCGCTAATTGTGTGCCATTGTCTTTACCGCTACCGACACGCGTGGTGCCGACTTCAATCCAATGCATACCAACCAGTGACAACCAACCAGCGGGCAGCTGCAATCTATCGACCCGTGCATTACGTTCTTTTTTAATTTCTTTCTCGTAAGCAAGTTTTGCCGTATTTTTCGAAGCATTTGCGTTTACTTCATCTGAATTTGGTTCGCTGGTACAGCCATTCAAACCCAATGCCATCATCGTCACTAAACTTAAACCGATTAATTTATTCATGTTTATTAAACCTCAGCGACCACGTAAAAAAAGTTTATCCAATTCTGCTTTCGTCAATTGCACCCAGGTCGGACGACCATGATTGCATTGACCTGAACGCTCGGTGGCTTCCATGTCACGCAAAAGTGCATTCATTTCCGGAATCGTCAAACGGCGATTGGCACGCACCGATGTATGACAGGCCAGCGTCGATAATAACTCGTTGCGGGTTTGTGCGAGTGTCTGGCTGCTGCCGTGTTCATGCAAATCGGTTAGCACATCGAGCACGATTGCTTTAGGATCCATGTCAGCCAATAATGCGGGCACAGCGCGAATACTCAAGGCCTGCGGGCCGGTACGGCGCAACTCAAAGCCCAATTCCGACAAGGCCTGATGATGCTGTTCGGCCACATCAGCCTCACGCTCACTGACTGAAATCGCCATCGGCACCAATAGGGTTTGCGAACGAATGCCCTCGGCATCTTTCGCGGCCTTCAACCGTTCGTAAGTAATACGTTCGTGCGCGGCGTGCATATCGACCAGAATTAAACCTTGCTCGTTTTCAGACAAAATGAAAATGCCATGCAATTGCGCCAATGCAAAGCCCAAAGGTGGCGCCTGGGTTTCATCGGTCACCGGCATTTGCAGAGGTTGGCTGCTGGAGCTCGGCGCACGATACAAAGACGCATATTGCGATAGATAATTGGCGGGGGCTTCACGGACCGGCAAACCTAGACCCGATTGTGCCGGGGTGAATTCATTGAGCACGTAACTGCCAATAGTTTCTACTCGACTCGCTACCGCTCCCGCGCGCGCCCCGGCTAAAGCTTCATGCAAAGTGCGGTAGATAAAATCATGCACCAAACGACCGTCGCGAAAACGCACTTCATGTTTGGCGGGATGCACGTTGACGTCCACCCGGCGCGGATCGAGTTTCAAAAACAAAACAAAACTCGGATGCCGCCCGTGAAAAAGCACATCGGAATAGGCTTGGCGAACGGCATGTGCCACCAAGCGATCCTTGATGGCGCGACCATTCACGTAAAAAAATTGCTGGTCTGCCGATGAGCGCGAAGCCGTTGGCAAGCCTACCCACCCATGTAAACTTAAACCCGCACCACTATGATCAATGGCAATACTTTGCTGGGTAAAACTTTCACTTAGAGCTTCGGTAACTCGCTGATGATGCTCAGCCCAATCCTGATTTGGACGATAGTGCTTGGTTAATTTGCCATTGTGAGAAATCCGCAGCTCCACTAACGGCTTGGCCAATGCTAATGAACGCAACCAGTCTTCAATATGATTAAGTTCAGTGCGCTCGGCCTTCATGAACTTGCGGCGAGCCGGCACGTTGAAAAATAAATCACGCACTTCAATGGTCGTGCCTTGGGGATGCGGATGTGGCACGACGCCATGCACTTCACCACCGGTAATTTCAATGCGCGCGCCATTGTTTTGAGTCGCAGTTTTGGAACTAATCGAAAAATGTGAGACCGAAGCGATCGACGGCAAGGCCTCACCGCGAAAACCCAGAGTTGCGACTTCTTCGAGATCTTCCAGCGAAGTAATTTTACTGGTGGCATGGCGTTGAATAGCGAGTGGCAATTCTGCTTCGGCGATACCAGCGCCGTCATCGCGAATACGAATTAATCGCAGACCGCCCTCTTCCAATTCAATATCAACACGTTTGGCACCCGCATCGAGCGCGTTTTCAACCAACTCTTTCACGACCGAAGCAGGTCGCTCGACGACTTCACCGGCAGCAATTTGGTTGATTAATGTATTGGGTAATTGGCGAATCGGCACGATGGGTGACCACGAATATTCAAGCAATATAATACATTGTGGGAGGGCCGTAAGGCCCGAAACTTTTCGCTGTATT
>JAYUUM010000111.1:0-4052 GCA_043754555.1 Arenimonas sp. | reverse complement strand
GGCGTGATGCAGGTATCGCGATTGCGAAGTGGTTGAAGAAAAACATTTAGCGCCAACGATTATCTGTAACCGTGGGAGGGCTGTAAGGCCCGAATGGTCGGTGAAATTCGGGCCTTACGGCCCTCCCACAATCCAAACAATGCCTGTGCCACTTGAATTTCAAATATAATATGGCATGAACGAACTCCAAGATTTAACCGCGCTACTGCGCTCCAACACCCCTTTTATATTGATTGAAACCGAAGACGAAGCCCGGGTTATTGACCTGTTTCGTCATGCGCTGAAAAACGTCTGGCGTGCACTTTATCGGTGGTCGATTACCGAAGGCTTGCGACGTTTCGACCTGGATCGTGAAGACGAAGCTGATGTGGCGCCGGATGCGAGTGCCACCTTGCAAGCAATCCATAAGGAAACGCAGCGTGGCATTTATCTGCTGTTGGATTTCCATCCTTACCTCGGTTATGCCAGCACGCAACGTGCCTTGCGGGACATTATCCAGCGTCGTCATTGTCTTGAACATACAGTCGTTTTGGTTGGGCAAAAAATCGAAATACCGGCCGAGTTGGAGTCATTGGCTGTGCGTTTCAAACTGCAGCTACCTGACGAAGTTACGTTATTGAAAATGGTCAATGACGAAGCGGATTTGTACAAGCGCGAAAACGAAGGTCGTCGCGTTGAAGTTGACCAGGAAGCATTGAAAACCATAGTAAAAAATTTGCGTGGCTTGGCGATGAATGAAGCCCGCCGAATTGCCCGTCATCTTATTTTCCGCGATGGTGCGATCTGTGCCGGAGATTTACCGGAATTGGCAAAGCTGAAATTTGAACTGCTCAATCAAAGCGGACATCTGCACTACGAATACGACACCACGCAGTTTACCGATGTCGCGGGTTTGGCCAATTTGAAAAAATGGTTGAGCCATCGTACCGAAGCCTTTATTGGCGAAAATTTACCCGTCGGACTCGATCCACCGAAAGGTATTTTGCTGTTGGGCGTGCAAGGCTGCGGTAAAAGCATGGCCGCAAAAGCGGTGGCCGGTAGTTTTGGCGTGCCTCTGGTACGGCTGGATTTTGGCGCGCTCTATAATAAATTTCATGGCGAAACCGAAAAAAATCTGCGTGATGCCTTGTCGTCAGCCGAGCAATTGCAGCCTTGCGTGATCTGGATTGATGAATTGGAAAAAGGTCTGGCCAGTTCAGGTTCCAGCGAAGACGGTGGCGTCTCGCGCCGCGTGTTGGGTTATTTTCTGACCTGGATGGCGGAACGCAAAAGCAAAGTGTTTTTGGTGGCAACCGCGAATGCGGTAAATGAATTACCGCCGGAGCTTTTGCGTAAAGGTCGTTTTGATGAAATCTTTTTTGTCGATCTTCCCGATCATGCCGCGCGTGGCGAAATTTTCCGCCTGCATCTGGACAAGCGTCGGATAGATTGGAGTGGTTTTTCGCTCACGCGATTGGCTGAAAACAGTAATGGCTTTTCTGGCGCTGAAATTGAACAGGCGATTGTCAGTGCCCTGTACGCGGCCCACGCAGAAAAAATTGTATTGAGTGAAAGTGTGCTTACCCAGGAAATAAAAAATACCCGGCCACTGTCAGTTTTGATGGCGGAGAAAGTCGAGGCATTACGTGAATGGGCGAAGGAACGCACTGTTCCGGCCGATTGATTTTTGTAGGAGGGCCTTCTAGGCCCGATAAATCCCGCCAGATCATTCGGGCCTAGAAGACCCTCCTACCGCCGCGCTGGTGTTAATGCTTTGGTCTTAGCAACCAGCCCGTAATCGCCAAGCGGTCTTCCGTGGCGAATGGCGATACCAAACTCACAATATGCGATTGCGGCACTTTGAATAATGATATGGAATTCCACAGGGGCATTAATGTTTGCGTCACTTCGCCTTGGTCATTTTCGAAACTTCGCCTTGGTCATTTTCGAACTGCAATAAACCGCCCCAATCAGCACGCCAGTTTTTCGTCAAACCGATAACATAGGCATAGGCCCGGTCTTCATTCCGGTCCTTGTCCTCATGACGGGTCAGGAAATGGCCAGGACGATAACGCGTGGCTTGCGCACTGGCGTGGGTAATTTTCGGATCATTGACCAACCAGCGCGCAAACGCGATAAATTCTTCGGAGTTCAGGAAATCGAGAATGGCGTGCAACATTAAAGTTGGATCACGACCTTCCATTGCCGCTTTCACCATCATGTAACTTTCATAGACGAACTGGAATTCGGTTTTGGCCCGTTGATAGGCTTTGTGCAAATTTTCGGCACGGGCCTGTTCGTCCATCGCAGCGTAGTCAGCGGCGGCTATCGTTTTTGAAACACCATCACTGCGCTCTGCGAGCGTCCAAGGCACTTCACTTTGCAAACAAGAACGTAATCGTTCAGCAGCATCCAGCTGCAGAAAATCCGGAATCTGGACCCGCGTGTTTCTTGCGAGATCGATTCGATAGCCTTCAAAGTCAAGATCGTTGTTTATCATGTCTAGATTCAGTAACCCGCCGCCTGTCCATCTTTGCGACTTTCGGAAGCGCCAGTATAAACACCGGTCTCTGCATCACGCATGATGGCTTGATAACCGCCGTAGGGGCCATCGGCAAATTCGATTTTATGGCCTTTCCGCATCAGCGCTTGAATAGTCGGATAAGAAAATCCGGATTCCAGATTCAATACGCCGCCGTCGTTCATCGCGGTATTTTGTCCCGCTGGTTCGGTCGAGCCGTCGTGTTGAATACGCGGTGCATCACCGGCTTCTTGCAAGTTCATACTGAAGTCGATCAGATTCATAACGATCTGTGCATGGCCTTGCGGCTGCATAGCGCCGCCCATCAAACCAAAACTAATCCAGGGTTTTCCGTTCTTGGTAATAAAGGCCGGAATAATGGTATGAAATGGGCGCTTGCCAGGTGCAAAACTATTGGCATGGCCAGCTTTCAGAACAAATTGTTCGCCACGATCTTGCAGAATAAATCCCAGGCCCGGTGGCGTCATGCCACTGCCCATGCCGCGATAATTGGATTGAATCAATGACACCATCATGCCGTCTTTGTCGGCGACGGTCATGTATATGGTGTCACCTTGATTAAGTGCTGCGCCGGCATCGACTGACTGCATGGCACGATCAACATTAATGAGTTTGCGGCGTTCGGCAGCATAGTCTTTTGATAATAATTTTTTGACCGGCGTTTTGCTGAATTCAGGATCGGCGTATAAAGCCGCACGATCGGCAAAGGCAATTTTTTTCGCTTCGGTAAATAAATGCACATGCTCGGGACTGCCGAAAGGAATTTTGGAAAAATCATAGGCTTCGAGAATGTTCAGGATTTGCAACGCCGCTAAGCCCTGGCCATTCGGTGGCAACTCCCAGACATCCACGCCCCGATAATTGGTAGAAATGGGTTGTACCCAGTCACCTTGATGACTAGCCAAATCTTCGACACTTAAAAATCCGCCCTGAGCTTGAATATAGTCAGCAATAGTTTTTGCCGTTGAGCCTTTGTAAAAACCATTACGACCTTCACGTGAAATTTTTTCAAGCGTGTTGGCAAGATTGGGGTTACGCCAAAGTTCGCCTTTTTTCGGAGCCTTGCCGTTAATCGTCATTTGTTCGCTAAAGCCCGGGAATTTTGCAAGTCTCGGCACCGACAAATTCCAATAATAGGCGATGGTTTCGGCAACGGGATGACCATTACGCGCATAGCCAATTGCCGGCGCCAAATTTTGTTTCATCGATAATTTGCCGAAACGTTCATGCATGGCAAACCACGCATCGACGGTGCCTGGCACGGTGACCGGCAGTGGGCCGTGCGAAGGTATGTCTTTATAGCCCTTATCAATAAACCATTGCAGGTTTAAATTTTTTGGTGATCGGCCCGAACCGTTATAGCCAAGTAGTTTTTTAGTTTTCGGGTCCCAGACAATCGCAAATAAATCGCCGCCTATGCCATTGCCGGTTGGTTCCATCAAACCCAGCGCGGCATTGGCGGCAATGGCAGCGTCCATCGCAGTGCCGCCTTGTTTCATTACATCAAGTGCAATTTGTGTGGCGAGCGGAT
>JAYUUM010000110.1:0-12313 GCA_043754555.1 Arenimonas sp. | reverse complement strand
TCAAAGGCAGGCGGTATGGGTCATCGCCAACTTGTGGCGCGGCCTGCACAAGCGCACGATAATAATGATTTATCCAACTATGTTGCCGCAGGACAGGCACCAAAAATGGAAGAGGTGATCGAGCGCCTGCACGATGCTGGTATTCATTCGGGTCTCGGTGCGTTTAATCCTCCCGGCACGAGCCCACCAATGATCGGTTTGGCGGTTCCCGAAGATTACGTTTTGCCGGAAGGTTATGTCCGGCATTTTCAGGCGACTGACGACGGCCAACGTATTGAACCGATTTTGATGTATTCGCCCGATTTTAGTTTTTTCGATAGCAATGGTCAGCAGATTGTCATTCCAGATAATCGCGTCGTGCCCAACAATATGGCGCCGCCTGGGCTCGTGATTCGACCGATCAAAATACCTACCCCACTCGATCCGGGGAAACCCTAGATCTGAATATGACCTGGTTTTCCCACCCCGGCTGGCGCTCGCTCGCCGGTCTTGTCCTAAGTGCGGCATTACTGGCCCTTTATTCGCGAGGCGGCTACGGCTATCTGCTCGGTTTTGTTGCACTTGTACCGTGGCTACTTACATTAAACGCAATGCCAACTGCAGCGGCTAGTGCACGCAGCGGATTGTTAATGAGCATCGCTTTTGTTGCGCCAGTATTCGCCTGGTTCGGTGCGGCCATTGGTGCTTACACGGGCATTGGGTCGGCAACGGGTTTGTTCGTTGTGTTACTTGCAGCACCATTGTTGCAACCGCAATTATTTGCATTCGCATTGGTTCGTTATTTTGCAGGTCGCCGCTTTGGTCCGATCACACGCGCGCTGGCCGGTGCATCTGCCTGGGTAGCGACCGAGTGGCTAGTCCCCAAATTACTCGGCGACACCATTGGGCATGGACTATACCCATCACAAACTCTGCGCCAGGTTGCCGATCTAGGTGGTGCTGCCGGCCTTACATTTCTGTTGATTGTTGTGAATGAATGCGTGGCATTGGCGATCACGCATCGACGTGTAGGTGCGCGAGCATTAGCAAAGCCATTAATGATTGCCGCTTCGGTTCTGATCTTGATGATGGGTTACGGCGCAGTTCGTCTTTCAAGCTTTACGAATGCAAACCAGTCAAACGAAAAACCGCTGCGCATCGGCATGGTGCAATCGAACATTGTCGATTACGAACGTCTGCGTCGCGAGATGGGCGCTTACGAAGTCGTTCGTCATGTGCTCGATACTCATTACGCGATGTCGCGCGAGGCTGTGGAAACGCATCAAGTCGATGCATTGTTATGGTCAGAGACGGTTTACCCAACCACTTTTGCGAACCCGAAAAGTGACGGCGGTGCCGAGCTCGATAAAGAGATTCTCGATTTTGTGACCGCTGCCAAAGTCCCGCTGGTATTTGGAACCTATGACCTGGATGACCAAGGTGAATACAACGCAGCCGCGTTTGTAGAACCCGTGGCTGGAACACTGGGTTTTTATCGAAAGACCGATCTGTTTTTTTTGACCGAGTATTTGCCGGAATGGCTTGATGGGCCGACAGCACGCCGCTTGTTGCCGTGGGCTGGAAGCTGGAAGCCCGGCTCCGGTGCGCGAGTGTTTCCTTTGCGTCTTGCCGATGGACGCGAAATTCCGGTGCTGCCGATGATCTGTCTGGATGACGTAAACACCGGGCTTGGCATCGATGGTGCGCGACTCGGTGCACAACTCATTCTGAGCATGTCGAACGATTCCTGGTTCACGCAATATCCGGTCGGCGCAAATCTGCATCTGACCGTCGCCGCATTCCGAAGCATCGAGACCCGACTGCCGCAATTGCGGGTGACCAGCAATGGTGTCAGTGCCGTGATCGATGCAAGCGGTAGCATTATTGCGAGCACCGCAATGAATGAACAAAAACTCTTGGTCGGCGAAGTGGCGGTGCGAGAACCACCCGTGACTTTAATGATGGCCTGGGGCGACTGGGTTGGACGAGCAAGTTTCTTGTTTCTAGTGCTGCTCGCTATGTTTTGGGTTGTTGATGTATTGAAACGACGCAGCGAACGCAGCTCGACACTTGCTGCCAACACTACACAAGTGGCGAAAAACTTCAGTGTCGATGGCTACGTACTAACGCCGGTTTGGCGGGTCGCGGCAGGGTTGCTTCGGATCTTCGCCAGCGTAGGGGTGTTGTGGATAGCGCAAGCGATGTTGTTTGGCGATGGAACTGAAACCAATACGCTGACCCAGATAGGTATGTTCGCAGCCTTGGTACTCGCACCTGAAGCCGCTGCGTGGTCGATCATGCGTGCGTTCTGGGCAACAATTCGCGTCGAAAGCGACATGTTGATACTGGAGCATGGTCAGCGACGCATCGAGATCCCGGTGAAAGAAGTCGCTGCGGTGAAACCATGGAAGTTTCCACTTCCTGTTGCCGGTGTGAATTTACGATTAGCTTCCGGACAGCAATGGGCACAAGGCATTGCAGTGGCTGATCTATCGGGCCTGGCCAATGCGCTGATCAGTGCAGGTGGAAGCGCAACACTCACTGATGCTCTGCTTGGTCCTTTTTCAATCTATGCGCGCGTTCGCCATGCTGTCCCGCGTTGGCGTATGGATCGCTTCATATTCAAGTTCGTTTTGTTTCCGCTAGTGCCCGCGCTGCCGGCTTTCCGCCTACATCAAATCATCGCTTATGGTGGAACCTTTGGTGAATACCAGACCTATGGCTTGAAGGCTTATCTGATCGCGCTTTTAATCTGGTGGGCTTCCTGGGCGATGGGCATGATGCTATTCGCGGCGGCGCTGCGGGTCGTGATCGAGGCCAGTACTTTACTATCCATAGCAATCCGTCCCGGATATGCAATTGACGCAAGACGATGGCTGGAACTTCTCGGTCGCGTGTTTTTCTTTGTGGGCGTGCCGGCATGGCTGCTGATCAAACTGTGGCCCTGATAAAAAAACGGTCCCGTTTCATTTAATTACAAAACACGTAGCCCGGGTCATCGCTTCATCTGGCCCGGAATGATCTGCGATTTTGTCCACATAAAAAAAAGAAAAACTTAAACCGCACAAATAAATTACAAAGACTAAAAAGATAAACCCATGGTAGCGTCCCCCGATTTTCATCGGGGCAGGCTTCAGGCGCGAAAAACCTGCGACAGCTTTTAAGAAATAAAGCTTCGCCTATTCGTAGGGTGGGCATCGCCCACCAATATGGAATTTAGATGCTCCGGATGGTGGGCGGTGCCCACCCTACGAGATGTCGTGAATTTTTGTCAGAGTAGTTTTGATAGTTTCGCAGTTTGCCCCGGCTGAGATGAAGCCATCACCCGGGCTGCGGAATTGCCGAAGTTAAAATTATTGTTGACATACTGTGTAATGCACAGTACTGTGCGTAACATGGTTACGACAGACACATTTGGAAAACTGGAACTCGAGCTGCGGCGTGGCGTAGTAGTGCTGGCCACGCTCTCGCAATTGCGGGCTCCGCGTTACGGCTATGAATTACGGCAAGCCTTGGCGGAAAAAGGTATGCCGATCGAAGAGGGCACGCTGTATCCCTTGCTGCGCCGACTCGAAACGCAGGGCTTGCTGAAAAGCGAGTGGAAGCTCGAAGCTGGTTCGCAGCGACGTTACTACTCGTTGAATGCCGACGGCCGAAAATTACTGAAGAAGCTCACCGAATCATGGCAGGGCATGAATGCTGCCATGAATGAATTGTTGACTGAGGACTGACAATGAAAATGAATGCAAATGACGTTATCGAATCCTACGTTACCGATGTAGCGCTGCAATTGCCACGCAAGCAGCGCAACGATGTGGCGTTTGAATTGCGTGCACTGATCAACGAAGGCTTGCAGGATAAAGCCGAGGAAACCGGTCGTGCCGTCGACGCCGCCATGGCGACGGAATTCCTGAATGTCTTTGGTCATCCGGAAACATTTGCAGCACGTTATCGTCCGGCCTTGAACATTATCGATCCCGCCGACGGACACAAATTCTCGCGTGCCACTTTCATCGGGCTCGCGATTATCTGGGGTTTGGGTTTGGTGGAATTATTGCAAACTGCACCCGCCGTCGGCTTTCTTAATGCGCTTGGGAAATGGTTGGGGGGCACGGTAGTCGGTTCGCTGTGGTGGCCCGGTGTACTGGTGGCGGGCTTTGGTATTAGTGCCTGGGTTGGTCGTCGATGGCCGCAAAACCAGGAATGGAAACCCAAGGCGAATGATCGCATTCATGGTGGTCGCCTGGGCATGGTGATGGGGCTGATCGGTATCGTGTTCGGCTTGTATGTTCTGGCTGAACCGCGTTGGGTGCTCGATTTCTTTTGGGGCGGTAACGCGGCACCTGCGGCGTATCAGGCACTGACCTACACCGATAGTTTTCTTCAGCTTCAGGGCCCCATCTTGTTTGCACTTCTCCTGTTCAATATCCCGTTTTTTATCGCGGTAATAGTGAAGGGTCAGCACACGCCATT
The DNA here is from genome assembly GCA_043754555.1 of Arenimonas sp. GTDB lineage: Bacteria > Pseudomonadota > Gammaproteobacteria > Xanthomonadales > Xanthomonadaceae > Arenimonas. The sequence continues at coordinate 7,861 of JAYUUM010000110.1, read as the reverse complement.
GTTGCGGCGAGTGGAAATCGCGTCGAGTCTGGCCACATGTGCGGCAATGCTGTGGGCCATTATGGGTGGTCCGATTTTTATGACAAAAAACAGCGATGGAATGACCAAACTTCTGATGCTGATTATCGTTGTTTTCTCGCTGATCATAATGGCTATCGAAATGTATAGACGTGTTAGGCCAACGCCTAATCAACAAACTCAAATACAGTAATGCGTATTTAGAAAATAATGGGTCAGGGTAGATCCCGCACGGCGGTATCTATCCATGCAAACTAATTTTCATTGGCGTATTCACTACCGCAACCGCAACGGCCCTATGGCGGCCTCAGCTCGAGTTATTGCCGGGCCCATTGCGTAGATGCAGCGATATGCGGCAACATGCTGCCATGAGTCGCTTTGATAAAAGGCAATACCCGCGCTGCCGTGTGAATCTGGCTGCTGTTGTGGCGCAGCGCGCGCCCGCCACGGCCGTTATCGACCTTTCTGAAGGTGGCGCTGCATTGGAGTGGAAACTGCCTGGCGATGTTGCGGTTGGCGCGATGGTCCGCCTTCAATTCTTGCTTGCGGGCGAGCAAAGCATTGAGATCGACGGTCGTGTCATGCGCATTGCCAACGGTCATGCCGGTGTCGAGTTCCTTAGCGCCCAGCAGAATCTGGTTCGGCAGTTACTTGCCGAAGCACGATCGGCAGAAGATTAAAATCATTCAATCTGTACTGCTTGTTGCATAAGCCGTGGGTAAACACATACTACTTTATGGGCTACTGGCTGGTTTTCTAATTGCAGGACTCAAATTCATCGAATATCGCTGGCTGGTGTTGGAGCATTCGATAGAAATTTACGGCGGTCTGGTAGCGGCGTTATTTGCCGGTCTCGGTATTTGGCTAGGGATCAGACTCACACACCATAAGCAAACGGTCATGGTCCGCGAGGTCGAAGTAGTTGTGTCATCTGATTTCGAGCGCGATCAACACAAGCTGGAATCGCTTGGTATTACTCCACGGGAACTCGAAATTCTGACCTTGATTGCAGAAGGGCTTAGCAATAAGCAAATCGCTGCACGTGTTTTCGTCAGTGAAAACACGGTCAAGACCCATTCGAGTCGGGTGTTTGACAAACTCGGTGTACAACGGCGAACGCAGGCCGTGCAATTGGCCAGACAGCTTCGATTAATTCCCTAAAAAATTAACACTTCACCGGCCAGCACGATATTCAAGCCTGCAACTTTCGGATGATTAAGCGATAAGTATTCAATATCATCCTTTTGGGTGACGCAGAAAACAGCGGTAATGGTTTGAATTGGCTTTCCACAATTACCTAGGAGTTTTTATGCGAAAGATCGTACTTACCTTCGGACTAATCGCCGGCGCGATTTTGTCAGTGATGATGCTGGTTACTATTCCGTTTCAGGACCAAATAGGTTTCGACAAAGGTGCCATCATCGGTTACACCACGATGGTGTTGGCTTTTTTAATGGTGTTTTTCGGCGTTAAGTCTTACCGCGACAATCTAGCAGGCGGCAGTGTGAGCTTTGGTCGTGCATTCAAGGTGGGGATATTGATCACGCTAGTTGCCAGTGTTTGTTATGTCGCCACCTGGCAAGTGATCTACTACAAAATAGCACCTGATTTCATGGATAAATATTCGGCCTATGCTATGGAGCAGGCGAAAGCATCAGGCGCGACTGAAGTACAAATCGCTACACAGAAAAAGGATATGGACGAGTTCATGGAGATGTATAAAAACCCACTAGTAAACATCGCGTTTACTTTTATCGAGCCCTTGCCGGTTGGCATCGTGTTTACGCTGGTGACGGCCGGCGTGTTGAGCCGCAAGAAGCGAATTAAACCGACGACGTAGGGGCGCTGCTTGCTGCGCCCTTGGTATGCAAAAAGATTCTGGACGCAGCGAGCAGCGCCCTACAGTGAAATGTCAGGCCAAACTTCGATCAGCGATGCTATTCTTGCGCTTCAACAATGGATTCCAATAAGGCTTTGTCATGATGGAGTGGTTCTACGCAAAGGATGGCCAGCAGAGCGGGCCGGTGACATTTGAAAAACTAGTCGCGCTCGCCAGAAGTGGCGAGCTCACCGGGCGTGACGTTGTCTGGAATGCAAGCATGCAAAATTGGACGCCAGCCGGTCAGGTGCCTGGCATTTTCGATTTGCACGGCAGCCCCGAAATTCCTGTGCCCGAGCCAACAAATTCGTCAAACATCTCAAACACCTCAAACCCTTACGCTGCGCCGCAGAGTAACTGGAGTGGCAACTACACGTCTGCGGAACTTGACTTGACGGAAATTACGGCAGGAAGTGCGCTCATTGATCCAATGGATTGTATTAGTCGCGGGTATGAAATTTTCAAGAGACAGTTTGCCAACATCCTGCTTACGGGCCTGGTGTATTTCGCTTGCTTGATCGGATTATCCATGATGTTTGGCATGGGGGAATTACTGGTAACCATGATGGCTTCTCCCGACAACGGGAGCACGACTCAATCCAGCAATATATCGCTGGTGGTCACCGTAATAAGCCAGATTGTGCAGCAAGTAGTTTCGATATTCCTGCAACTTGGCCTCGCACGCGTAGGCCTGAACCTGGTTTCCGGCAAGGATGTCTCCATAGGCATGCTGTTTGGTGAAGGATCGAAGCTCTTGCGTGCGATTGGAGCTACGATTGTGTTGGGCATTGCTGTTTTGATTGGGCTGGTGTTGCTGATCGTTCCCGGCATTTACATTGCCTTGCGTTACGGCCAGGTCATCAACGCTATTGTTGACCGTGACCTCGGCATCATGGAAGCATTTTCCTATAGTGAATCGATTACCACCAACAACAGGATGAACTTGTTCGTTCTTGCGTTGTTGGCACTCGTTGGTTTCATTATCGGCCTTATTCCCTGTGGGCTTGGTCTGATTATCGTCGGCCCCGTGATTTGGCTCGCATCGCTGGTGGCCTATCGCTGGCTGCAATACGGACCAGATGCCGCGAAGGATCATCCCGGCACGCAAACGCCAATGCTAAACGGTTTGTAACCGGCAAAATAAATGTATCGTCCTTCGTTCTTTGGTTCTCCGGAGTTTCGATCACGACATAGGTCGTGATCGAATTTGCATACGGCAATATAACGGAGCATGGCGACATCGCTGGTGATGACAACTTAAATTTATCGCATGGTATTGATCGGCAAGACGCACTCCTTCGGTAATGCATTTGTCAAAATATAAAACACAATCAGCGTACGCCCCCACCGGCAAATAATTGCTCGCCGGTCAGCCAGTAAGAATCATCAGAAGCAAGGAATACAGCAATCGATGCAATATCGTTGGGTTGACCAATACGACCCAGCGGAGTTTGTGCAACGGCACTGGCTTCAAAGTCGGAACCGATAAAACCTGCCGTATGTGCGCCTTCGGTTTCGATCATGCCGGGATTTAGCGAGTTGACGCGAATCTTGCGTGGGCCGAGTTCGCGCGACAACACGCCTGTGATGGCATCGACAGCGCCTTTGGTGCCGGTATAAACCGCACTTGCTGGTGGCGTTATCCGAGCAACGACAGAACCGATATTGATGATGCTTGCACCTTCGCCGAGGTATTTGGCTGCAGCTTGTGTCGTCAACAACAAGCCGAGCACGTTGATATTGAATTGCCGGTGGAAGCTTTCTTCGGTGATTGCTTCAAGCGGTGCAAACTCGTAAACGCCGGAGTTATTGACCAGAATATCGAGACCGCCGAATTGCTTGATCGCAGCATCGATAATGCCTTGCGCATCGGCTTGTTTTGCAACGTCACCCTGTACGGCAACGGCTTTACCACCGGTCGAAGTGATTTTGGCGACAACACTATCGGCGCCTGTTTTGCTGGAAGCATAATTGACGACCACTGACGCACCTTCTGCTGCCAGCGATAGGGCAATGGCGGCACCGATGCCTTTTGATGCGCCGGTGACCACGGCGACTTTACCTGTGAGCTTGCTCATATTGTTTCCTGAATGATGTGAATGAATAGAACTTCATAAGTCCCGTAGTTCGTAACTTACGAACTATAGGACTACATGTCAAGTGCTGATAAGATGCAGGCCATGAGACCCCTGATTCATCCTGCCATTCAAGACATTACCGTCGAAGGCATCCTGCATGCCTTGTCCGATCCGGTGCGCGTTTCGATATATGCAACACTGGCTGGTTCCGGCTGTGCGACGATCTGCTCGAGTTTTCTGGAAGTCAGCGAGCGCAGTATTCCCAAGTCCACTTTGTCTCAGCATTTTAGAGCGCTTCGCGAAGCCGGCCTGATTCGCAGCGAACGGCTGGGTGTGGAAATGTACAACACCAGCCGTTGCAAGGAGATTGAGCAACGATTTCCCGGATTGATTGCAGCGATTTTAAATGCTCATCGTGTCCAAGCGAGCAGTCGTGCACGCACAACTAAAAGGGCAGCGGCCAGCCGCGCCAAAAAAACCGGTTAATCAGAAACGTTTTAAGCCTTTATCGAATCGATAAAAATGCGCGCCAGTTTTTCCGGTGCAATGCGCAAGATAGTAGGATTCACCTGCATCTGGAACAAGCCTGTAGCAGGATGTGGACTGGCAAGCATGACGCTGCGTTTCAATGCGCGTTCGATAAATGCATCCGCTGTTACTCCAGAGATTGAAAGCAAAAAACGACTCGTGCCATTCGGCACTTTTTCTATTTTGAAGCGGCTGTCTGATTGCAGTAGTGCGATCAGCCGGTCGGCTGCCTGCCATGATTTTTCGTAATCGTTTTCATAGCTGTCAAGAAATTGGGAAACCACGGCAACTTGCGGCCACGCATGCGGTAGTGAACCGCCAAACATGCGGCGAGTATGGAACATGCCTTCGATAAATTTTGTGTCGCCAGCGAGTATTGCACCGGAGGCGCCGTTGAAATGTTTCCACAACGATACATAAACGCTATCGAAAAGTGCTGCGTATTGTTTGACGCTCTTGCCGGAGTGAAAGGGCAAGTTGAACATGCGCGCGCCATCTAGATGCAGGCGAATTCCGTTCTCGCGTGCATAGGCACATACACGTTGCAGTTCTTCAAAATTTACCATTGCGTGATTTTTGCGGCGGACCGGGCTTTCGATCGAAATTACGCCAACCTTGCCTGGTACTCGGCCACCGGCAGAACGCTCGACCCAGTGTTTTATTTCCGCCAGTTCAATGGTGCTGCCGCCTTGGGCTAATGGAATAAGATTCAAACCGCTCAAGGTTTCGGCACAGTCACCGCTGTCGTTATATAGATGACTTTCCGCCTGCACCAGAACACGACGGTCATTGCCGGCAAGTTTTCTTATTGCGAGATGGTTTGCCAAGGTGCCAGTCGGCACAAACATGGCCGCTTCCTTGCCGAGCAAGCTGGCAAATTTCTGTTCGAGCTCCGTAATATGTCCGCCGTTTGAATAATAATCGGATTTGAAATTGTCGGTCGACACGGCTTTATTCAATAACGCCGCATACTCGCGGGTGTTTAATCCCAGGCCATCCGAGCTGAAATCGACGCGTTCGAATAAACCCGCTGGATTAACGCCAAATGCGGCAGATGCCGAGGTGCGTGCAAGTACCGGTGTTGCAGCTGCCAAGCCGCTAGCGGCCAGAAAATGACGACGGTCCATGAGGGTGTTCTCCACATTATCCAAGTCTGCAAAGCATACTGTTCGCTGCAAGCGTTTGTCACAATAATATTCTTATAGGCCTCCATGATCGAAAGACCTTATGACTTTGGGCACTATTGTCCGTCACTGTAGCCAGTAACAATTCATCCAGGCAATAAACGGAGAGATCATGAAAATTACCTCCCCGGTTGATCGCGTCAATTGGCTGGCCGTACTGACGTTTATTGTTATCGCATGCGCATGGTCTTGGCCATTGTTCTGGTTGCGCGACATGCATCCGGATTCCTGGATGGCATGGCGAATACCCATGCCATTGAAAAACACTTTTCTGATGTGGGGCCCGGGGATTGCTGCACTGATTTGTTTTCGTATTTTTAGAAATACCCATAAGCGCACAAGCACGTTTTTCGGAAACGCAAAGTGGCGTTCACTGGCATTCTATTTCGTGCCGATGATTGCACTGACCATTGTTGGTGTGCAAATGCAGGAAATGGGGCCGGGGAAAGTACATGCAATGGTCATGGCAATAGCGATTATCGGCCTGATCAACATATGCGGCGAAGAACTCGGATGGCGCGGCTTTCTACAGGATGCGCTTCGTTTATTGCCACGTGCCTCGCGCTACGTACTGATAGGATTGATCTGGGTCGGCTGGCATTTCACCAATTTATTTGCCCATCGGGAAGGGGCTGAACTCTGGAGTTATCTCGCTTGGTACGTCCCTTTGACCATCGCACTTTCTGCCTTTATCGGAGAAGCAACCGATCGCAGTCGTGCCATTCTGGTCGCAGTGACACTGCACGCCTGGGTGAATATTTTGTGGGAGTTTTCTGGCGTCGGCACCTACGCAGTGCTTGCAGTATCTTTGCCGTTCTGGGGTTGGCTGTTGTGGACCTGGCCGAGTAAGGACGTATTGCAACGGAACGAGGTGACCGAGGTTTCCTTGTCCTGATAATTCTAGAAAAATTAATTAGGTGATGAAACCTTATCGACGACTAGAATAACGCCGTTCTTCTGATATACGTTGCTGATCTTAATATTGGCAACATTGCCATTAGTGCCGGTCACTTTGAATGTACTCATAATTATTGTTATCTGTTGCAGGCGAGCAGGGTGTCGAAATCGGAGGATTGAAATAGGCTTGATGTCTTACTCAGATTCCATCCATTGCAATAACTGTATCCGTAAATATTCAGTGGCTTGTTAACAGCGATACAAGCATTCACCGACGACATTCTTATTTCTTTTTCATAAAAGTCTTTGGATCAATTTAGCAGTTGCTTCAATTTCTACAGCGCTCGAGATATGCGTGTGGAAGCATTTTTTGGCTTTGTATAGCACGCAAATTCGCAATAAAAAATATTGTCACCGACAAGATATTTTTATAAACGGATGCCGTATATATGTAATTCATATCGATGTTAAATTCAGATGAAAGCGAAAACTGCGTGATGATTTAGCCAGTTTTTCTTGAAAAAAACTTTCTTATTTCACCAAGCTACGACTTGCCGACACTTAATGTGGCAACACGAATTAGGACGCCTGCATTCACGCAGATCTATTCGTCTTTCCCCCAAAATACTTAATGGAGTCATCGCATGAAAATTCGCACCCTCGCTGCTGCACTTGCTGTAACAATTGCATTGTCTACTACAGCCATTGCTGGTTCTATGCAGGTTAAAAATCCAATGGTTGGCGGTGCCGCCATGTATCCAACAAAAGACATTATTGACAATGCAGTGAACTCAAAAGACCACACCACACTGGTTGCTGCAGTAAAAGCAGCAGGCTTGGTGGATACGTTGAAAAGTGCTGGTCCGTTTACTGTGTTTGCACCCACCAACGCAGCGTTTGCTGCCTTACCGGCAGGCACTGTTGATACGCTGTTAAAGCCAGAAAACAAAGCCACTCTGACCGCTGTACTCACATACCACGTGGTCTCCGGCACGCTTGATAGCAAAGCATTAAAAGCCCAGATTAAAGCAGGCGGCGGAAAAGCAAGCCTGAAGACCGTACAAGGTGGAGCACTAATCGTTTCAGGTAAAGGCAATAAATTGAAAGTCACCGATGCCAAAGGCAATACTGCAAATGTAACTATCAACAACGTTTATCAAAAGAATGGTGTAATTCTTGTGGTCGATAAAGTATTGCTGCCTAACTAATTATTAGCGGGCTAATAACAGACAAAGCGGCTTCGGCCGCTTTGTTTTTTTATGGATAAAAAATCTTTT
>JAYUUM010000109.1:0-12342 GCA_043754555.1 Arenimonas sp. | reverse complement strand
CAAACGTGTGCAAGCGCTTGGCGGAGCAAAAAATCATTTAGTGGTAATGCCCGACGCAGATATTGATGGCGTCTGTAATGCCTTACTCGGTGCGGCTTATGGTTCGGCTGGTGAGCGTTGCATGGCGATCTCAGTAGCGGTGTGTGTCGGTGATAAAACCGCAGACAAGCTAATCGAAAACCTTGCGCCCAAAGTCGCTGCATTACGCGTTGGTCCAGGCAATGCGAATAATCCCGATATGGGTCCGCTAGTGACATGCACGCATCGCGATAAAGTAAAAGCCTACATAGACAGCGGTGTTGACGATGGAGCAAAACTCGTCGTCGATGGTCGCAACTTAAAAGTTGCCGGACATGAAGCCGGGTTTTTTCTGGGTGGCTGTTTGTTTGATCATGTAAAACCCGGCATGAAGATTTACGATGAAGAAATTTTTGGCCCGGTATTGTGCGTCGTGCGCACCAACACATTCGAGCAAGCCTGCGACCTGATTAATCAACACGAATATGGAAATGGCACTGCGATTTTTACCCGCGATGGTGAAGCAGCGCGGGAATTCGCTCATCGTATTCAAGTCGGCATGGTTGGCATTAATGTGCCGATACCGGTGCCGATGTCATTCCATAGTTTCGGTGGTTGGAAACGCTCACTGTTTGGTCCGCTAACGATGCATGGCAACGACGGCGTACGTTTCTACACACGCTTGAAAACCATTACCGCACGTTGGCCACGAGGAAGCAGCGGTGCTGAATTTGTAATGCCGACAATGAAGTAAAACCCCAGTAAAAACATAGTAAACCGGTGACCCTCGTCCCGGCCACCATATCAACACAGATGTGGAGAAATGACGAATGGACTGCTTTAACGGAGCCCACGATGTCAAGCAATCATAAATCTGCCGCAACACCCTCTACAACCGATCTCGCTTTTACCCGGGAATCACCCTACGGTACCAAAGCCGAGCCGACCTATTCTGGCGCACTGAGTTTTCTACGTCGTCGTTATACGAAAGATCTGGAAGGTGTCGATGTTGCGATCATCGGCGTTCCATTCGACTTGGCGACAACTAATCGTCCCGGGGCTCGTTTGGGCCCGCGCGCCATTCGTGCGGCTTCGGCAAATTTAGCCTGGGCACCGCCTTATGCCTGGTCTTTTGATCCCTGCGAAAAACTTAATATCATCGATTGGGGTGATGTTTTTTTCGATCAGGGTGAGCCACACAAAATTCCAGCCGTCCTGGAAAAACAATTTTCTGTATTCGTCGAAAATAAAGTTACTACGCTGACCTTAGGCGGTGATCATTTTGTTTCCTATCCCATTCTAAAAGCTCTGCATGCCAAACACGGGGCGATTTCTTTAATTCATTTTGATGCCCATAGCGACACCTGGGCCGATGCCGATGGCCGTATCGACCATGGCACCATGTTTTATCACGCAGCCAAAGACGGCATTGTCGATGTAAACCATTCCATTCAAATTGGTATGCGCACTTACAACGCTGAAACCCATGGCTATCAGGTTTTAGACGCGCGCTGGCTGCATGAACAGGGTGTTGCTGCCTGCATTGAAAAAATAAAAGCACGGGTCGGCAGTACCAAGTGCTACGTGAGTTTTGATATTGATTTTCTCGATCCAAGTTGTGCTCCAGGAACAGGTACGCCAGTGGTTGGTGGTTTCAATACGCATACCGGATTGCAGTTAATTCGTGGTTTAGCGGGCTTGAATATTATCGGTATGGACGTAGTGGAAGTTGCACCACCGTTTGATGTAAGCGACATTACCGCATTAGCAGGCGCTAGCATTGCACAGGAATTACTGTGTGCATTTGCTAGCCGACCGGCCATTGAATAAGAAGGATTAATCACCACGTTGTAGTGACATTCATCATTTAGGAACGAATCATTATGAAACTTTATTACTCTCCGGGCGCCTGTTCACTTGCTTCGCATATTGCATTGCATGAAACCGGCCAAGAATTTGATATTTCTAGAGTAGATTTGAAAACCAAGATCACCGAGCACGGAGAAGATTTCAGAAAAATTAATCCTTATGGTTATATACCAGCGCTCCGACTAGATAACGATGTCGTGCTGAACGAAGGTGTTGCGATCTTGCAATTTATCGCCGACAAATCACCGGCTTCAAAACTTGCTCCAGACAATGGTAGTTTCGAGCGATATAAGCTGCAATCCATGCTGACTTTTATTAATTCCGAATTACACAAGATGATTGGCGGGCTATTTAATCCGACTCTGACCGATGAAGCCAAACAAGCTGTGATCGCTCGCATAGAGACTCGCCTTAACACCTTCAGCGATCAACTGGGTGATGATAAATTCGCCGTCAATAATCAATATAGTGTTGCCGATGCTTATTTATTCACGGTAACCAATTGGTTGAAGCTCTTTAAAATTGATATTAATCGCTGGCCGAAACTGGCTGCGCATTCAGCAATGATGTTCCAACGTCCGGCAGTTCAAGCGGCAATGAAAGCTGAAGGTTTGATTTAAAATAATCGTAGGAGGCCGCTTGCGGGCGATTGCATTTCGGGCCCAAGGGCCCTCCTACGCTTTTAGTTTGCCTTCAAAATAATGTTCGAGTTTTTCGACTTTCGGCATTGATACAAACTGGATATAAGACTGCCCGGGATTCAACTCGGCATAATTGTGGTGGTAACTTTCGGCCACAAAAAAAACATCGAGCGGTTCAATAGTCGTTGCGATAGCGGATGCAAATACCTTAGCTTGCGCTAACTGCGCCATATATTGAATTGCCACATCTTTTTGTTTTTCATCAATCGGAAAAATCGCCGAGCGATATTGAGTTCCCACATCATTGCCTTGGCGATTTAATTGCGTAGCGTCATGCGCGACGGCAAAAAATACTTGCAACAATTGGCCGTAGGATATTTCTTCCGGACGATAGTGGATACGAATAACTTCGGCATGCCCGGTAGTGCCGCTACATACCGCTTTATAGTTGGCGGTGTCATTTTGACCACCGGCATAGCCTGGCTGTACCGATTGCACACCTTTCAAACGACGAAACACCGCTTCAGTACACCAGAAACAACCGCCCGCCAGCACGGCCTCACCACGATCATCGGTCGCAGGAATATCGCTATTGGGTTGTGGTACTTGATCGGGCTTTACCGCCAAACCAAGCCCAGGCAAATCGCAAACAGTGTTCATAATTTCTCCGATGTCTGATTTACGCATGAGGCCGCTTGCGGGCGACCGTTCGAGGATTCGATATGACAGACGCATTGGACTTTCGCCCGGTTGGAAAATGCTCCTGCATTTCTGACACTACCGCTGTCCATGACTGTCGCAAGCGTCCTCCTACATTAGAGGCGTTGACTAATGAATTGGGTGCGAATTTTTCGATTACAAGAAGCTAAGCTCGCTCTGCGCACAATAGGCAGCCGCATCATCCGAATAAATGGTGTCTTCCCAACCACCCATCATCGCGGTGTACAGCAGTTTTTCGAATTCTGGCCGAAACCGTTGAATCACCGAATCGGGATCGGGCAATAATTTGGCGTCCGAGATTAAACCGAAATAAACTTTATTGTTGTAGCTCATGATAGAAATACCGATACCTATGGAACCGGTCTGTGGTACCCAGAACATTTGTTCAGTAATTTGGCAGCCCGCTAAATACAAAGGCAGCGGCGGCCCTGGAACATTGGTAGCAACGGCAGAGGCTTTACGACTGAATAACTCGAGTGCAGTGCGTTGCACACCCACCGGCGCCAAGCCCATGGCAGCCAGTAACCCGAAAGAAACTATCGCCTGCCGCGATGATTTCAATTGACGCATATTTTCTGCAACATGCTCCAGACGACGTACCGGGTTTTCTTCGCCAACAGGTAATTCGAGAAAGACCAGACCAAAATGATTGCCAAGTTTTTTTGCGTGTTCCAGTGGTCTTAAATTCACGGGCACGGTAGCGCGCAAAGTCAGCCCATCGACACACTCGCCGCGCTCGATCATGTAGGAACGTAACGCCCCTGCTGCCGACGCCATAAGCACGTCGTTCACCGTGCAATCGAATGCACGTCCAACAGCTTTGACTTCATCCAGATCCAGTGGCTCTGCCCATGCGACGCGTTTGCTGACACCGAGACGCCCGCGTAATACCGTGGGTGGATCATCAGGCAGACTCAAGGCAACAGCGAGCTCTCGGGCGATTTCGCCACCCTCTTTCGCAATGACGCCGGCCAGTGAAGGATCACGATACAAATCGAGACCTTTTTCCCACATATTGACGCCCATTTTTACGGCGCGATCTACAGTACCAATGCGTTTTTTGACGTTTTCGCCATCGCTTTTCAGCCAGGCTTTATCAAGGTCACTGCCTTTTTTAGCGTCACGTGTCGTGTCAGTCAATGAAAGTAATACTTGTACCAACGCAATGCCATCAGCGTAGCAGTGATGTATTCGGGAAATCATTGCCGAACCACCATCGTATTTTTCTACCAAATGAAACTGCCATAAAGGTTTGGTTTTATCCAGAGGGGTCGAAGCAAGCTGACTGGTCAGTCGTTCTAATTCTTTTTTTCCGCCCTTGCCGGGCAGTGCTGTCAAACGGATATGCCAATCCAGATCAAAATCTTCATCCGTTTCCCACCAAGCACCGGCCGTGGTGTCAATTACTTTTTGGCGAAAACGTGGATAGGCAAGAAAGCGTTGTTTGATCACTTTCTTTAATTTTTCAATCGGCATGGGTAAATCGAACATCATCACGCCGGTAATCATCATCAAGTTAGTGGCACGTTCCATCCGTAACCAGGCGGTATCGACTCGCGACATCACCTCTCGACGCGGTTTTGGCTGGCCTTGCTCACTCATGTAACTTCCCCTTGCACTGTTATTGCCATGTTGCAGGGGTAAAAGCGATTGGTCAATGCACCCTATGAATTTTTACTGGCAAGCAACGCACTTAGGGCTGCCTCGCGACTGACTTTGAGATCTATCAAAGGATTTGTCGGATAACCAGGAGCGAAACGCTTAGCCAACTCTGCATTTTCCCAAGGTGCAAATACGGCTGGCGCTGGCAGTTTGGCCAATTCGGGCACCCAATGATGGATATATTTGGCTTGGCTATCAAATTTTTCAGCTTGGGTGACGGGATTAAATATGCGGAAATACGGCGCAGCATCGGCACCAGTACCAGCCGTCCATTGCCAACCTTGGGTGTTGTTGGCCAGATTGGCATCGAGCAAGGTATCCCAAAACCATTGTGCGCCTTCGAGCCAGTGATAGCGCAAATTCTTGCAGAGAAAACTCGCCACAATCATTCGCACGCGATTATGCATCCATCCCGTCGCCCAAAGCTCACGCATGCCGGCATCAATAATCGGTACGCCGGTTTTGCCCTGCTGCCAGGCTTTTAATAATTCGGGATTGGGTTTTGCCCATTTAAAATTGTCGAATTTCGCAACAAGATTTTGATTGCTGGTATGCGGATAGTGAAACAACAGATGATGCGAAAACTCCCGCCAGCCCAATTCACTTATAAAATGTATGACATCGGCTTCTGCCTTGGCCGGCCATTTATGCTGGCGCACGGCTTTCAGAATTTGTCGCGGTGATATCTCGCCAAAATGTAGGTGTGGCGATAGTCGTGATGAGCCAATGCGATCCGGAAAATTGCGTTGCTCCTTGTAACCAATCGCCGCACCATCGATAAAGGCTTCCAGCAAGTCCAGTGCACCGGCTTCACCGGGCTGCCAAAATTCCCAAAACGTTTTGTCCCATTTAATCGAAGGCAATAAATTCAAAGAATCGATGCTCTCCGATTCAATTTTCTCTGACACCGTCGGCAATACTTTCGGTGCCAATGTCGGCTGCACATTGTCGATGGTCTGCACCGCGTTTTTCCAGAACGGAGTAAAAACACGATAAGGCTCACCGGATAAATTTTTGATCGTCCAGGGCTCGACTAGCAAGGCTCCATTGCAACTTTCGGCGTGAATGCCACGCTGCTTCAAGCTTTCTTTTACCCTGCTGTCGCGAGCGATACACGCAGGTTCGTAGAGGCGATTCCAGAACACGGCTTCGGCCTGGGTTTGCTCAATTAATTTTTCGAGCTCGACTAAGGACTTGCCGGTACGAATAATAAGTCGCCCGCCTTTTGCTTCAATCGATTTTTTCAAGGACTGCAGGGAATAATGCAGCCACGCCAAACTCGCGGCACCGGGTTGCCAGGGCTTTTCTTCTTCGGGTGCGTGTATATAAACTAACACCGGTGCAAAACCGGCATCCATTGCAGCCTGTAATGCCGTGTTATCGATTAATCGTAAATCACGCCGAAGCCATACCAAGGCATTAGCCATATACTTTAACTCCGAGTTCTAGGCTGATTTTACATAGGGACGAACAGCTGAAAATCCGCCATCGACCGAAATAATTTGACCGCTAATCCAGGTCGCCTGATCAGAAATCAGAAAAGCGGCGAGGTTTGCGGCATCACTGGCTTGGCCATAACGCCCAAGCGGATACTGCGCTGCAATTTGTTTGGCCGCGGCATCATTATTCACCATACGTTCGGTCGCCGGCGTTTGCATTAAACCCGGAGCGATGGCATTGACTCGCAAGCCAATGCCCGAAAAATCCGCTGCTAATGATCTTACCAAGGCTTCGATACCGCTCTTAGCAATTGCAATAGCCGCATGATTACCGACACCGGAAGCGGCCGCTACCGAAGAAAACAGGATCAGCGACCCGCTTTGTTTTGCTTTTTGTAACGCAGAGGCATAGGCCTTGCTAGTAAAAAAGGCAGTATCAAGATTAGCCGATAAACAGTCTCGATATTGTGCTTCACTCGTACGTGCAATGGGCGCAATCAAGATGGCACCGGCACAATTCACTACGGCATCAGGCAATGCTCCAAAAAAATCGGTGGCTTCTTGCACAGCAATTCCGGCTCCGGCTTCGGTAGAAACATCGGCAGCAATTTTTTTTTCATTTGAATGCGATTCAAACTTTTCAATGTTGCGGCTCGCCAAAGCTAACTTCCACCCTTGAGAGCGCAGACTTTCTGCCAATGAAGTGGCAACACCACCCGACGCGCCGGTAATTAGACAGGTTTTCATGTTGAAGCCTCGGTTTTTGAGTATTGCAATCGCAAGTGTTCGGCTTGCTTGTTTATCTGGATACGTTTATCAGAATCAATCCGCGCCAGATTTTTCCATTGCAGCGCTGTGCGTGGATGCCGGGCGAATTTATCCTCGTAACGACTTAAAAAGTCCCAATACAAAGTGGTAAACGGACAGGCAGTTTCACCGATTGATTGCTCTGGTTTGTACGGACAGGCCGCACAGTAATTCGACATACGATTAATATAAGCCCCACTCGCCACATAGGGTTTCGATGTCATTTTGCCGTTGTCAGCGTATTGACTCATGCCAAATACATTCGGCAATTCAACCCACTCCACTGCATCCACGTAAACGGCTAAATACCATTGGTGAACAAGTTTGGGTTTTACGCCAAGTAATTGTGCGAACAAACCCGTCACCATCAGGCGATGAATATGATGGGCATAGCCGTAATCCAGGGTTTGTCCTATAGCCTGCTTCATGCAGACCATGTCGGTATCGCCAGTCCAATAAAAATCAGGCAATTGTGCTTGTGCATCAAGCGCGTTGTCTTCAAGAAACTCCGGCATGCGTAACCAATACATACCACGGACAAATTCACGCCAACCGATAATTTGCCGAACAAAACCTTCTACGGCCGCAAGCGGCGCCTTGCCGGATTCATAGGCTTTGATAGCGGCCGCGACCGCTTTTTTAGGTGATAACAATTTCAGATTTAGAGCAGCAGAAATACGGGAGTGGTAGAGATAAGGTTCATTGGTCCACATCGCATCCTGGTATTGCCCAAAAAAGGGCAGACGGTTTTCGATAAAATCATCCAGCGCCGCGTCCCCCTGCGCCGGTGTCAACGGCCAATCAAACCACTCTAATTTGCCCGGATGCGTTGCGAAGGTTTTTTCGACGAGTTTAATTACGTCCTGGGTGATTTTGTCTTTCTTGAATGAAACAGGTTTTGGAAGAAACCCCGGACCGCGTTTATCAAACACACCGCGGTTGTCATGATCGTAATTCCATTTGCCGCCAACAGGTTGATCGGCTTCCATCAGAATATTTTCGCGTTTACGCAACCAACGATAAAAAAACTCCAGACGATATTCTTTTCTGGCTTTTGCCCATTCGGCAAAATCATGTTCATCGCAATAAAAATGTTGATCGGGACGCTCTATCCAAACTATGTTGGATTTTTTGCAAACTTCAGGCAGGGATTGCGTCAATCGCCATTCGCCCGGCTTTACTGCGATGACTTTCTTGGGTTTGTATTTGCTTAAGTCTTCGGCGAGCGCCGCTTCAAGGGAACTGGCAGTATGATTATTTAATTCGCGATAAAAAACTTTGAAGCCACGGGCTAATAACTCATCACGAAAATGCCGCATGGCTGCGAGAAATATTGTAATACGGGGTTTGCTGTTCCAGACATGCGTCGCCTCTGTTGTGGCCTCACATATCCAGACTGCATCTTGTTTCGGGTCAAAATCATCGAACACTAAAGATTGGCGATCGAGTTGATCGCCTAGAATAACAATGAGGTGTCGGAGTGCTGCTGGCATGAGCCAAGCATAGTGAACCCGATGTGTAGGCTAGATGACCTACGCACTAACTAAGCCTCTATAAAACGGACCCGCCGGGTGATGGAACAGGTCAACTCGTAGCTAATGGAACCGGCCGCATTGGCAATAATTTCAACGGGCAACTCCGACCCCCAAAGCAATACATCATCACCAACTTTCGCCAATGGAACGCCGCGCAGATCCAGTGTCATTAAATCCATCGAGACCCGACCAATAATAGGGACGCGTACACCATTAATGAGCACTGGCGTTCCTGCAGAGGCATGGCGCGGGTAACCATCGCCATAACCGATCGCAGCAACGCCAACGGGCATATCTTCCGGGCATTGCCATGTCGCCGAATAACCTATGCTCTCGCCTTTTTTGATCTGATTAATCGCGATTAATTTAGTTGATAAACTCATGGCGGGTTTAAGGCCAAAATCGGCACCGGTTTTATCATTAACGACCGACAAACCATAGAGTGCGCCACCTGCCCGGACCCAATCTTGATGAGCCGCCGGCCAACCAAGAATCGCCGCCGAATTGGACAGTGAATGTAGCCCGCTCAGTTGCTTACAAGTGTGATCGAATGTTTTTAATTGAGCGGCAGTTTGCAGACCGTTAAATTCGTCCGAACTGGCGAAGTGCGTCATCAAGGTGATGTCGTCGTGCACGTTGGGCATCATTTTCAGCTGGCTATAAATGCTTTCAGCACGCTCGGCCGCAAAACCCAAACGATGCATGCCGGTATCGATCTTCAACCAAACGCGAATCGGATCAGACTCGGTATCGTGTTGCAACAATGCCAACTGAGAGTCGTGGTGCAGCACGGTGTCCACACCCAAGCGCCGGATCGCTGATAAATCGGCGGCATCATCAACCCCAGACAGCAGCACAATACGCTGCGATAAACCAACCGCCCGCAAACGCTCGGCATCGGACAGAGCCGCAACGCCGAATGCGTCGGCGCCTTCCAAAGCACGCGCAACCCGTTCCAAGCCATGGCCATAGCCATCAGCCTTTACTACCGCCATAACCTTGGAATGCGGCGCTAATGCCCGTACTTGCGACAAATTATGGCGTAAAGCTTCAATATGGATGGTGGCAGTAGTGGCGCGAGACATAGGCAGTAATGTTCAAAGTTAGTAAATATTATCGTTGGTATTTTGATTATTTACTACGCAATGCAAACTGTGGCTGAGAAATGGCCAATAAGTCCGACTGAAAGGCTAAGATGTTTATCTGAACCTTAAATACACAAATAATTTCCAAATGAACTCCCCTGACTTTTTAATTATCGGCGCTCAAAAAAGCGGAACGAGCTGGTTACATCGGCAACTTCGCCAACATCCCGATATTTTTATGCCACCCGACAAAGACGCACCCTTTTTTTTCAATGACCACAACGAAACACGAGGCTTCCTGGAACGCTTCAAAAACGCGCCAATCAATAGTCTGAAGGGCGATGCCTGTGCGAGTTATTTCTGGACTCGTAATACTGGCCCCTACCCTAAGCAATTCAATCGCGATATTTCATTTTCCATACGCCAGCATTTGGGTAGCGAAATGAATTTCATCGTGATGCTAAGGCATCCTGTACAACGATCAATATCGGCTTATCTTCACCATATCGTGCATGGCAGTCTTAATAGTGGCTGCAGCATTATTGATGCTCCGAAAGAACTCGGACTCATTTCAATGAGTCGATATTCCCTGCACCTGAGACATTGGCAGGAGGACTACCCCGCTAATCAATTATTGATACTGCCGGCACCTGATGCACTAAATACGGCGTCTATTTTAAGTGAAACAAACCGTTTTTTATCTCTGCGCACGCATTCACATTTTCAAAACAACGAAGAAAAAGTATTTGAAGGCTTGCAAAGGGATTTTTTAGATGACGGTGTCTGGGTGGCCTTGAACGATCCGACTTTGATACATGATACTAAAGCACGTAATTTACCTTGGACCGAACTTAAGGGTAAAAAATTTATTCGCTTGATCGACAGATCTGAACTAGAAGTCGTGCAGAACGAGCTTCACGAAGATATAAATTTGTATCACGAACTTTTCCCCAAATCGCAGACAGTGTAAATATTTTACTGCGAGCATTGCAGTAAAACACCTAGACAGCGTCAATCAGGCATAACGAATGCGCTAGAAATTTCAATGCAAATTACCATTGAATTCTTTGCAATTTACT
This sequence comes from Arenimonas sp., assembly GCA_043754555.1. Lineage (GTDB taxonomy): Bacteria > Pseudomonadota > Gammaproteobacteria > Xanthomonadales > Xanthomonadaceae > Arenimonas. Next base: position 1,487 of record JAYUUM010000109.1, on the reverse strand, counting down.
TCTGACTACCCAGTAAAATCTGTTTCAGCTCTTCCGTACTTTTCCAATGCCAGCCGCAGACATAGCGCGGTAAATTCCATCGATCACTACTCTCGTTTATGTAGCCTGGCTCGGTACTAAAGGCTGCGTGCAAACCTAATCGCTCGGCATTTTTAGGGAAATAGTCTAGCTTTAAATAATCAGGCACATTACCGTAAGGATAAGCGAACAAACGACAATTAGAAGGTTTAATTTTCTGATTTATAAAATCAAGGGACTGTTCTACTTGGTAAGTGGCACGCTGGTAGGTATCGACTTCAAAAAAAGTGGCTGTCTGCATACCATCAAAACCCGTTGCTCCCAATACCGTGTGGTTATGATCCCAACCGTGACTTTCAATAGAGAAATAATTGTCAAATTGCACGCTACGCCACCAATCATCTGACATCCAATCTAGACCGTATAAACAAGATTGATCCATTTTTAGACGGGCTTCAGGGTCAGCGATGACGAAGCTGGTCATCGTAGGCTGCCCACCGAAATCGGCATGCGCTTTTTTAAGAATACTCAAGAAACTCCATTGCCAGCCAATTCCCGGATACTCGACATCGGTTACTTCTAAATTACAGCCATCATCACAACTCAGAACCACGGTATTTGTTAAATCATGACTTGCTCGACCGAGCATATGATCAACAACATCGATCATCGGCACTACACGAAATCCCAAGTCATGAATCAAACACAAATCTTCGGCCAATGCGACATGATCATTATTGTGATAATCATGTCCCCCGACAGTACTGGCGTGATAGGTAAGAACGGGAATTCGCATTTAATATTTTTTTGTGAATTTATAAAAGGTTAGCATTCTTTAAAGCTAATTTAGCGTTTGTTCCTGATGTTGCAGCGACACTTCGGCAAAGTTGATAACCATAGTAAATTGACAAACGGATTGATCTAAAAATGATAAGGGAGTTGGCAATTCACATGATTTCAGGAAAGAGGGAGCTACAAAAATGAAGTTATCCTGTGACTGGAACTAAGCGAACCAAGTGAAACCCGATCGTTTGTGATATCCACATACTTTCAAGACCGCATCATAGATAGCGTTTCTGGCTCTCTTATTTGCTCTAATAATTAATGTGCTTAGTTTTAGTTACGGTCGTTTTCGCATGTTATTGTTTTTACATGTTTTTTTGCAATTAGAGCAAATTTTAAGCTCCGCGCCCGAAGTAATTTCGGAACATCAATTCAAGTTGAAATAGGGCTCTAATTTGGCTGTATTGGACCATTCGAGCTTCTGCACGGCGGCCAAGTCTTTGTATTGCAAGCGGTCTTTTTCTAGACTATAATTCCGCTTCTTTGTAAAACTGCTCCAAGGAATATCCATGAAAGTCCTGTCGTCTCTTAAATCGGCGAAGACCCGTCACCGCGACTGTAAAGTCGTCCGCCGCCGCGGCAAGGTCTTTGTGATATGCAAATCCAACCCACGTTTCAAAGCTCGT
>JAYUUM010000108.1:0-4072 GCA_043754555.1 Arenimonas sp. | reverse complement strand
CTATAGTACGGTCGGTAGAAAAACCACCCATCCCCGCGATATTTAACAATACCCGCTCTGCCCAAGCCGCAGGTGTTTTATACAATGCATCCACTTGTGTTTGCATTTGCACGTATTCGGCATAATCGGCCAGCAACAAATAGCGATCCTCATTGAGCAGCTTTTCGACCAGACCTGAGTAACGCTGTACTTCTCCGGAAGAAAATCTACCGTTTGCAATGGCATCCAGTACCCGTTTCAATTTTGTATTCTTGCCCGCAATCTGATCCGGCCGGTATCCCCGCAATTTCAACTGTTCAACTTCATGCGTAGGCAGACCAAAGACGAACATATTCTCCTTACCCATCGCCTCTGCCATTTCGATATTGGCGCCGTCCCATGTGCCAATTGTCAGCGCGCCATTAAGCGAGAACTTCATGTTGCCGGTACCGGAAGCCTCGGTGCCTGCCGTTGAAATCTGTTCACTTAAATCGGCTGCCGGAATTATTTTTTCAGCCAGGCTGACGCTGTAGTTCGGCAGGAAAACCAGCTTCAATTTTCCGGCGATGACAGGATCATTATTGACGACGTTTGCGACGTCGTGTGCAAGCTGAATTATGTGCTTTGCCGTGTGATATGCGGAGGCCGCCTTGCCAGCAATGATCACGGTACGCGGTGTCCAATCGGCGCCCGGATTATCCAGAATATCGAAATAGCGCGTGACTACGTGCAGGATATTCAGCAACTGACGCTTGTATTCGTGGATGCGTTTTACCTGCACATCAAACAGGCTGTTCGGGTCGACCTGTATTCCGGTCTGACGAAAAATCCATTCGACCAATCGCTGTTTATTCGCCTGTTTGGTGACTTGCAATTGCTGCCCTAATGCAACATCGCCGGCTTTGCCTTTCAATGCAGATAATGCCGATAAATCTTTTCGCCAATCGCTTCCGATTGTCTTGTCGAGCAAGTTAGATAACGCCGGGTTGGCTTGCATCAGCCAGCGACGAGGAGTAACGCCATTGGTCACATTGATGAAACGTTCGGGAAACAATTTCGCGTAATCGGCAAAAATGGTTTGCACCATCAAGTCCGAATGCAGGGCGGAAACCCCATTCACTTTATGCGAAGCCACTATCGCCAACGCGGCCATGCGAACACGGCGTTCGCCGTTTTCGCTGATCAATGAAACACGTGCCACAAACTCTTCATCGGTAGGGAAACGCTGTCGCACATTGAAAAGGAACCGGCGATTAATTTCGAAAATAATTTCCAGATGACGCGGCAATAGTCTCTCAAACATGGCTACCGGCCAGGTTTCCAGCGCCTCGGGCATCAGCGTGTGATTCGTATAGGAAACCGCTTGCGTAGTGATTTCCCAAGCCTTGTCCCAACTCAGATCATGCTCATCAAGCAATAAGCGCATTAGTTCGGCCGGCGCCAGTGCGGGATGGGTATCATTCAAATGAATGGCGTTTCGTGCGCCTAAGTGCATCAAGTTGCCATGTTCATTTAAATGGCGGGCAATTAAATCCTGCAATGAGGCGCTTACTAAAAAAGCTTCCTGCTTCAGACGCAAGATACGTCCGGCTTCGGTGCTATCGTCGGGATACAACACCCAATTGATTGAATCAGCCTCCACTTTGTGTCTGGCTGACGCCAAATAGTCGCCCTGGCAAAATGCCTTGAAGTCGATCGGCTGTTCTGAACTTGCTTGCCATTGCCGCAAAGTAGAAACGCGCTCGCTCTGGTGGGCCGGGACGATAAAATCATAGGCGTTCGCAACTACCCGTTCGGCAGGCAGCCAGCGACGTACGCCATTCTCAATCTGGACCTGTCCGCCAAAACCGACGAAATACTGCAGCTCGGGGCGAGGCACTTCCCACGGATTGCCATTGCGCATCCAATCGTCCGGCACTTCCACCTGGCGGCCGTTTTCAATGCGTTGTGCAAACATGCCGTATTGATAGCGCAAGCCATACCCAAAGGAAGGAACACCCAATTCGGCCAGCGAATCAAGAAAACAGGCAGCCAAGCGACCCAGTCCGCCATTGCCCAATGCCGCGTCGCCCTCGCTTTCGAGAACATCCGACAGATTCTTGCCCTGTTTCTCCAGCTGCGCACCTATCGACTCCTGCAATCGGAGTGCAGCAAGTGCATTTCCCAATGCTCGACCCATCAAGAACTCCATCGACAGGTAATGCACGCGCCGAACCGGTCCTGCATTCAATTTATCCTCGGCCTGAGTCGCTTCCCAGCGTTGCTCAAGTAAGTCGCGACAGATGATGGCCGTAGCACGTAGGACTTCTGCAGGTGAAGTCGCAGCTGTCGCACTCTTACTTAATAGCGCTTCCAATTGCCGGGCCTGGGGGGTAAGGCTCGATGGCAGCTTTCTCGGGATGTCGGTATGGCGGGTCATAGACTTTGCATTCATGTTGGGCACTGGCATCTATCGTTGGATAGCAGGCTGAATAGGCTAAACGCCCCTCAGGTAAATGTAGTTTAGTTACATTTAAAACTACAAAATCAAGTCTAACAGACTTGTAAATTTTGCTCCACGTATGATTTTCTTGGCTTTATATGTCGTAAAACTACATAACTCAAGGTAAGCTTAGAGTAATTACACGAATTGAAGTACGCCATGGCAGCATCGATGGGCATTTGCGCCCTTTTGAGCTACAAAGAACGGCTTCAGGAGATATTGGATGGCGGACGTAACACTTAGCTCGGTCACGAAAGATTTTGGCCAAACCAGAATTTTGCATGACATTGATCTTGAGATACGCGATGGCGAATTTATGGTGTTCGTCGGGCCATCGGGCTGTGGCAAATCCACTTTGTTGCGTGTGATTGCCGGTTTGGAGGATATAAGTAGCGGCGAACTAAAAATCGGTGGAAAGATTGTCAATGACGTGCCACCCGCCGAACGCGGCATCGCGATGGTATTTCAGTCATACGCTTTGTATCCGCATATGAATCTATTCGACAACATGGCGTTCGGACTTAAATTGGCCAAGGTACCGAAAGCCGAGATTGAAAAAGCGGTAAAGCAAGCGGCAAAAATCCTACATATCGACCACCTACTTGATCGTAAACCCAAAGACTTATCGGGCGGCCAGCGCCAACGCGTTGCCATTGGTCGCGCCATTGTTCGACAGCCGGAAGTATTTCTGTTCGACGAGCCTTTGTCCAATCTGGATGCGGCATTGCGTATGCGCATGCGATATGAATTTGCCAAGCTACACGAGGAATTCAAAACCACCATGGTTTACGTTACGCACGACCAGGTAGAAGCCATGACACTGGCTGACCGGATTGTGGTTTTATCCGCCGGGAAGATTGAACAAGTCGGCTCACCGCTCGAGCTTTATCAGCATCCCGACAATTTATTTGTTGCTGGCTTTATTGGTTCGCCAAAAATGAATTTTCTCGAAGCAGAAATATTGCAAACAGATACAGAAAAAACAATCGTGAAACTGGCCAACGGTGAGGCAATACAATGCAACATCAATACATTGTCTGCCGGTACCGGTGAAAAGGTCACTTTAGGAATTCGCCCCGAGCACCTTTGTCTAAATCCGACTGACAACATTATTCATACAAAAGTAACGTTTGTTGAAATGCTTGGCAGCTCAACCCAGGCCTACTGTGAATTCCCGGGCATGCAAGACGATCTCACCTGCACACTCAGCGGACAAACCACGGTACGGACCGGCGAACAACTTAAACTCGGCTTACCTTCTGGTTCCTGTTATTTGTTTGGTGCCGATGGCAAGGCATTTCATCGCCTTGGCAAAAAACCCGATGCAATGCTGGAGTTGCAAGCGTGAAAGTGTTTTTAATCATTGTTTTTCTGCTGCTTGCGGCCGGCATTCCCAGTCCGAGCCACGCGCAGAAAAAACTCCATCTACTGGTATGGATTAATGGCGACAAAGGCTATAACGGCTTGCAAAAAGTCGGCGATATTTTTGAGAAAGAATCGGGCGTAAAAGTTATCGTGCAACATCCTGAAAGCGCACCGGAAAAATTCCAGCAATCCAGTGGTGCCGGCAAAGGTCCGGATATTTTTTGCTGGCCGCATGATCGCGTTGGC
>JAYUUM010000107.1:0-12380 GCA_043754555.1 Arenimonas sp. | reverse complement strand
ACCGCGCATATGGGTTCTCGTAACTACCAGAATGTTGCATAGTATGCGGATGAATACACTTATCGACAAATCCCGATCAAATCCTCATTCACAAGGTGAGCAAGCCGATTATCTAAGCGAGCTTGCAGAGCAGGTTCTAGACCTTTGCAGGCAGCAGGGCGCAAGTCAGGCAGAAGTGTCATTAAGCGAAGACAGCGGGCTTTCAGTCAACGTGCGCATGGCCGAGGTAGAAACCGTTGAACGTACCCAGGACCGTGGTGTGGCGGTGACGGTTTATTTTGATCAACGCAAGGGCACTGCCAGCACCGCCGATATTCAGTTGAGCAGCTTGAAGGCAACGGTGGAGCAAGCCTGCGCCATTGCACAATTTACTGAAAAAGATACGGCGTCAGGCTTGGCAGAGCGTGATCGCATGGCGACTGTTTTTCATGATCTTGATTGTTGGCATCCACATGCGGTTTCTGCAGATCAAGCCGTTGAATTGGCCTTGCAGACTGAAGCGGCAGGACGTGATTTTGATAAACGCATTTCTAATTCCGACGGCGCCAGCATGGGTTTTGGCGACGGCGTAGCGGTGTACGCCAATAGCCATGGCTTCAATGCGGCAGAGCGCAGTACGCATTTTTCATTGAGCTGCTCTTTGATCGCCGGTGCCAACGATGCAATGCAGCGCGATTATTGGTATTCCAGCGCATTGCGTTATTCAGATCTGGAATCTGCCACCAGCATCGGCAAGCATGCGGCAGAGCGTACGATTCGGCGCCTGAATCCACGCAGTGTCGATACCGGAAATTACCCGGTGCTATTTTCTTCCGAAACAGCGCGCAGTTTAATTGGTCATTTTCTGGGTGCGGTTTCCGGTGCTTCACTTTATCGGCGTGCCAGTTTTTTATTGGACTCGATTGATACCCAACTATTCCCGAAGTGGTTTTCCTTGCTGGAACAGCCGCACATTCCTCGCGGCCTTCGTTCGGCCAATTTTGATGCTGAAGGCGTTGCCACTCGCGAACAATATTTGATTGAGAATGGCGTGTTGCAACATTATTTGTTGGGAAGTTATTCGGCACGCAAATTGGGTCTGCAAAGCAGCGGCAACGCCGGTGGAGTACACAATCTTGATGCCCGCGCGAATGCCGGTGATCTGAACGCAATGCTGCGCGGTATGGGTCGCGGTTTGCTGGTGACCGAATTAATGGGGCAGGGCGTTAACGGAATTACCGGCGATTATTCGCGCGGAGCTGCCGGATTTTGGGTAGAAGGTGGCGAAATTCAATATCCGGTCGATGAAATTACTATTGCCGGTAATTTAAAGACCATGTTCCAAGCTATTGAAGCCGTTGGCTCGGATGTCGATACCCGCTCACATATTCGCACGGGCTCGATTTTAATTGGAAATATGACTGTCGCAGGCGAAGCTTGACTTGACAGTTCGCGTCGCGGGAGCGACATTTAGCAGCTGGCGCAAGACCGCGCCCTAATTGGGGGAAAACCGATGAGTGAAGTAAATCAAGACGATAAAACAATGGGCATGCTTGCTCACCTCTCTGCCATTGTGACCGGTTTTATAGGTCCGTTGGTGATATGGCTAATCAACAAGGACAAAGCAGACAAAGAATGGCTGATTGCCGAATCCAAAGAAGCATTAAACTTTAACATCACCTTGGCTATTGCCTATTTTGCCTTGACGATTCTAGCTATCGTTACTCTTGGGATTGCTGCCATTGTCACGGGCCCATTGATGCTAATTATCTGGGTTGTATCGATAATCTTATTCATCGTCGCAGGTCTCAAAGCGAAAGACGGAATTTCATATCGTTACCCATTTGCAATTCGTTTAGTCAAATAAGCGACCAGTATTTAATAAAAAAGCCCGGTTCTCCGGGTTTTTTTATGTGGATTAAATGAGCCGCCTCCTATGCTGCTTTCAGGGCTGAAGCATTAAGAGAAACACGGAATTAATATTGACATGTCGTGGTTGAGGATGCAGATTGCGTTTCTAATTAAACATACTAGGCAATGGAATGACTGAGAACGAATCTGATTCAACGCCTCCTGTTCCGCCCCAAATTATGGAACAGGCTGCACCTGGGGTACCTTCGGCAGAAGAAAAACAATGGGCGATGTTCGCGCATCTTTCCGCGTTGGCAGGAGCGGTGCTCTCGTCACCGTTTGGCGGAAGCGGAACATTTATTGGCCCGCTAATTATTTGGCTTATCAAGAAAGACACCATGCCATTTGCGGCCAGCCAAGCCAAAGAAGCATTGAATTTTAATATCACGGTTTCTGCAATTTTCCTGATGCTGCTGATTCTGACAATAATTACCTTCGGGATTGGTATATTGGTGACGGTGCCGGTAATGTTGTTAGTAGGTATTGCCGCTCTTGTTTTCACGATTATTGCAGCAGTTAAGGCAAACGAAGGCATCGAATATCGTTATCCTGTTTCGGTCAGAATTATCAAATAAAGTCTTATGACAAACAATTAAAAGCCCGGCTTCCCGGGCTTTTTTATTGCGTGCGATTTACTGCAAATTCGGCAATATGTTTTAAAGCCGAAGTGTCTCGTCGCAGCAATAACAAACTTGCATGCATCTTTTCCGAATAACTGCCCAATAGTAATTTAGCCTCGCTCATGCCCAACAGTTGCGGATAGGTCGATTTGTTTTGCTGCGCATCTTTACCGGCAGTTTTGCCAAGCTGTTCGGAGCTGGCTTCAATATCCAGAATATCGTCGCGTATTTGAAACGCCATGCCCAATGCATCGGCAAATTGATCAAGCGCATCCAGCTCTGCGGTGGTGGCATCGCCGATTAAAGCGCCAATACGCACGCTGGCACGAATCAAAGCGCCAGTCTTTAGGCCATGCAGGGTTTCGAGCTCTTTCAAGCTCAGCGTTTGATTGGTGGCGTCCATGTCCATTTGCTGGCCGCCGCACATGCCTGCCGCACTCGAGGCTTCGGCCAAACAGTGCAGTATTGCAACACGCACGCTTTCGCTGGTTTTTGTATGTATCAAATTCAAATAGGCTTGGGTTTGCAAGGCATCGCCGGCCAATATTGCAGTGGCTTCATCAAAAGCAATATGCAAGGTAGGTTTGCCGCGTCGGACATCGTCATTGTCCATCGCCGGTAAATCGTCATGAATCAAGGAGTAGGCATGCGTCATTTCGACGGCAGCTGCTGCCGAATCCAGCACATCTTCGGAAGCGTTAAACAATGAGCCGCTGGCATACACCAGACAGGCACGAATGCGTTTGCCGCCGCCCAGGCTTGCATAGCGCATGGCTTGGTGCAGACGTTTGGGTGCAGTATTTTCTGAAGGAAGTGCAGCGGCTAAAACAATTTCAATTCGCTCGCGCCACTTTTGCAAATCGCTTTCAGCTTGATCAGAGACCCGTTTGTTAAGTGTCATCGGAATGAAAATCCGACGCAGTCTCGGGTTTTTCCGGATTACTCAATAAGCGCACACGCAACTCGGCATGTTCCAGTTCAGTCTGGCATTGACGATAAAGGCCCACGCCGCGTTCGTAAGCAGCCAATGAATCATCAAGGCTTAAGTCGCCTTTTTCCATCTTTTGCACCAGAGCTTCGAGCTCATCGAGTGAGCGTTCAAACGGTACGGATGCGGGTGTGTTGTCGGTTTTTTTGGTAGCCATGGCATTAGTTTGATGGCTTAGGCGCAAGGGGTCAAACCCATACTGTTTTACCCATGTAGAGGCGCCTGCTTGCTGCGCCCGCCATAGATGCGTAGGAGGCCGCTTGCGGGCGACACGGATGGCGGGAGTGTCGGCTTTTAACAGCCGAATGTCTGGTCAAAATGCAGGAGCATTTTTCGGCCTGTGCCCTGACTCTGCGAGGTAATTTGGGCGCAGTAAGCAAGCGCCCCTAAAGCTATGCCTATCTTAAGCCCTGCGTGAAAAGCGAATTTTCTGTGACTCGCAAAAAGCTTTGAAACGGGCTGATAGTAAAACATCTCCAACCGCCAGGCATTCGCCCGACGCCGCAAAAAGCAGCGGCAATCGGCTTCTTTCCCAGGGTGGTATGCCCAATTCCTGCATGCAGTTTTTGACAGTGGAATGTTGCTCGCGATTTTCTAGCAGGATTTTTTCGCCACCTTGGCGAAAGCTAAGCACTAAATCGCTGCCAAAATGTTCCCGAATTGCTGACGGCAGTGTAGTAATGCTTTCATCGGATATAAATTCCCATTGGTCGCTATTGGGCAAAGTCACTGGCAGCACATCGGCCCAAATATGCTGCCAATCACGCGGCATCTCGACGGGTGTTTCCAGTAAGTACAGACAATCGCGCCAGCGCATTATTTGTTTGCGTGACCACTGCACTTGTGCGGCAGTATCAGATGTTGCCGTCAGCAGGGAATGCTCAATTTCCTGCAAAATATTGGCAGGTAAGGGCGGCGTGTTTAATGATTCAGTCCATGCGCGGAGAATTTGCGCGCGCCAAGGTTTTGAATGCTGGATCAAACCGCTGACAGTGAGTGCGCGCTCATCCACACCTTGCAGCAAGGCAAGAAAAATCGCGCTTTGTTCGCGCAGGCATTGGTGTTCTTCGGCAAGAAGTTCTGCACTGCGCGCAAGAGCGGCAGTTGCCTGTGGCCAGCGTTTTTCTATCAGAGGCATGATCTTATGACGTAGATAGTTTCGATCAAAGTCGGTTTGGTTATTGGATGGATCTTCAATCCAGCTCAGTTTTTCGCTTTCGGCATACGCTCGTAATTCGTCTTTTGAAACCGACAGCAAAGGGCGTCTTTGATTAAAGCCATGTGCCGAACTGTTGGCCCTCATCGCTGCCAATCCTTGACTACCCGAGCCACGCAATAAGCGCTGCAAAACGGTTTCGGCCTGATCTTGTAGATGATGCGCCGTCAGTAGCACTTCGTCATCTTGAATATGATTTGCGATAGCGAGATAGCGAGCGTTACGGGCAGCGGCTTCAATGCCCTTGCCGGCATTTTTTTCTACATCGACTTTAACTACTTTGAGTTTAATATCGAGTGCACGGCAAAATGCTACACAATGCTCTGTCCAGGCATCAGCGTCTGGATGCAAGCCATGATTAATATGAATGGCACGAAGTGTAATGCCGGGCAGTTTGGCAACGGCATGCAATAACACGCTCGAATCCAAACCGCCGCTGAAGGCGCAAAGATATTTTTTATCTTGCAATTGCGCTTGCAGAGCCACCAACAATGGCGTTTTACTTACTTCCACACGTTAGCTTGCTGATCAAAATTCTTCGAGCATTGTTTGACCACGCAGAATCGCTGACCGGTCGGAGCTTGCATTACCCACCAGGTATGGATTTGTTTGACGCGCGTTGCGCCAAGTTTTTCCAGGCGTTCCACTTCGGCGTCAATATTGTCGGTTTCAATATCCAGATGCACACGCGATGCATGAGACACACTTTGAACTTCGACATGTAAGTGTTCGGTCGGGTCAAGCAGACGAACATATTTTTCGCCTTCTTCTGCAGGTAATCTTTTTACCTTCATGCCGAGCGCGCCACTCCAAAAATCAGCTGCGCTGTTAATGTTATCGGTTTGGCAATCAATGATAAAACCGCAGAGTTTACTTTTATGCATAAACAATCAAGCTTCAAACGCGCCGTAACTACGGAGGCGTTTATAGCGTTTTTCAAGCAGGGTAGGGATATCGTTTTTCTCGAGCTCCACTAATTCATTCAACAGGGTTTCTTTCAGAATTGCTGCCATCGCAGTCGGATCACGATGCGCGCCGCCTAGAGGTTCGGGAATAATGCGGTCGATTAATTTATGTTCAAACAAACGGTTGGCAGTAATGCCCATGGCTTCGGCCGCATCCCGAGCTTTGTCTGCACTTTTCCATAAAATAGACGCGCAACCTTCGGGCGTGATCACCGAATAGGTGCTGTATTCGAGCATCAAGGTTCTATCGCCAACACCAATTGCCAATGCACCGCCGGAACCGCCTTCTCCGATTACCGTGCAGATAATGGGCACTTTTAATCCTGCCATTTCTAGAAGATTTCTTGCGATGGCTTCTGACTGGCCACGTTCTTCCGCACCAATACCGGGGTAAGCGCCCATGGTATCGATGAACGTAAATAACGGAAGTTGAAAGCGCTCGGCCATTTTCATCAAACGTAATGCCTTGCGATAACCTTCGGGTCGCGGCATGCCGAAATTGCGTTTTATTTTTTCCTTGGTATCGCGACCTTTTTGCTGGCCGATTACCATAAACGCGCGACCATCAATGCGTGCCAATCCACCCACAATCGCCGCATCATCGGCATAAGCACGATCACCGGCGAGCTCATGGAATTCATCGCAAATTAAACCGAGATAATCGAGCGTGTAGGGCCGCAGCGGATGCCGCGCCAATTGCGAAATTTGCCATGGCGTTAAGGCTTTAAAAATTTCCGCAGTACGCACTTTGAGTTTTTCTTGCAGACCTTTGACTTCGGTTTCAACATTCACTGCAGGACCGGTACTTGCACGTCGTAGTTCCTGAATCTTGGATTCGAGATCGGCAATCGGTTGTTCAAAGTCGAGAAAGTTTGGATTCATGGGCTGCTTGATATGCTTGAATGGGATGATTCTAGCGGCTTATGGGCTGCGCCACTAGTATTGTCGTGGGAGCCTCCGTCAGGCGCGAAAAATCATGCCAGAAAATAACAGGTGTAGGAGGGCCCTTGGGCCTGAATACTTTGGGAAAAGGCGTCGCCCGCAAGCGGCCGCTTACGATAAATTAATTAACCGCCAACCAGGGTTTGTGCAGCGTTAGCGCTACGTTGCTAATGCCCGGGAGAGCACGCAATGATGAAATTAATTCCGGTTCACTCCGAACCGAATTCGGGCCATTCAAGTCCAGCGAACCCTGGCTGGTATGGGTACGCAATTCCATACGTAGTGGTGTTCCGCCGGGTCGGTAAGCTGACATAATTTGCTGCATGCCTTCCCAGGTGCCCGCTTGTCGCAAATCAGCGGTGATGGAAAGCCGGCGACCTTGTTGCGAGCACAAGGTTTTGAAATCCCAACATTGTTTTGCACGTAATGACATGCCACCGGAAAAATGATCTTCCGACAAACCACCGTCAATCACTAAAATACGATCGCGGGTTGCAAGCGCGCCAAATTGCTGAAATGCCTCGCGGAAAAAAGTGACTTCAAGCTGACCATGGCCATCTTCAATTTGTACGATCGCCATATTCTCGCCACGTCTGCGTACGCTCGTCACCAGACCTGCCACGACCATAGCTGCATCGCCACGGTGATTTTTTTTCTCGGCCCAAATTTTTTCACATTGGCTTAAATCAAAGCCAATCAAGTTTTGCAATTCACTACGCCAAGGGTCAAGCGGATGTCCACTTAAATAATGCCCCAAAGTGTCGCGCTCGCCATTGAGTTTTTGTTCTAGTGGCCAGTCATTTACTTGCACCAGTTCAATATGAATTTCCGGTACTGCACCACCGCCAAACAGCGAGCTTTGGCCGGCATCGCGTTCGCGTGCGAGTTGTTCGGTGGCGCGGATAACTTCCGGCAATTGCAGCATCAAGCTGGCGCGATTGCTACCGAGTGAGTCCATGCCGCCTGCGTGGATCAAAGCTTCCAGTACACGTCGGTTGAGCTTGCTTGAATCAACCCGTTTGCAAAAATCCAGCAAGTCTTTAAATTCGCCATCGCGTTGGCGTGATTCATAAATGGCTTCGCAGGCGCCATGGCCGACGCCCTTTACTGCACCCAAACCATAACGAACGGTTTTGGCGTCGAGCGCATAAAACATGTAGCCGGACGCGTTTACGTCGGGTGCTTTGACCACCAATTTTAATGCGCGGGCTTCTTCCAGAAAGTTGACGACTTTCTCGGTGTTGTCCATATCCGATGACAAAACCGCTGCCATAAACTCAGCCGGATAATGCGTTTTCAGCCATGCCGTTTGATATGCCACCAAAGCATAAGCGGCCGAATGGGATTTATTGAAACCATACTCGGCAAATTTTTCCATTAAATCGAAAATGGATGTTGCCACTTTGGCATCAACATTTAATGCGGCTGCGCCGTCCTCGAATTTGGCGCGCTCTTTCGCCATTTCTTCCGGCTTTTTCTTGCCCATCGCACGCCGTAATAAATCGGCGCCGCCCAGTGAATAACCGGCCAGCACCTGGGCAATTTGCATCACCTGTTCCTGATACACAATTACGCCGTAAGTCGGTGCGAGCACTTGTTCAAGCGAGGGGTGCGGATAACGCACCACGGCAGTACCGTGTTTACGATCCACCCAGTCTTTATCCATGCCCGAGCCCAACGGGCCGGGACGGAACAAAGCTGCAAGCGCGATAATGTCTTCGAAGCGATCAGGTTTTGCGCGCTTCAATAATTCGCGCATCCCGCGTGATTCAAATTGGAACACCGCGACGGTTTCGCCTTTTGCAAACAACTGGTAAGTGCGCTCGTCATCCAGCGCCAGAGCAGTAATGTCGAGTGCTGTTTCGCCAGCAACTTTGCGACGAATATTGATAGCCTTAACCGCCCAATCAATAATCGTCAGTGTTCGCAAACCCAGGAAGTCGAATTTAACTAGGCCAATCGCTTCAACATCGTCCTTGTCAAATTGCGTCACGATGCTTTTAGCAGTTTCACCTTTGCCAACATGCTCGGCAAATAACGGCGAAAAATCGGTGAGCGGCGAGGGCGCAATCACCACACCACCGGCATGCTTGCCGGCATTACGCGTTAAATCTTCCAGCTTTAATGCAAGGTCGAGTAAATCTTTTACATCGTCTTCGCTACGATAACGCTGGATTAATTCTTCCGATTTTAATTCGGAGTTTTTCTGTGAGGCTTCCGATGTGCCGAGCGCATCGGACAAACAAATACCCAAAGTTAAAGGGATAAGTTTGGCGATGCCATCGACCAAACCATAGGGAAAGCCCAGCACGCGACCACAATCGCGCACCGCCGCTTTTGCAGCCATGGTGCCATAGGTAATGATTTGACTAACGCGGTCACGACCATATTTTCTGGCGACGTAATCGATCACTTCGTCGCGACGGTCCATGCAGAAATCGATATCGAAATCGGGCATCGACACCCGTTCCGGATTTAAAAAGCGCTCGAACAATAAATCGTAGGGAATCGGGTCAAGGTCGGTAATGCCCAATGCCCATGCCACTAGCGAGCCCGCACCCGAACCACGGCCCGGGCCCACCGGAATATCATTTTCTTTTGACCAATTAATAAAGTCGGCTACGATCAAAAAGTAGCCGGGAAAACCCATCGAAATAATAACGCCGAGTTCAATATCGAGTCGTTGCTCGTAGTCGACGACAGTATGGCCATTTGCCGGTGCATTTTTCGTGAGTCTTTTTTGTAAACCTTGATGAGATGTTTCGCGAATCCAGCTATCCAAAGTATGGCCATCAGGCACCGGAAACTGCGGCAAATAATAGGTGCCAAGATTCAATTCGTAATTGCAACGCTTCGCCAACTCGACTGTGTTTTGCAAAGCTTCCGGAATATCGGAAAACAGCTCCTGCATTTCTTCCGGCGATTTTAAATATTGCTCGGCGCTATAATCGCGCGGTCGTTTCGGGTCGTCTAAAACACGGCCAGTACTAATGCAGACGCGGGCTTCATGCGCAGAAAAATCCTCGCGCTCTAAAAAACGCACGTCATTGCTGGCCAGCAAAGGCAGGTCGTATTCGGCTGCCAAAGCAATTGTGGCCGTATTGAAATCTTGTTCACCGTCGCGGTTGGTGCGGGTGATTTCAAGATACAAACGATCTTCAAACAATCGTTTCCAATCATGCAGTGTTTGTTTGACGTGCTCGTTTTTTCCGCTCGCAAGTTGCTGGCCGAGCAGACTCTCGCGTCCGGCAATCATTATCAAACCAGCATTGTCTTGTTGTAGCCAATCACTTTGTATCGAAACAAAATCGCCACGATGGCCTTCAAGATACGCTCGTGAAATCAAGCGCGACAAACTCAAATAACCGGTCCGGTTTTGGCACAGGAAGGTCAAGCGGGAAGGCGCCTGGCCGGGCTCGGCCAAATATAAATCGGCTCCTGCAATGGGCTTGATCCCTTTGGCTTCTGCTGCTTTAAAAAACTTCACCAACGCAAACATATTGCAGTTGTCGTTAATCGCAATCGCAGGCAAACCCAGGGCACAGCATTGCTGAATCATTTCATCAATGCGTAGTGTCGAGTCAATTAGCGAAAATTCGCTATGACAATGCAAATGGACAAAGCTGGGAGTCATCAGTGTGGCTTACTGAGCGAATACGAAAAATAATCGGCATAAGGTTTAATTTTAGCCAGATAAGGCTCCAATTGCGGACGATAATGTTGCCAACGATTTATCGAGTGTAGATACACGGGCTCGGTAACCTGATGGTAACTATTGGTTTTGATACGGACACGATCTTTCAAGGTGTTTTGATGCGCGCTCATGCTCTCAATCCACGGCAAATCAAGAAAGCGACAGACTTCCTGCAAAGTGCGTTCAGTGTCGGACACCAATTGTTCGTACCTTACAAAATGCACTGGCATTGGCATCAAATCACTCGATGTTTTCCAGATGCGCATCACGCGCTCGTAGATCCGGGTACTTTCGGCCAGGGTATTGAAATGCACGAAGGCTTCGTTAGCGGCGAAATTTTGCATGTAATTGCTAAGCACTACATCACAAGGATGTCGCAGTGCGAATAGAAATTTTGCACGAGGGAACAAGCGATGAATGCAGGCGGCGTGGACAGTACGTATCGGCATTTTATCGACGATTACGCTACCCACCGTGGGCTGAACACCTTCTTTCGCGAGCAACGCACGGTATTGCTCGCGCAGGCCAGCGCGTTCTGAGGCGCCAATCTTGCTTAAGCCAAACGGGTAGCCACCAAACTGTTTGTCAATTGAAAACGCGACATGCTCGAAGCTTGTACGTTCCTCTAATGTTTGTGTTTTTGGATGTCCGTCCAACATTACGTCGAGCAGTGTGGTGCCCGAACGTGGAAAGCCGAGCAGAAAACACAGGTCTTCGCCGAGGTCTTCGTCTTTCTCGTATTTTTCAATACGTGCACCAGTTTTTAGCCATTCTTCAACCGCGTCCATGTGGCGATCAAAAGCGGTAAAGTCGGTTTGCTTGGCGCGAATGCTGTGAGCAGCCAGATTATTCGCTTTTTCAAACGTTTGATAAGCCAGTGCGTACTCGTTAGCACGATCAAGTGTGCTGGCAAATTCAAAATAAAACGATTGTAAAAAACGCGGGTGCAGCAGGCGTTCATCAATTTTTTTAAGGAGAGCAACACTTTGTTCGATTTGATTATTACGGCGTGCCAGTTTCGCGGCCATGTATTGCACGTTGGCGTCATCGGGCAATATGCGGCTAGCTTCGGTCAGCGCTTGTTGGGCATCATCAATGCGGTTGGCACGTTCATACAGTTCGATAAGCTAGGCCCAGACATCACTCATTCGCGGATTTAGCACCAGAGATTTGCGGAAATATTCAATCGCCGATTCGGTGTCGAGTTCTTCGGAAAATAAACTGGCCAGATGGCGCAGCGCGGTATCGTTTTTAGCATCCAGTGCAATGGCCTGCTGGTAATGAATTTTGGCTTGCCCGGCATTGCGTAAAATATGTTCTGCCACACCGGCATTGATGTGAGCGTCAACGTGGTGTGGGTCTAGTTCAAGCACCTTGCCAAAGCTGGCTAAGGCCTCGGCAGTTTTAGTGCGGGCAAATTTAACCACGCCCAGGTTTAGCCAGGCAGAGCGATAATAAGGCGCCAATTCCACTGAGCGCAGATAGGCTTTTTCCGCTTCATCTAGTTTATTTTGCGCGCGAAGTACATGCCCCAGGTTGTGCCACGCCTCGGCAAAATCGGGTTTTATAGCGAGTGCTTTTTCAAAAGCTGATTGCGACTGTGGCGGATGCCCTGAATTAAATAGCACTCGCCCGAGTTGATTGTAAGCGCTGGCATCATTGGTATTAAAACGCAGCGCGTTATTACAAGCAGCAATCGCCGCTGCTAAGTCACCATTTAATTGCTTGCCGATGGAATCATTAGTATGTGCAATACCCGGATCAGTGAAGCGAGATTTTGAAATCAAACTCAGGGCGGCATCGTTCATACGCTCGCCAACAAAATAATCCCGCAAACGAATAAAAATATCGGCATTGTCCGGGTGCTCGTTAACAAATTGTGCCGCCTCGGCATATTTTGCTTCGCGAATTAAAATATCCGTCATCAACAAATAAGCACCATCGGGAGCTGGCGGCAATCGCAAACGGGCACGCAAGGCATTTTCCGCGGCCTCAAAATCGCCCTTTGCCATCAAAGAGTGGGTGAATTCAAGAATATTCGATTCCGACATGTGCTCGCCGTCGA
>JAYUUM010000106.1:0-12425 GCA_043754555.1 Arenimonas sp. | reverse complement strand
TGACGGCGTAAACGGCGCTCCTTTTATTGGGTTTAACGATGAAGTTACTTATGGCTTCACTTTGGGAGGCCCAATTCTTGAAGATCGGTTGTTCTTTTTTGCGGGCTATGAGGAATTCACTCGCTCGGAAAATGCTCCCGATTTCGGTCCTTTAGGTAGTAGCGCGTCTAACATAGTCAATATTTCTCAGTCACAAATTGACGCTGTCACTGGCATTGCAAACACGACCTGGGCTTTCAACGCGGGCACATCGAAAGTTCCGGCTGGTATTGAGACGAAAGTTAAAGACTCACTGGTCAAGATTGACTGGAATATTAACGATAATCATCGTGCGAGTTACCGATATAACAAAACAGAACAAAACGACCTAGTAGTTCCTGGTTTTAACTCAGGCCGACTGTCCTTGTCATCGAATTGGTACACGCAAGGCAAAACATTTGAATCTCACGTGTTGCAATTATTCAGCGACTGGTCTGATAACTTCTCTACTGAATTCAAAGTTTCTCGCCGCGACTACGAGAGCATTCCGCAAAATTTCTCGAATTTGCCTGCCATCAACGTCTCGATTCAAAATCCCGATCCTGCAAATGCTCTTCTACGGCAAACCAGAACGCTGTTGTTTGGTACCGATCAGTTCCGTCATGCTAATGAACTTATTACTAGTACAGACAATATTTATTTGGGTGCAAACTGGTTCTTGGGTGATCATGAATTGAAGTTTGGTATTGATTACGATTCAAACGATATCTCGAATCTGTTTTTGAATGATTCCAATGGGGTTTATACTTTCTCTTGTATTGACACCAGCGGGCCATTTACTTATACCTTTGCTGCGGTGCTCAACTGCACTACGGCCACGATTGCACAGGTCAATCAAGCCGCCAATGAAAACTTTACGCGAGGGCGGTATTCCGCATATACCTTGCGGAGTGCCACCGATCCAGTTACCGGCTTGCCGGTTTCGCGAAATGGCGCCATTGCTGCTTGGACTTTGGAAAATACCGGTTTGTTTTTACAGGATACATGGTCGGTCAATTCAAATTTAACGATTACCGCGGGCTTGCGATATGACCGCCCCAATATCGATGATAATCCTATACGCAACACTGCTTTTGAAACCGCCTTTGGTCGCCGCAATGACGTGACCATCGATGGCATTGGTTTATTGCAACCACGCGTTGGTTTCAATTACACCTTTGATGGTGATAAGTCCATGCAACTTCGTGGTGGCGTTGGCTTGTTCCAAGGTTCATCAGCCAATGTATGGTTGACTAACCCCTTCACCAATAATGGTTTAACTATCCGTACATTTAGTTGTTCAGGCACGGGCTCAAATGCTTGTCCACCGCGTTATCAAACTGACCCGTCAGATATCTTCAATCCTAATCCCGCCAACCAGCCAACTTTCGGTCCGGGCACTGCAATTTCCGATGTTGATTTAATTCGTCCTGATCTGGAGCAACCTTCGGTTTGGAAAGCTAATATCGCCTTTGAAACCGAGCTGCCATTTTGGGGTTTGGTGGGTCAAGCAGAACTTATCGTGACCGACACCAACGTAGGAATAGCGTACGAGCATTTAAATCTAGGTGCGCCAACTAGAACCGGTCCTGATGGTCGTCAAATGTTTTGGAATGCTAGTGGTTACAACGCTGCTTGCTGGAGTGGTTCAGGCGCATTATCTGCTACTCCAATTACCTGTACTGGTGCGAACTCAGTTAATGGGCGGAGCGGCCGTAATACAGCGTTTGGCGACGTTGTTCTGGCAAAGCCAACTAGTAAAGGTGGAAGCGAAGTTTTGACTGTCGGTATCTCACGCCCTATGAAAAATGATTGGAGTTGGTCCTTGGCGTATAACTTCACCCAAGCCGAAGAAGTTAGCCCACTAACTTCATCACGAGCCATTTCGAACTGGGATGGTCGTGCAACCTTCAATCCAAATGAAGAGCGCGCAGTCAAAGCTAACTATGAAATTCGCGACCGCTTCATTGGTTCATTTAATTACGCTCATAGTTTCTTTGGAGAATACAAAACAACTGTTGGTTTGGTTTATGAGGGCCGTGCAGGTCGTCCATTCAGTTGGACATACATCAACGACTTAAACGGTGATCGTATTGACGGTAATGATTTGATGTACATCCCAACGGCTATAAATTCCGGTGAAGTTTGTTTCCGTAGCTCAGCATCAACAGCAGGTACTGCCGTATGTGCAAATGATTCTGCTGCTGAAGCTGCATTCTGGGCTATTGTTAATGCTAACCAAGAGCTATCAAGTGCACGTGGTAGTGTTATTGACCCAAATACTGGTAACAACCCATGGGTCAATACATTCGATTTTAGAATCAGTCAGGAAATACCTGGGTTCTTTAAAGGCAATAAAGCTACGATTACCCTTGACGTCATGAATATCGGTAACTTAATCAACAAAGATTGGGGTTTAATCGACGAAGTCACCTTCAATGGCGGTAACTCATCTCTGATTTCCGGCAATACGGTTCGTGGCGGGTTTGCCAATAGTTTCGTTCGATATGGCGGTATTGATTCAACAGGCCGCTATATTTACTCGGTTGGTAGTGAAGAGAGTTTGAGCCGTCGTGATAATTTCGGACAATCGCGCTGGGCTGCACAAGTTACTTTGAAGTATGAGTTTTAGGTAAGTAATTCTTGCTCTGCAAACCTAAAACGGCTGGGGCAACCCGGCCGTTTTTTTGCCTAACATTTGTCGCAAATATAACAGGATTGAATTTTCCACTACAAATTCACTGCTTTGATGATGGAGCTAATTATCGAGTGTTTGATGACTTTTACCCTGAAGTAACCTAGAGTGCTCGTTCAATAAAACGACGACAAACAACGAGAAGAAAGATGAGTGAAGTATTTGTAAAATTGCCAACAGTAAATGACGAAATTTCCCCACGAGGTGGTTTGGATGTGTTGTCCCGCGATGAAGTCGCGCGCTTGCGTGATGCATCCAGTGGTGGCTTGCATGACTTGCTTCGCAAGTGCGCGTTGGCAGTCTTGACTACGGGTAATGATTCGGATGATCCGCGTGCGGCGCAGCAAAGATATCCGGATTTTGATATTCAAGTATTGCAACAAGCGCGTGGTATTAAAATTGTTTTGCAACATGCACCGGCCGCTGCGTTTGTTGACGGTGAATTGATTCGCGGTGTTGCAGAATTATTGTTTTCTGTCGTGCGTGACATTGCGTATGTCGCCACTGAAATTAGTGATGGCAAAAAATTCGATTTAAATAGCAGTGACGGTATGACAGGCGCGGTGTTTGAAATTTTACGTAATGCCCGCGTCATGCGTCCGCATCAAGATCCCAATTTAGTTGTTTGCTGGGGTGGCCATTCGATTGGTCGCGAAGAATACGTCTACACCAAGGCAGTGGGGTATGAATTAGGCTTGCGCCGTTTGGATATTTGCACCGGCTGCGGTCCGGGTGCGATGAAAGGCCCGATGAAAGGCGCAACAATTGCACACGCAAAACAACGACGCACCAATAATCGTTATATAGGAATTACCGAGCCGGGCATTATCGCGGCCGAATCACCGAACCCGATCGTAAATCATTTAGTGATCATGCCCGACATCGAAAAACGTCTTGAGGCATTTGTGCGAGTTGGTCACGGTATTATTGTGTTCCCTGGTGGCGTCGGCACCGCCGAAGAGATCTTGTATTTACTCGGAATTTTATTGCACCCCGAAAATGTGAGCATGCAATTTCCGTTAATTTTTACCGGACCTAAATCGGCCGCCGCATATTTTGAGCAAATAGACCAGTTCTTGCGTTTAAGCCTGGGTGAAGTAGCCACATCGCGTTACAAAATAATAATCGATAACCCGCCAGAAGTAGCCAGACAAATGGCGCTTGGCATGAAGAAAGTACGCGAGCAACGTATTACCGAAAAAGATGCATTCTTTTTCAATTGGTCATTGCATATTCCGTTTGAATTCCAGCAGCCTTTTGTGCCCGACCATGCCGCTATGGCAGGTTTGAATTTACACCACGAACAACCCCTGCATTTGCTGGCTGCCGATTTACGTCGGGCATTTTCCGGCATTGTTGCCGGTAACGTGAAAGAGGACGGCATGCGTAATATAGAACTGTATGGACCGTTCCAGATCGACGGTGATATCGACATCATGAAAGCACTCGATAGCTTGCTAGCGGCTTTCGTCGAGCAAAAGCGCATGAAAATGAGTGGGGAATATAAACCCTGTTATAGGGTTGTGAGTGCTTAACAGAAATATTATGTAGGCAAAGAAATGGTCGCTTCATAGCGGCCATTTTTTATTTCAGTTAACAAACTTCCTTCACCATCACTATAGTTTTCAATCCGTTCGCGTGTGCTGGCAAGACCAATATGGTGACCCCGTTTAATGTTGGTTGTAGTTTCAGGCAGGGAATTACTAACAATAATTAACACGCGTTTATTGATCTGTTGAACAGTTATCTCGATATCGCCACCATGTTCGCTAGGTTCCACACCATGTCTCACCGCATTTTCAACCAGTGGCTGAATGGAAAGTGCGGGTAGTTCAATGTCAGGTATCTCGGCTGGTAATTGCCAATTAATGCGTATCCGCTCGCCAAAGCGAAGTGCTTCAATTTCTACATAACGTCGGGCAAGTAATAATTCGTCTTGAAGGCTTGTCAATTTGGATTCTGATAAAGCAGCTCTGAACAGCTCACTTAGATCAAGTAAAAGCTGTTCCGCTAGTGCAGGATGTTGGTGAACCAGTGCGGCCCCTGTATTTAAGGTATTGAATAAGAAATGGGGTTGTATGCGAGCCTGAAGCGCATGGAGCTCTGCTTGCTTATTGGCAATCGCCAATTGATGCCCCTGCCAGTGGTGTTGCAGTGCAATCAACCCCAATACGCCAACTGTAATGGCTATGGCTGTGCACTGAAGCAAGAAATACACACCCGTTGCATTGCTCAAAGGCGATACGCGCTGGTAAATAAACCAGCAAGTCCCGCAAATAGCCCAGGTGCTAAACACTAGCAATGTCAAACTAATCCAGCCAAGCGTATTTACTGAGTATTGAGAGATATAGTTTTTTAATAGATGTAGGCAAGCTAATGTCAGTAATAAAATCCATTGAATCAGCAATGAACTCAGGCCAAAGTAAACCCATCTATCACTGCTAAAACCGGGGGTCAATGACATCACTAATGCCAAACCTTCTCCGGCCAAGACCATGGAGACCATTGTGGAAGTTTTCCACACAATTTGGATCGGCTGATAAGGCGCGGTAGTTTTGCCCATATGCTTCTGCACCATTTTCAATTGGCTAGTCTTATCCATTATGTGCAATTGCTCGTGAATTTTTCACTAGGTGACTCGGTTTTGCCAGATAAATGTTATGTTTTACCATTAGAACCTTAATTTCATCCGCTAGTCGGGGTTTGCTGGCTTAGATGAATTGACCAAAATATGCTTACTAGGCATAAAACGAGGCGACGATGAAAAAGATGTTTCGGCAACCTTTAAACAAGTTTCCAAAAAATTCCTCAGGTCGCGGATTTTCCATGATCGAGCTTGTCATCACCATTGCTATTGCAGCTATTCTGCTGACTTTGGCAATCCCTAGTTTTACTTCTTTTTTGAACTCAAATCGTGTTTCTGGACAAGCTAATGAGCTATTAGCAACCTTTCAGGCAGCACGTCTTGAGTCCATTCGGCGTGGTAGAGAAGTGGTGGTTTGTGGAAGTAGCAACGCCAATGCTGCCACTCCTTCCTGCTCGGGTACCGCCGCATGGGGCGGCTGGATAAGCTTTGTTGATACCGATAGTGATGGTGTTTTCGATACTGGCGAAACTTTGCTGCAAGCCAATTTGCTAAGCGGAGTAACCGCAACTGCCAGCAGCAACATAGATGCCTTAGTCACTTTTCAGTCCGACGGACTAGCTAGAAGTGGCACTGGGATCTTGCTTCAAGGCAGAGTTGTGCTTTGCATTGCAACCACCACGCCGCTGCTAAACGCTAGGGATGTTGAGTTTGCAACAGGTGGCGGCCGGCTGAGGGTCGCTAAACGCAATGCCACTATCGCATGCACCGCGCCTAATTAATATGCAAGTCTGGAATACTATGCACTCAAAACATAAAAAATATACATCCATTTCTGTGACTAAAACCACCCATAGCCGTGGTACGAGTCTTATTGAAGTTTTAATAGCCGTATTGATATTAGGTATCGGTTTATTGGGCATAGCTTCGATGCAAGCCATTACCTTACGGAACGGACAAAGCTCGATGGAACGAAGCCAAGCCGTTATGCAAACCTACAGTATTTTAGATGCGATGCGGGCAAACGTGTTGACTGCGCGGACGAATGCATACGTCATACCACGTACCTGTACTGTTCCAACAGCAACAGCAACCCTTGCGCAAAATGACTTGAATGCCTGGATGATTAACATGCAAGACAACTTAGGCGATGGGGCATGCGGAACAATTGCCTGCGAAGATACTGCTCCAGTTTCACTAGGACGAGTCTGCACAGTAACTGTTGAATGGAATGATAGCCGTGGTAGTGCTGGATCAGCAGCTCAGACGACCGTTACTCGGAGCAGAATATAATGAGCACACGAGCAAAAATTTTACCCCGAGGTGCAGTAGCCAAAGGCATGAGCCTAATCGAATTAATGGTCTCATTAATCATTGGCCTGTTAGTTGTAGGCAGCGCCATCGCGATATTTATTTCAAATAGTCAAACTTATACCGCAACAGAAAACGTCGGTCGTATTCAAGAAAATATGCGTACTTCATACGAATTAATGGCTCGTGATATTCGTGAAGCAGGCGCTTCCGCTTGTGCGAAAGGCTTGCCTGTGTCGAATGTACTACAGAATGCTAATGCTACTTGGTGGTCAACATGGACCGGCATTACCGGTTATGGCAGCACGCAGGCATTTCCCGATGCGGCATTTGGTACCACAGCGGGCACCCGAGTGTCAGGGACCGATGCTATTCAATTAATGTCCAGTAGCAACAGCGGTATTTCTGTTGAAAGTCATAATCCAACCTCCGCCATGATCAGACTTAATACCAGCACGCATGATTTACGGGCCGGTGACATTTTAATGGCCTGTGATTATTTGCAGGCCTCCATCTTTCAAATGTCTGGGCCTAACGCAACCAACGCCACCGTAGTTCATAATACAGGCAACGCTGTAACTCCAGGCAATTGCAGTAATGGCTTGGGCTTACCTACGTTATGTGGTCCGCCGGTTGGCGGCACGCCCTACGAGTTCGGCCCTAATTCCACCGTTGCGAAATTACGCGCCGTCCGCTGGTATATCGGTAACAACCCTAATGGCGGGCGCTCTTTGTATCAAGCGAGTTTAAATAACGCCGGTGGTACGGTAACGGCAGCGCCGCAAGAAATTGCCGAAGGCGTACAAAATCTGAGCTTTACCTACCTTGTCAACGGTGTCTATTTGCCTGCGGCTTCTATTTCGGCGGCAAATTGGGGAGTTGTCAGTGCAGTTCGGGTGAACCTTGTTTTACAGGGTAATGAAAACATCGGAACCGACGGCAATCGCATACAGCGACAACTTTCCAGCACCATCACACTACGGAACCGCAATATATGATGGACATTAACCACAAATTTAGTGTTCGCCAACAGCGCGGTGTTTCTTTGCTGATCGTGCTTATCTTGTTATTGATAATGACATTGCTGGGTTTAGCCAGCATGCGTGTTGGTCTATTGCAAGAAAAAATGAGCGGTGGCCAATTTGATCGAAGCCTAAGCTTTCAAGCGGTTGAAGCTGCAGCGCGGGAGGCGGAGGATGTTATAGAAAATACTCCGATTGCCACTTTTCCAACGTCAAGTTGTGCCGCTGGCTTATGCCCAACACCCATCGCTGGAGCAGCAGACCGCTGGACATTAGCCACCCCACCAGCAGGCACTTGGGCAAATGCCACCACATCGGTAAGCCAAAGCGGGCTGACTGTGGTGCCGCAGTACATGATCGAATACATGGGGCGAACACCGAAATCATTATCGACCGTGGGCATTATTGATGGTGAGGAACCGGTCACCATAGGTGTCTTTCGTATTACCGCACGCAGCACACAAGCTAACCGTGCCACGGTAATTATCCAATCTAATTACACCAGACCCTAACTAGGGGAATGTCATGAGAGTTACTAATATGAAAACTAATTTGTCAGACTTAAGTAAGCGCAAGCCAAGCTCTCTTGCCCTTGGCCTTATGGCAGCGCTGCTAGCGACACCCGCGACGTCTGGCATAGTAATTCCGGACTCCCCACTTCAATCGGGCTCGGTTGTTCCGCCGAATATTATGTTTATTCTGGACGATTCCGGGTCGATGGGCTTAACGTATATGGCGGCGCCGGAAGCCACTAGTGACTCGGCTCCCACCACCAATGCACCTAATATTGGTCAGCAAACGTATGCTCGTAACGGTATCTATTACAACCCTTCAATCAATTACGACCCATGGCGGAATTTTTCTGATACGGGTAATTATGTGGCAGACACGCCTTACGGCGCCGTTTACACAAGCGCTACTTTGGCCAGTGGCGGTACGGCTAATCTTGCAGCAAGCACACAGACCTACTATGTACCCAAAACAACCAACACTACACTTGCCTATGTGAGGGAGCCTGTTAATTATTGGCGATATCAAATATTGGTGGGCGGTGCCGCAATCATGCGGGCGGAGCGAGTTACCGGCCTGCCTTTATCAGCCACTACGTCTTTGGCAGCTACCGGTAACGTTACCGATAGTAATTATTCTGCGAGCCAAAATTTCATTGTTCCGGCAAATGTATCCAACGTTACTTTCACCAGTACCGGTGGTACCGGCACTAATGCGGATATGTATGTGCTCTTAAATGGCGTACCCACCACGGGGGCATTCACTTGCCGCAGCAGGAATGCTGGCACTAACAACGAAACGTGTAACATTGCTAATCCTGCCGCCGGTACTTGGCAGGTTCGTATGTTTGCTAATGGCGGTAACTTTAACTCAGTAAACTTGGTAGCCCGTTTTGAAACAATGGACGCTAATGGTTGTGATCTTGATTCGCAAACAGGCGCTGGTTGGGGAAACTGCACCAATCAAACTAGCCTGACTTGGGTGGACTCTTTGGGCGTGTCTGTAACCCGCAATGTGGCAGATGAGAAACAAAACTTTGCTACTTGGTACTCTTTCAACCGCACGCGTAACAAAGTTGCGAAAGCAGGCGCTGGGAAAGCATTTGCTGAATTGCCCGAAACTTTTAGAATCGGTTACACAACTATTTGGGACCGTAGCACTTACTTAGTACCTGTAGATACCGATAACGGACTATTCCGCAATAAGGTATTGCCTGACACACCTACCACCAATCGTAGTCTTTGGTTTGACCGACTTTATGCCGCTAACGCAAGTGGCTCGACGCCATTGTTGCCGGCTTTGCAAAGAACCGGTGAATATTACAAAGACGCAAGTGCCACCGGGCCTTATGGACCTGAAACCGGTACAACACAACTTGCCTGCCGTCAAAATTTCGCGATCCTTACGACTGACGGTTTTTGGAACGACACAACAGGTTACGTCGCCGTTGGCGATGCTGACAATACTGCCGCAACGCCGATTCCTCTACCCCTCGGTGCCTTGGGTACCCCAATTGGCTATAATCCGGCCCCCCCCTTCATTGATAATTTTACTGCGACCACTGGTCCTGTTACCGCATCGACTTGGAGCAATACCTTAGCCGATGTGGCTCATCATTACTGGAAAACCGATTTAAGCAGCTTGGAAAATATTGTGCCGTCGGGTACCAATGATCCGGCTTACTGGCAACATATGGTTACATATGGTGTTTCAATTGGCTTAAAGGGCACTCTAGACCCCGTTCTTGATTTACCTTTACTCAAGACCGGTGCTCGTAATACTAATGGCACTATTGGTTGGCCTAATCCAATTCCTGCTGAAAACCCAACACGAATTGACGATCTCTTTCACGCATCGGTTAACGGCCATGGCAAGTTTATTTCTGCCTTGAATGCTACTCAATTTAGTCAGGGCTTGCGTGATGCCTTGGCAGGTATTGCAGAAGTTCAGGCTTCAAACTCAAATGCCTCTGCCAATAGCACCTCGCTCGAAACTGCGGGGCGCATCTTCCAAGCAAGTTATACAAGCGGCAAATGGACTGGTGAACTGGTGGCTTACAATATTGCTACTACTGGCGTTATTAATGCGACTGAAGCATGGAGTGCTTCGGCTCTCATTCCCGCATCTGGTTCAAGAAATATTTTAACTTGGAACGGCCCAGCTGCTACGGGCGCTGGTGCTACATTCCCGACCGCTGTGCAAGATACTGCATTGACGCCAGCTGTTTCCAGTTACATTCGTGGTAACAGAACCGGTGAAGGCACGACATATCGAGCACGAGACCATGTGTTAGGGGATATTGTAAATTCTTCGCCCGCTTATGTGAGTGAAACCGACAGCGTTTATGTATCGGCCAATGACGGCATGCTGCACGGGTTTAATGCTGCCACAGGTGTTGAGCAATTTGCTTATGTGCCTTTAGGCATCAATCTGGTTAATTTGAAAGCACTCAGCGTTGAGCCTTATGTGCATCGCTACTTTGTGGACGGCTCTATAGTGGTTTCAGCAAGACGACAAACGACTGGTGTAAGTAACTTTATCGCACCGAATAACAACAAGAACATCTTGATTGGTGCTTTAGGTCGTGGCGGTAAAGGTGTATTCGCACTTGATGTCACTAACCCCGGATCAATGACTGCCACGAATGTGAAGTGGGAGTCTGGTACCGACGTCGATATGGGCAATGTTTTAGGTCGGCCGTTTATTGCGAAACTTAATAATGGTATGGCTGCAGCCATTGTGGCCAACGGTCCCAATAGTGCCGGTGAAAAGGCTGTATTGTTTATCTACAACTTAAATACCGGAGCATTGATTCAAAAAATCGACACCCTGGATGGATCAGTGGCGAATCCCAATGGGCTCTCGTCACCTGTCGGCTGGGATGATGATAATGACGGTGATTTAGATTACGTTTATTCAGGTGATCTACGCGGCAATATGTGGCGATTTGATTTGAGAAGCGGTACACCTTCCAATTGGTCTTTGGCTGCGCAGCGCACAAATCTGCATACGGCTTTAAGCCCGACTTCAGTGCGTCAGCCTATCTACGGCAGACCAACGGTAGCAAGAGACCCTACAACATATAAGCGTTGGGTGTTCTTTGGTACCGGGCGGTTTTTAACGACTGGAGACAGCAATGATCTCAGCACTCAAACTTGGTACGGTATTCAAGACAATGCCGTCAACATTCCCACTCGCACTGACTTGCAACTTCGTAAAATTGCTGTGGTCGGTACAATCGGTACAAGATCGGTCCGCGGATTTGAACCAGCTGCACCATTGCCAGCGACAAAGTTTGGTTGGTATATAGACTTAGTGTTACCGCCTACACCGCCCGGAACCCAGGAGGGTGAGCGCATGGTCGGTGACCAGCGGGTAACTGACAATATTCTACTGGCGGCAAGTATTATTCCTGGATCTACAGGCTGTACAGTCGGTGGCCGCGGCTTTATTAATGCAATCGATGCGTTCACAGGGTCGAGTTTGAGTTCAGCTAATTTCGATGTGGATGGTGACGGTGAGTTCGATGACGACACCATTGGTGGCGTGCCGGTAGGTTCTGTCGATATTGGCGTAGGCATGGGAACTAACCCACTATTGATAGGAAACGTGCTTATTCAAAGTGGCTCTACTGGCAATCTTAGGAATATAAGACAGCGTGATTCCAACAGAATCGGACGTATCTCATGGCGTGAAGTGTTAGGAAACTAAATTATGAAAAATTTAAGTAAAGCTTTTTCACGCAAAGAGACAGCAATGCTGTCGTATAACAAACGACAGTTCGGCTTCACATTGATTGAACTGGTAATTGTTATTGCAATCATCGGGATTCTTACGACAATTGCTTACGCCAGTTACGAAAATTCGGTAGTCAAATCACGAAGAAAGGCGGCAGCAGCATGCGTGCTAGAAGCTTCGCAATTTATGGAGCGGTTCTACACCACCAATCTGGCTTACAACCAGACGCCAGCAGCAGTGGCAGTTGTATTGCCAGACTTTCAATGCGAAACAGATTTAGCTAACTTTTATAGTGTTCAGTTAAACGGCACCCCAACGGCAACTGCATATTCTGTTGAAGCAGTGCCGCAGGGTGTACAAGCCACTAAAGATTCAAAATGCGGGACACTAAGGATTAATCAAAGCGCAGCAAAATCTATAACTGGTACCGTAGCGACTATGGATGAATGCTGGAATAAGTAAATTCAACTTCAAAATATCAAAAAAGCCTGCATTTAGCAGGCTTTGTTGTTTATACAGTTAATAATTTGGCGCCCGAAGTTGGACT
>JAYUUM010000105.1:0-4101 GCA_043754555.1 Arenimonas sp. | reverse complement strand
CTGCGTGCGGGACTTGGCAGGAGCGCCTTTGGGCGCGATATCTCTGCGCAAGAGCCGGTCGCGCCCGAAGACGCTCCCACAAGACTATGACTTACATCCGCTCAACGCCATGCACAACGCTCAAGCGACGGACGCGGCGGATAACATCGGCAAGATGTTTGCGATTTCGGACTTCAATCACGAACTCCATAATCGACATTTGTGCGTCGGGTTCGCGGTATTGCACGGAATCGATATTAGAATTGCACTCGGCAATGGCGGCAGCGACTTGCGCCAGTGTGCCGGGTTTGTTATCGGTTTCGATTCGCAGGTTGACGCGATAATCGCCTTCAACAATCCGGTCCCACCCCATTGGCACGAAGCGTTCCGGATGTTTTCGGTAGTCCACCATATTCGGGCAATCCATGCGATGCACGACCACGCCTTTACCGGCGCTCAGATAGCCCATGATGTCGTCGCCCGGAATTGCATAACAACAGGCGGCAAAACTTAATACACCACGCTCGCTGCCATTAATCAGAATTTTCTCGCCAGTTCTCGGCATGCCGTTATTTTTCGACAGCGGCAAACTGTTTTCGTCCTGCACCAATATTTGTGCGACCGTTGCCGGCATCCGGTTACCCATGGCGATGTCAGACAGTAATTCTTCCAGACGCCGGTAACGATTTTCGTGCAAGTAATGCTCAAGTCCGGCACCTGCGATTCGATCAAGCGAGCTATCAAGATTCTCGAGCGCGCGATCAAGCATGCGATGACCAAGATCCACCGCGTTCTCGTGTTCGAGATGTTTCAGCGAATGACGAATTGCGGTACGGGCTTTGCTGGTAACCACAAATTCAAGCCATTGCGGGCTTGGGCTTGCCGATGGCGCCGTAATAATTTCTACTGTCTGTCCACTAATTAATTTCATGCGCAGCGGCACCAGTTTTTTGTCGACACGCGCTGCGACCGCATGATTGCCCACGTCAGTATGTACGGCATAGGCGTAGTCGAGCGTGGTGGCATTTCGCGGCAATGAAAAAATATCGCCCTTTGGCGTGAACAAATAAACTTCGTCGGGGAATAAATCAATTTTTACGTTTTCCAAAAATTCGATCGACGAATCTGAGGTGTCTTGTGAATCGACCAAACCGCGCACCCAGTCCTGAGCTCGAATTTGCGCGCTGTTGCTGGTGCGTCCGGCATTTTTATAAAGCCAATGTGCAGCTACCCCGCGCTCGGCAATCAAGTCCATTTCTTCGGTACGAATTTGCACTTCGACCGGAGAGCCGTAGGGCCCGAATAATAAGGTGTGCAAGCTTTGATAGCCATTGGCTTTGGGAATTGCAATAAAATCCCGGAACTTGGCATCGAGCGGTTTAAATAAAGAATGCACGGCACCGAGTGCGTGGTAGCACTGCATAACTTTTTGCACGACAACACGAAAACCAAACACGTCCATTACCTGGTCGAAGCTTTTATTTTCCTCGCGCATTTTGCTGTAAATGCTCCAAGGTGCTTTGACGCGGCTAATAACGCGAATGGGAAGGCCTTCTTGCGTTAATTTTTGCGCCAGTTGCGCTTCAATGGTTGCGAGCGCTTCGCGCCGCATAACCGGTTGCGAGGCAATACGTTTGGAAATGACGCGATGACGCACCGGGTAAAGCGCGCGAAAACCCAAATCCTGCAGCTCGGCTTTTATACGGTTCATGCCGAGGCGTTGTGCAATAGGTGCGTAAATTTCGAGAGTTTCACGGGCAATGCGACGGCGCGATGCGGTCGCCATGGAATCAAGCGTGCGCATATTGTGCAAACGATCTGCCAGCTTGATCAAAATTACCCGAATGTCGCGAGACATTGCCAACATCATTTTACGAAAACTTTCGGCAACCGCTTCTTGCTGGCTTTTAAATTGAATTTTGTCGAGCTTGGTTACACCATCGACTAACTCCGCCACGGTCTCGCCAAACATTTCAACAATTTGTGCACGTGGCAGCGGTGTGTCTTCCAGCGTATCGTGCAAAATCGCAGCGCAAAGGGCTTCGGCATCCAATCGTAAATCCGCCAAAATACCGGCCACTGCAATGGGATGCGTGATGTAGGCTTCACCGGATTTACGCGTTTGGCCGTGATGCGCCATCGCACCGATTTGATAGGCTTTGCGTACTTTCAAAATTTGCGCCGACGGCAAATAGTCGGTTAAACGCAGTTCCAAGGCGCGCACGGCATCCGGACACGGGTCTGGGCAAGGCTCGAACGCAGGGTCAATGGGGGCTTTTATATGAGGCATAAGCTCAGACTACTTGGCTAAGCGTTTTGCTTCAATGCCTTGAGCGTAAATTCAAGCATAAGTTCAAGTAAAAAAAAAAGACCTCGTTACCGAGATCGTTTTTTTGAAGCTTCAAAACAATCAGCGATTAATCGTCGCCGCCTTTTGATAAATCGTCATCCACCACTTCTGCGGCAGCCCATTCGAGGGCTTCGCGCTCACGGCGTTCACGTTCAGACTTTTCAACCTGATCGATTAATTCAGCATCGATCTTGCCAGCCGCGATTTCGCGCAATGCCAGCACGGTCGGCTTGTCTTCATGTTCATAATTTTCTACGGTGGATTCAACACCTTTGGCTAGTTGGCGAGCGCGCTTGGCAGCCATCACCACTAATTCAAAGCGGTTGCCCACTACATCTAAGCAATCTTCTACTGTTACACGGGCCATGATCTCTCCTAAGAGGGCCGCTCGGCCGAGCGAAACCCTAAAAATCAATAAGTTACAATGAGCCGCAGATTTTACGCGTGTAACTGGCTTGTGGCAATGAAAATAGGGTTTTGAGTACGTGTCAGGCCAGAAGATGGCCGATAAGAGTGGCATAACGCTGTTGTTGCGCGTCTTGCTTAAGGCGCTGCGCCTGAAAAATCGCGCGGAGCTCACTGACCGCTGCATCAAAATGCTTGTTAACAATAACGTAGTCGAATTCGCTGTAATGCGACATTTCTTCACGCGCATTGGCCAATCGTTGCGTGATCACCTGCTCGGAATCCTGGCCGCGATTACGCATTCTGGTCTCAAGCGCTTCTTTTGATGGCGGCAAAATAAAAATACTGATCACATCGGGCAATTTTTTTCTGACTTGACGTGCGCCCTGCCAATCGATTTCCAGCAAGACATCTTTTCCCGCCGCCAATTGCGGTTCCACTGATTGTTTGGCAGTGCCTTTGTAATCCCCGTGAACAAGCGCGTGCTCGAAAAAATCGCCCTTGGCAATCATTGATTCAAAGTCTTCTTTGCTAATGAAATGATAATGCTGTGCATGGCGCTCGCCCGGTCTGGCTTTGCGGGAAGTAAATGATATTGACAAGGCAATGCCGGTTTCTCGGGACAGCACGGCGTTCACCAAGCTCGACTTTCCCGCCCCGGAGGGCGCCGCCACAATATACAAAGTTCCGCGCATGGTTTGCTCCTAACTTATTCCAGGTTTTGCACTTGTTCACGTAGTTGCTCGATAAATACTTTTAACTCTACCGCTGATTGTGTGGTGCGACTATCAACGGATTTTGAACCCAGGGTGTTGGCTTCCCGATTGAATTCCTGCATTAAAAAGTCCAAACGGCGGCCGACCGCTTCGGGCAATTTGAAAATGCGACGCGCTTCGGACACATGGCTGGTTAAACGGTCAAGCTCTTCATCGACATCGATTTTTTGCAGGTTCAAAACAACTTCCTGTTCTAGTCGTCCTGGGTCTAATGGCAATTTCAAATCGGCTAATTTGATTTCCATTTTGGCGCGCAGGGCGGTTCGAATTTCAGGCAACCATTCGCGCACTTGGGCAACGATCCGTTCAATTCCGTCAATCTTTTCCTGCATGACAACGGCCAGCTTGCCGCCTTCACGTTCGCGCGACGCGACAAATTCTTTCAGCGTGACATCAAGCAACGCCATCGCTTCAGACTGCAGGCCAATTTGATCCAGCGGCGCTTCTTCCAACACTCCGGGGAAACGCAACAGTTCGGTTATTTCTGTACTTGGGTTCGGAAATTTTTCGGCCAGACGTGAACTCAATTGAGCCAGTTGATCGAGCAGACGCTCATTAACTTTTAAATCAGTCACGTTGCCGGCAGACGGG
>JAYUUM010000104.1:0-12501 GCA_043754555.1 Arenimonas sp. | reverse complement strand
TGGCGCAGTTGCAAGCGGAAATGAAAGCACTGCGTGATCAAGTGGAAACCTTGCAAAACGATAATACACAGCTCAAAGAACGTAATCGGGTGCAATATATTGATCTGGATTCACGCATCAACAAGTTTGAAGCCGGCAGTAGCACAACTAACTTGACGCCTGCAACAAGCTCTAAGCCGAGTGTAGCCAAGCCGGCGACCACCAGGCCTGCGATCTCGCCTAGTGCAAGCAACACCAACACTTTTTCTAGCGATCCTGCGAATGAAGAAGCCGCTTACGGTGTTGCCTTTGATGCCTTGAAACAAAAAGATTATGTCGAGTCTGCACGTTTGTTTAAAAGCTTTATCGACGCTTATCCCCAAGCACAACTTGCGCCAAACGCGCTGTATTGGCTGGGCGAAAGTTATTATGTGACGCAGAATTATGAAATCGCACAGCAAAGTTTTGAACGCTTGCTGTCGCAATTCCCGGACTCCAGCAAAGTGCCAGACGGTATGTTGAAGTTGGGCTATTGCCAGGCGCAGCTTGGCCAGAAAGATCGTGCACGTGACACTTTCAACGAAGTTTTGCGCTTATATCCAATGAGCGACGCAGCACGCTTCGCACAAAGCCAATTGCGCGCCATGAATCTTGGACAATAAACATTGTGGAAGTGGTTACTCAGGAACGTCTTAAACTGACGGAAATTTTTTTGTCAGTACAAGGCGAAGCCCGCAGTGTTGGCTGGCCTACGGTATTTGTGCGTTTAACCGGCTGTCCGCTACGTTGCCAATATTGCGATACCGCCTATGCATTTTATGGCGGTGACTGGTGGAATATTGACGACATACTCGCGGAAGTAGCCAAGCACGGCGCCCGCCATGTTTGCGTTACCGGCGGCGAACCGCTGTCGCAAAAACGCTGCATCACTTTGCTAAAAAAATTATGTGACGCTGGTTATGAGGTCTCGCTGGAAACTTCAGGTGCCATTGATATTAGCGAAGTCGATTCGCGCGTGAGTCGCATCGTGGATTTGAAAACACCAGACTCGAAAGAACAGCATCGCAATCGGCTGGAAAATATTCCGCTACTGACTAAGCACGACCAGGTTAAATTCGTAATTTGCAGTCCGTTAGATTACCAGTGGGCGAAGTCCATGTTGGCCGAACATCAATTGAACGATCGCTGCGAAGTATTGTTTTCGCCCAGTTACACCGAAATGAAACCGCGTGATCTGGCAGAGTGGTTATTGGCCGACAAACTACCCGTGCGTTTTCAAATGCAATTGCACAAACAGTTGTGGGGCGAAGAAACAGGGCGCTAGGCATTGTAGGTCGGCACCGCCCACCTTCTGCTTGCCGCGCCAAAATCGTTCGTAATATTAGCGTAAGGGCGCATGCTAGCTGCGCCCTGTGTCAGATTGTCGCAGGCCATGGGCGCAGGCCGAAAAATGCTCCTGCATTTTCGGCACTCCCGCCATCCGTGGCGGTCGCAGCATGCGCCCCTACGGGTTGTGATCTGCTTTTGTAATCTGTATTAAAATTGATTCGACGAGTTCAAGTGAAATATGGCAATGACAATCAAA
Organism: Arenimonas sp.; assembly: GCA_043754555.1. GTDB lineage: Bacteria > Pseudomonadota > Gammaproteobacteria > Xanthomonadales > Xanthomonadaceae > Arenimonas. The sequence continues at coordinate 10,937 of JAYUUM010000104.1, read as the reverse complement.
AAAGCAGTGATATTGGTTTCCGGCGGCATGGACTCCGCTGTGACCATGGCGATAGCAAAAGAGCAGGGCTTTCTATGCCATGCGCTGAGTGTGAGTTATGGTCAGCGCCATCGTGCTGAACTCAATGCCGCCAATGAACTTGCAGTAACACAAGGCGCCGCCGAGCATAAAACCGTGGTGGTAGATTTACGCAGCATTGGTGGCTCGGCACTGACCTCGGATATCGCGGTGCCGGAATCGGCAAGCGAAGGCATACCGATCACTTACGTACCCGCACGCAACACCATCATGCTTTCGATTGCCCTAGGTTGGGCTGAAGTACTGGGCGCTAACGATATTTTTTGCGGCATCAATGCCGTTGATTATTCCGGCTACCCTGATTGCCGTCCGGAATTTCTAGCGTCATTTCAAAATCTTGCCAATCTTGCGACGAAAGCCGGCGTTGAAGGTGCTGGTTTACGTCTTCACGCACCGTTAATTGCAATGAGCAAGGGCGACATCGCGCGAGAAGGAATTCGCCTCGGCGTAGATTTTTCCCGCACCGTATCGTGCTATCAAGCCGATGACCAAGGCCGTGCGTGTGGCCGCTGCGATGCGTGTCGTTTGCGCGCGGCAGGCTTTCATGAAGCCGGAATTGCCGACCCGACACGTTATGTTTAGCGCTATGTGTAAGGGTGTCAGGCATTAGAGTAATTATTACTTGCTCTAAGGCTCGGTTTTGCCTAAAATTCGCGCTCTTGTTTGCACCGCCGCTGTTATGGCGTATTAAAGCAAATACAGATTTATAAGTGCTTAGGCACGTTCGATATAAGTGGGTCGTTAGCTCAGTCGGTAGAGCAGAAGACTTTTAATCTTTTGGTCGAAGGTTCGAATCCTTCACGACCCACCACTTGTATCAACCTATCAGAATTTTTCATCGGCCTAAAATGGCTCGGGTGAAAAAATGGGTGAAAAATTAAATCATTTTCGCTGGTTCCACGGTCTTTATTTCGTTGTCCTGTCCGCATGTCCGGATCGGTGTTTTGACGTCGACACCGTCTTTTTTTATCGTGGTATCGGCAGATTAAGTTTCAAAAAACCGTCTATCTAATTCCGGCTCGTTATTGATACGCCTGTTTTTGTTCAGTTTTTCGTTGTTGAGTCCTCATTTTGATTTGTCGGGGCGCGACCATTCGCGGACATTGATTGAGCCGGGAGAAGCAATGGATAGCAATGCGTTTTAGCTAGTTTTTTTGAATGGGTGGCTTTCGTTTCTTGACTGCTTTCTTCTTTGCAATTGGTAAAGTTCGCCAAGCCTGGCTTGGTGTGACGTTATTCAAGGCTTGATGTGGGCGGTGGTGATTGTAGTAATAAGCAAATTGATGAAGCAGGAGATTCAGAGGCCTTTTATCGAGTGTGAAGCGGCTGCCCAATTCACGCTTAAGGGTGCCGAAGAATCTTTCAATCCGGCCATTTTGCCAAGGGCAGTGCGGCTTCGTGCGTTGGTGTTGAATGCCGAGGCAATAAAGGCAAAAGCTAAATAAGCGTGACGTAAATACCGCTTCGTTGTCAGTGCGAATGGCTTGGGGTTTCCCTACCTTTTCAATCACATTCAATAGTGCTCTTAGCAATGTGATCGTGGCTTTGTTGGATAGGGCTTCCAAGCTCAAAATTGCACGGCTGCCATGATCAATAATCCCCAGTACGGGTCCTGAGTGAGTGCTCATGTGAGTAAAGTCCAAGCCCCAGACGGCGTGAATTGGTGGTGTGGAAGCTGACTGTAATCTCATGGCTTGACGTCGTCTTGCACAGGCTAATCGATACGCTTGCAAAGTATCTGCGACAAAGGTTTTTCCGACACCAACATGAGTATTCTCAAAGTAGTGCAGATTGAATGCATGTGCTAAACGCCTTGAGCCCAACTGCGGGTAATGCATGGATAAAGCAATAACGGCAGGTTTTACCCAGGCAGGCTTCGCACGTGATGAAGTGCCAGAGACTGGATGACAAGTACTCCCTGGCGCCAGCGATATACCGGCGCGACGCGGGCGGTAATATTTTTTCTTAGTGAAAAAGGAAAGCCTTTTAAACCGTGATAAGGCGAAGGCAAGCAAAATGATTAGCAGGTACCACAAAATATAGTCAAGCATCAGTGTGCAACTCAAAAGCTATTCCGCTTATGTCTCATCTAGACTATGCAGAAATGGGTCGATCATTTTACAAGAGGATCGACATCTCACAGAATCGGCATTCTCATGCTCAGAATGGGCCGACGTTTCTCCTTCAGGAGTGGATCTATGGAATACCGATACTCTCGGAACGATCTATATGAACTAATCTGGTCGAGACCGATCAAGGATATTGCACCGCAGTTTGAAATCTCAGATGTCGCGCTAGCAAAAGTCTGTCGCCGATATGACATTCCCTTGCCTGGACGAGGACATTGGGCCAAGCTAAAAGCAGGCCATAAGGTGGCAAAGGTTTCATTGCCACCCCGCACTCTGGGTATGAGTGACACCATTCATTTAGGAAGGGATGACTGGCATCAACGCGAGGAGAATAACGCTAGGCTGATGAGTGAGGAAATCGCTCCGCCACCGGAGTTTCCTGAAACGTTCGAAGAATTGATGGGTAGAGTAACGAAGCTGGTAGGGAAAGTGACTCTTTGTAAGGACCTGAGTAGCCCCCACAAAGATATTGCACGGCTTTTGCAAGATGATGTTGCCCGGCTGGAGAAATCAAAGGCAGCTACATATCCGTCTTTTTTTGATCAACCGTATTTTCACTCCCCCTTCGAGCGTCGTCGATTAAGGATTCTTAACTCGATATTTTTAGCGTTATCGAGGCTCGATATGTTGCCGTCACTTCATGGCAAGAATCCCAGTGACTTTTCCGTGCGAGTGGGTAGTTCCTCAATCACAGTTCAGTTGGACCAACCGAAACACAAGCACGTCCGAGATGACAACTGGAGGCAGGTGTCCGACACACGCCGACCAGCATCTGATCTGCTACGAGTATCTATTCACTGGCATGCAGAAAAAGTAGAAGGGCTTCGTCTCGTTTGGGAGGATCGAGCCGATGCTACGATTGAACAATCGCTACAAGAAATTGTAATTTCATTGATCGTTGCTGGGGAAATGCAAATTCGCATAGAGGAGATTCAGCAACATAGGTGGCGTGTAGAGCAGAAAGCCAGGTTGATAGAAGATGAACGAAAGCGAGATGAAGAAGCACGCAGAAAAGAGCACGAGAAGCGTAAACGCTTTGAGCAGGCCTGTATTGATCACTTGCTAGAATCCGCTGTGGCCTTACGGATGGCAAACGATTTGCGTGCCTACGTCCAGGCCGTTGAAAAATGCAACGCATCCTCCACGGATCCTTTGTCTGCGACCGAAATGAACGAATGGCGCATTTGGGCATTAGCTCAGGCTGATCGTATTGACCCTCTGCTATCTAGGGCTTTTTTGAAAATCGTAGAAGAACCAGTAGAGACGGAGCAGATTAAGCCGCTGGAAAAACATCACGGACTTCCACCGCTTTTAACTGCAGAGACAATTAAGCCTCAGTGGCATCCGAATCACTGGTATGCGCAACTTTATCGAAAATAACCATTCAGTCTCTTCATCCTGAAGCACAAGGTTGTTTCAGACATTTGTAGGAATCGCGTTTATTACCGCATTTCGCTGGTTGGGAAGGGGTTTTCCCTGTGCCGTTCCCTGTTAATGGGCTGGAAATAATGCGGCCATGGTGCTTTTTACCGCATGAAATGTGCACTTTAGGTGCCCCTTTGAGCAACAAACAGCCAAAATAGCCTGTTAATTTCCTTGTTTTAGGGAAATACGGCCTAGACAAGTTCGCTCAAGACTGGATGCACCACCACTTTTAATCGTCGTTATCCAAAGAGCGCTCAAGCTTTTAGTCGAAGGTTCGAACCTTACGACCCACCACTTTTAATCGTCGTTATCCAAAGAGCGCTCAAGCTTTTGGTTGAAGGTTCGCTTGCTATCGCAAAACATCCTGTTTTGCTAGCAAGTCCTGCCTACGCCATCCATGGCATCGGCGTTCGAATCGCCATGAATTGCAAATAATGCAATTCATAAACGCGACTTCTCTCTCTTCATGACCCACCACTTTTAATCGTCGTCATCCAAAGAACGCTCAAGCTTTTGGTCGAAGGTTCGAATCCTCTGTAATCGGCTGCCACATCTTCGCCCAGCGTGTGCATGGGTAGCGATACTGAGGCATCACGTACTGCATAAAGGCAATTTTTTCCACGCCTTGAATCGCCCAGCGAGCCCGATGACGATGCCCCACAATGCCCTTCAATGCAGCCGCATTTGCTAATAGTGCTTGGTGAGCATCATTGAGGTCAGAACGCGTGCAGAGATCTTCCACATCGGAGAAACAATAACCCAGTAAGGTCAAAATCGTCGGAATGCCTTGCCAACATTATGGAAAGCAACAATCAAAACACCAAGAGGAAAATGGATAAAAGCATTGATAAAGCTGCCAGTCTCACCTTTGCTGTGGAGATCAATGAAGAACTGCGCCCAAACGCGCGCCTGAAAGATGTGCGACAAGCCGAACAAAGAAGGAGATGATGGCAAATTTTTGGATGCCGAATTCCTTTTATCTTCCTATTCAGCCTAAATTACGGACAAGCGCACAACAACCAAAATAAGGGACCGACGAGTCGGATATAACTAGGATGTAATGTTCACACGGAAGTCCCCTGATTGCGTAGTTGGGCACATTGTGAAATGTTTTAATTATCTCATTGTGCATATTGCTTCGACAAAGCCACGGCAACACGCACAATAAGTTCGTAGGGAACAGTACCATTCAGTGGAAACTTTAAATTACCTTTCTCATTTGCGTATGGCGACAACTCAGCTATTAGCTCAGCATCATTTGTTACGGGCGGATAGACGCCGACATGATTTTTGAACGCTGCAAAGTAAAGGAAAGTGCGTCTAAGTTTAAACGCTGGCAATTTGTAACTAATTGTTTCTGTCGCCTCAGGAATTGCCTCGCTGACTACGCGTCTAATCTCACAGAGAATTGACTGCGAACTAGGAGAAGCTAACGCTATATATTGATCAATAGTTGAGATTTTAGATGTGCTATTCATGATGCTTGCAAGCGCGTATCAACTAATCCGCCCCTCATTAAGTAGGAATATAGAATAGCGTAGCCGAAAGTCCGCCAACAACGGCTGCCGAAAACTAATAAAAAGCAATTTGCTAAACGAGCCGCAATAAACCCCCATTTGGATGGCGAATAAACCTGCTACACACACACGGAATGGTTATGAGTAAAATCGGTGTTGTTTTCAGTAGCCAGTCGTGAAATGGGTCATTTCAATCATGCGATGGGTGAACAGGGTTCAGGTGAAGCAGAGTAGTATCATTTTTGATCTAGGTAGGACACTAGGCGAATGGCACATTCCAGAGAGGCTTTCATGAACAAACAAATCAAAGGTCGGCAACACGGCATAAATTCGTCATCTTATTTTGGAAAGAGCGAATTGATACACGCTGAGAGTAAAAACAAAACAAGTTTCCGGCAGACGAAAGCATGACGGCCAAAAAGATCAGTACAGTGTTCGTTAGGTATATTTGCCGGATAGAGCGAAAACGGATTTCAGGACATGGGGTAAGACGGTAATGGGTGCCATGCTGAAAACGTTTCCCATCGTGTGCGTCGGCGGTTCGGCTGGTGGTCTCGATGCGTATATACGACTATTGAAAAATCTTCCGGCCGACATGGGTGTGGCCATCGTCATTGTCAATCACATGCGCACTATGCCTACCCAACTGCATGAAATTCTTCCCACATACACAAGCATGCCGGTCGATCTGATTACGGATAATTTAAGCGTTGAACCCAATCGTGTATTTATCATCCCGGCCAATCGGGATCTGCATGTAGTCGATGGCAAATTCCGTCTTGAACCGATATCAAAACCACGGGGTTGGCCAGATGTAATCACTGTGTTTTTGCGTTCCATGACCCGTTGCTGGGACGGTAAGTTGGTGGCCGTAATTGTCTCCGGTTACGATGGCGATGGGGCCGCGGCGCTGTGTGGCATTCAACAAGTCGGGGGTATTACCATCGCTCAAAAGCTAAGCACCGCACGTCAGCCAGACATGCCGGAAAGCGCCATTGCCAGTGGCTGTATCGATTTTATTTTGTCACCCGAAGACATTGCGAAAGAGCTTGTGCGAATTGCAAATGAAGAAGCCTAGTAATGCTGAAGCCGACATGGCAATCGACGCCTGAGGAGGTCAGAGAGTTTCACGTACATCCGGCAGCAGGCGGTTCAGTTCCTTTCTGACTATTGCGTAACACTCACAGGCATTTGCCTCTAATCCTTCCCGGTTGAGCACCGAAATGTGACCACGACGGTAGCTGATGTATCCGGCACGCTGTAATTTTCCCGCGGCATCGGTTACGGACTCACGCCGCACACCTAACATGCTGGCGATCAGTTCCTGCGTCGTTAACAGCTCGCTTGTAGGTAACCGATCAAGTGTAAGCAACAGCCAGCGACACAATTGCTGATCTATCGAATGATGCCGGGTGCAGACTACGGTCTGACTTATTTGTGTTATCAATGCCTGAATATAGAGCAGCAACAAACTCTGCAATCTGCCGTGGCGTTCAAATTGTTGTATGAGTAGGGCAGGTGCTAGCCGATAAGATTGTCCCGCCGTCTGCACAATGGCTGAGCTAGCCGTCGCATTTCCGCCCATAATCAACGAAACACCGACAACACCTTCATTGCCGACCCCCGCGACTTCACACGTCCCGCCCGACTCAGTTAGATAACGCAGCGATATGATTGCGGTAGTGGGGAAGTGGGCGTGCAAAAATTGCCTGTTGGGCCCATATAGCATTTCACCCACTTTAAGCGAAACTAACTCGAGATTTGGCACCAGTACGTTGTAGTCAGCAACAGGCAGTGCAGCCAGCAAATGATTTTGTTTAGGACTGCTTTGAATCGTTGCTGAGCAGAACGGCATCAGCGATCCGTAAGAGCGCGCGTGTGATTATCTGTCAAGATTTCCACACCGACCCCGCGGTAACCAATGAAGTTGCAGAATCGATCGAACATCGGCTCGCCGCTAACACGATATTGTTGCCGCGATCCATCGGCATTGACGCGGTTCAGAATGAAATCAAGGAAGGGTTGTCGCGCAGCTATGGCTGCGTGCAATGTCTTCCGCTCCATCTCGTCCCAGCCTGCCGCAGGCACACTTTGTGAGTCTGCGGACAAGGGCTCTACCTGAATACCGAGCATTTCCAGGACTGGGCCTGACACCTTGCTGAAGTGCCCATTCTCGTCTTGTTCCCAATACCAATCGGACGCTAATTCAGTCAGGCTGCGAAAGCGCGCCTCGCTTTCATGCAGTTCGGCGGTCCGCTCTTGCACGGCCGCCTCTAATACCTTGTTGTAGTTCTCCAGTTTTTTGTACAGCAGCCGCACTTCAAGCATATTTCGGATGCGGGTTGTGGCTTCGACAAGATCGAATGGTTTGCTGATGAAATCCTTTGCCCCGCACTGCAAGGCGCGCAATTTGTGGCCGGGCTGGGCGGTGACTACCAGTACCGGCACGTAGCCGTCCGCATTGTTAGTCTTTAGGGCTTCAATCACCTGAAATCCGTCCATGCCGGGCATTTGCAGGTCGAGCAGTATCAGGTCGTAGCGGTGTTTGCGATGAAGCGCGCAGACCTCCTGCGGAATCATGGTCCAAGTCACTTGGGTATAGCCCGCGCCACCCAGCAATTGCCTGAGCAGGTCGATATTTTCTTCCTGATCATCCACAAGCAAGATGCTGGCATTGAAAATGTCTGAATCCGAAACCGTCATAGCTGTTCCTTTTTACTATTGCCACTCGCTGTGGAACTTGAAAATTCCAATGCAATGTCCAGAGTATCTCTGAACTCGTTGATCTTGATCGGCTTGGTCAGGTAACGGAAAAAACCTGCCTTTAGGCCGTCCGCTATATCGCCGGCGGTTGCGTTGGCACTCAATGCAACCACTGGAATACATGCGGTTATTGGGTCTTCGGCCAATATTTTCATCGCCTCAATCCCGTTGATACCAGGCAGGTTGATATCCATCAAAATGACATCGGGTAGGCGCCTACGAGCGATCTGGATTCCTTGTTCGGCGTCAGTCGCCGTCAATAACTGAATATCCGGTCGGCTTGAAATGATCGCTTCCACCAGTGCCAGGTTTGCAGGATTGTCTTCGACGTAAAGCAGGGAGCGCAACGGAGTATCAATGTAGCAGGGAGCGGAGCTGGCTGTTGTCGGAACTATTCCGGCAAACACGGGTGGATCAATAGTCAGATTCAATTCAAACCAAAAAATGCTGCCTTTTCCAACAGTGCTTAGCACTCCAATTTCGCCGCCCATCATCTCAACTAATCGTTTGGAAACCACTAAGCCAATGCCAGTGCCTTGCTCTGAACCGGACTCCTTGCCAAGACGATTAAACGGCTGGAAGAGCTGGGCCAAGCTGTCAGCAGATAAACCGTGCCCGGTATCGGCGACAGTGATGCGAATTCGCCCTGCCGCGTTTAGTTCGCAGTCCACGACCACTGTCCCGTCGGGCTTATTGTATTTAATGGCGTTGGACAGCAAGTTGCTGAGGATCTGCTTCACCCGTTTTCGGTCGGCATTAATGTAGTACGGAGCATCAAACTTCGGAAATGACATTGTGATTCCACGCGTCTTCGCCTGCTGCTCCAGCATTACCTGGCACTCCCGTATCATCTCGTCAAGCGACACTGTGTCCATCGCCAGAGCGAGCGTGCCAGATTCGATGACTGCTAGATCGAGGATATCGTTAACCAACGCCAGTAAGTACCAACCGGCTTTAAGAATATGATCGACATTACGTTTCTGGGTCGAGAGCAGCGGCGGAGGCCCGGATTCAATAAGCTGGGCAAATCCGAGGATTGCATTGAGCGGCGTCCGCAGTTCGTGGCTCATGCTGGATAGGAATTCCGATTTGGCGCGGTTGGCTTTATCTGCCGAGTCCTTCGCATCGTGCAGCTGAATTTCGGCTAGCATGCGCTCAGTAGTGTCGGTGAAAAGGATGGCGACTTTACGGCTTTCCGATCCGCCTAACCGGTAAGCATGCACGTCGAACCATCGGCCCTCCAATTCGCGGACTTCCCCCACAATACGAATCGGTTCGCCAGTCAAAGCTACTTTGCCGTAAACCTCGTACCAATAGGTTTCCAGATTCGGGACAAGTTCTCGCATCCGTTTGCCAATTGCATTGAGCAGGCCGGACTGCTTTTCAAAACTTGGGTTTAGCTCCAAAAACCGGTAATCGACCGGCTTGCTGTGTTCGTCGAAAATCATTTCGATGATGCAAAAGCCTTCGGCAATCGATGTAAATAAATTGTGGTATTGCTCGCCACTTTCCAGTAGCGCCAGCTCGGTACTCTTTCGCACAGAAATGTCGCTGAGTATGGTCCGCAACTCGAGCTCGCCGTCCGCATTAGTCGATAAAGTGGCCGCCCACAGTCCCCAGAATTGCGTGCCGTCATGCCTTAACATTCGCAATTCACAGGTCTGCGCTTCACCGGTTTCAATAAGTTTCTTTCTGTGTAGGTAGTAGAGGTCTCCGTCCTCCATTTGAATGTATTTAGTCCATCTCTGCTTGAGTAGTTTGCCGCGAGTGGTGCCCAGCATGCTGGCAACGGTCAAATTGGCCTGCATGATTAGCCCTTGCTCGCTGAGCGTGCAGTAGCCTACAGGCGCCAAGTCATAAAGGTCGAAGTAACGGGCCCGTTCTAAATCCAGTGCGACTTGAGCATCCCGCAATTCCTCATTCTGCATCTCAAGTTCAATTTGGTGCACCTGTAATTCATGCAGTATCTGTCGCACTTGTTCCGGCGATTGGGACTCGATGTTTTCCAGTATGGGAGCAGTTTTGGCCAGCAAGCGAGCTTCTGCCTGCTGCCGCAGCACCTGCGCGAAGTTGGTTGAAGTGCCATCACCCAATAAAGATGACATTTGTTGCGATGTGGTCTGCTCGTGTTTGTCAGTCACTAGTTGCACCCCTGATCGTACGCTCCGTCGTTGCAATCGCATACATTTCACCGGATTCATCCAGTAAAGCAGTGGAGATTATCGATACCGCCATCACGGCACCTTGTTTGTTGATGCGTTGGGTACGATAAGGTTCCAGCACTTCATCCTGGCTTAGTTGTCGCAGCGTAGTCAGGGCCTTGTCTCGGAATGCCTCGGGAATTCGCACCCGCACATTCATCTGCAGTGCTTCAGCTTCACTCCAGCCATACATCCTGACGGCACCAGGATTCCAAGCCAGAATGCGGCCGCCTAGATCCTGCACGGTAATAGCATCGTGCGCGTCGCGTACAACCACGGCAAGGCGCAGCAGTTCATTGGCCTTGGCCAACGCTTCCCGCGTCTGCACTGTGTCGCTTATGTCGATAAACGAGATCACCGCGCCCTCAATTACGTTGTCGAGCGTGCGATAAGGCAGTATGCGCATGGCGTGCCATTTCCCGTTCGTGGTCTGCACGTCCACGGCTTTCGGTGTGAGCGTGTTCAGCACCTCTCGTACATCAGCCGCCAGATTGTCATAGCCGACTAAATTGGAGACGATGTGACTGACTGGCCTGCCTACGTCACTCAGGATCAAGTTGATGATCGCGCTGGCAGCGGGGGTAAAGCGCAGTATGCGCAGTTGATGGTCAACAAATACGGTACCAACACCGGTACCAGCCAGCAGGTTGTTCATGTCGTTATTGACTCGGGACAGGTCCGCAACTTTAGTCTGCAACTCGGCATTGACGGTGTTCAGTTCTTCATTGACCGACTGCAACTCCTCCTTCGAGGTTTCCATCTCTTCGTTGGTCGATTGCAGCTCTTCGTTGACCGACTGCATTTCTTCGTTCGAGGATTTAAGC
>JAYUUM010000103.1:0-12544 GCA_043754555.1 Arenimonas sp. | reverse complement strand
CACACACGGATAATGCGCGTCCCAGTCATTTCTGCTGATTTTCATGAATTTTGAATCACTGCAAGCTTTTGCAAGTCAAAGCCCCATGCTTTCCCTGGCCTTTCTGGGGTTGACGATTGCTATTATCTATACTGAAATCGCGCGTTTTTTTACCGGGTATAAAACGGTTAATCCAGCAGGGCTTACCGCGCTGATTAACCGCGATGATGCCCAGGTAATTGACGTCAGCGCCATTGCCGATTTCGATAAAGGCCATATCGCAGGCGCCAAGAATGTGGTGCTGAGCCAGATTGGGCCCGACAACAAATTGCTCGCCAAAGTTAAAGACCAATCTGTTGTATTGGTTTGCCGCACTGGTACGCAATCGGCCGATGCCGCCAAGAAACTGGTCAAAGCAGGGTTTGAAAAAATATTTTGGCTCGACGGCGGTGTTGCTGCCTGGCAGCAGGCAGATTTGCCCTTGGTAAAAGGTAAAAATTAGGAAATACCACAGTCCTCAAGCCTGCACGCCCTTGTTTGGGCTAGCTACGGCCCCATGTGATAATGCGGCATTCATTCAATTATTTGGAGTAACACCATGACCGATTCCAGCCCGGCGACTGAACAAACTAGTCAAGCCCAATTCACTGTCCAGAAAATTTATGTCAAGGACGTGTCTTTCGAGGCGCCCAACACTCCCGGAATCTTCAATGAAGCTGGTCAACCTCAGCTCAACATGAACTTAAATCAAAAAGTCGCCCGTCTTGAAGACGGCGTATTCGAAGTCGTGTTGGGTATAACTTTGACTTGCGCAATCGAAGAAAAAAATGTGTATCTGGCTGAAATTGAGCAGGCGGGTATTTTCGGTCTGGATGGCTTTGATGAACGAAATCTGGACATGATGTTGGGAACTTACTGCCCGAACGTGCTGTTCCCTTATGCGCGTCAAGCAATCAGTGATTTGATCACAGCTGGCGGGTTCCCGCCTTTTTACTTGCAGCCAATTAATTTCGAAGCGCTGTATGCCGAAGGACTGCGACGTCGCGCCGAAAACTTTTCGCAACAATCTTCGGGCGCCATTATGGCCGAAGGTGGCAACGCGTAAGCCGAGCTATCAATGAGCGAAGCTATCAAAATCGCGGTGCTCGGTGCAGGCTCTTGGGGCACGGCTCTAGCGTCACTGACTGCCCGGCATGGTTATCCTACCTTGATTTGGGGACGCAATGCCGAGCAAATAAGAGCCATTGATGAGCAACACGAAAATACCCGGTATCTGCCGGGTATTGCTTTGCCTGAAAGTTTGCATGCCAGTACTGATTTGCCCAAAGTGGTGGCATGGGCCGATTTGATTTTGGTCGTGACGCCTAGTCATGCTTTTACCGAAACGTTGAAAGCATTGGGTCAGCATCGTCAAGCGCATGCCGGTATTGCATGGGCGACCAAAGGCTTTGAGCCAGGCTCGGGTCGTTTTCTACATGAGGTGGCAGAAGAGGTGTTAGGGCCGGATGTACCGCTAGCGGTTGTCACCGGGCCATCCTTCGCCAAGGAAGTCACTCAAGGCCTGCCGACAGCTGTTACGGTTCATTCTGACAATGACGCGTTTGCACAGACCATTGCCGAAGCACTGCATGGCCCGGCATTTCGTGCCTATACCGGTAGCGACATGCTCGGCGCCGAACTTGGCGGGGCCATGAAAAACGTATTGGCGGTTGCCACCGGCATTGCCGACGGAATGAATTTGGGCTTGAATGCTCGCGCCGGACTTATCACGCGCGGCTTGAATGAGATGCTGCGCTTGAACGTCGCCTTGGGCGGGCGTGCTGAAACCTTGATGGGCTTGGCCGGCCTTGGCGACTTGGTTCTCACCAGTACCGGTGATTTATCACGCAACCGTCGTTTGGGGTTGGCCCTGGGTCGGGGACAATCAATTCAAGAAGCTGTAACCGCAATTGGCCAGGTCGTTGAATCGGTACAAACGGTCGATGAAGTGATGAGACTAGCTGACCGACACCAGATCGAATTACCGATCTCCCAATTAGTACAGCGGATCCTTCACGAAGAAATTACCCCTGTCGAAGGCTTGAAAATTATTCTCTCTCGAGAACAAAAGCCCGAATATCCCGAAGGCTTGTTCGAGAAGCATTGAGCGTTGTTTTATGTCCATTGAAATAGAAAAACCCGGCCGAAGCCGGGTTTTTTGATGCGTAGCAACTAAAAAATCTTAGAAGCTGGCGCGAACGCCTACTGAGTAGATAGTCGCGTCATCTACAAATTCTGCTTCACCAGTAATGCCCCAGGTGTCGTTGAATTTGAACTGACCGCCGATGGTGCCGCCGAATTCGCTGTCATAAGCGTCGCCGTCAACGTAGTTAGCCTTGATGGAACCTTCGAAGTTATCAGCCAAATTACCGCGCAGGCCTACGGAAACACGTGTATCGTCACCATCAAATGGGCCGATGTCGGTATTACGCCATGCCAGTTCGGCAACTAGGTCAAGGTTATCGCTAAGATTGTGCGCATAGCCCACGCCTAAATCGGTTTGGGTGAGGTCTTCAACATCAGCGTAGGAACCAAAGCCGAAGAAACCGGAATCGCCAAATTCGACTGAACCACGCAGTGCAGCGCCGTCGAAATCTGTATTCAGGCCGTTACCCAAATCGAAGTCTGCGTTTACGTAATCAAGTTCTACATAGCTATAGCTACGTTCGGCTGCTTGAGCAGACATAGGGAGGGCGGCAGCTAAGGCCAGAGCAAATAAAGTACGTTTCATTTTATATTTCCTAAAAAAAGCCCTTCATGGGGCGGTAAATAACCAACAGGTACATCTAAACACAGTGTATCTTAATGAAAAGTTAACAAAGCGAGCAAGTGCCAGAAGTCATTGGGTCGCAGATCCTGGATATCCCAGTTGCCGCCATGCTTCATAAACCGCTACTGCAACAGCATTTGAGAGATTCAAACTACGTTGATCGGCTCGCATCGGCAGTCGAAGCTTACGATTGACCGACAAACTTGTTAAAAGTTCATTCGGCAGGCCTTGGGTTTCACGACCGAATAAGAAAGCATCGCCATCTTGATAGTTCACTTCGTTGAAAGCTGAGCTGGCGTGGCGGCTAAAAGCGAAAATCCGTTCTCGGTTTAGCTGCGAAAAACAAGCTTCTATATTCGAATGGACACGAACGTCGGCGAACTCATGGTAATCCAAGCCAGCTCTGCGTAACTTGGCGTCGTCCAATTCAAAGCCTAGTGGCTCGATTAAATGCAGTTTTGCGCCGGTGTTGGCACAAAGCCTGATGATATTGCCTGTGTTTGGGGGTATTTCGGGCTGATATAGGATGACATTAAGCATGCCACTATTATGCCTTAGGGCTGGCAAATCAGGGCTTCACGCAGAGCAGCATGCCTGAATAATTGGCTGAGTGTCTGCTACGCATTTAATAAATTGATATCGATCGAAAGCCTTCGCTCACTGACTAAGTTTGCAGGCAGCCAAGGGAGCGGACGCATTTTTTTGCCAGTCCTCTTCAGACGCGACACGGGCCGGCAACGGAAAATCGATTTGCGCCTTCAAATCAAACTCGCCAGCATCGTCACGCAAATTGCTAAGCCCCTGAAAGCGCAGCAGGCGTCGGCTGGTTTTGTCATAGGTCACTTCAATGGGGTCGGCAATTAATGACAACAGTCCGGCTATTTTTAGTTGATAGGTAACTGCAGGCACGCCTGCAAATTGGCTTTCGCTGATCTGCTTCAAATTAAATTTATAAGCCTGCAGTCTTGTCGGTACCGCAAATTGCAAAGGTAGTGCTTTGCCAGTGCGTAGTTTCATCCAATTGGCTTTGATAAATTCATTGAAGCCGGCGTCCGCTACTAAATTCTGTACGGTGAGCACGGCATTTTTTTCAGGTGCTGCGCCTGGCGGCCGAAACCATAGAGCGGCCTTGTTTTGCTTGTATCTCAAGCCTTCGACAAAGCCTTTGCGGGCATCGACAAATTCAAACGCCGGCGCTTGGGCTGAAGGCTGATAGTTTACCCGCTTGCGTGCAAACGCCGTGCCATCCGGGCAGCGATAGATCACCAGGCGCTCTACCGGCAGCAAGTCGTTGAAACGAATCCAGTGCTGTTCCTTATATAGAACGCGCTTGGTTCCTGGATCGCGTGCGATACCTTCCTCAAAGCGTAGGTTGGCGCTAGCCTCGTGGCTCAGCAACGCACCCATCACTAATAATATTATTCGTAATAGCACTAAATTCTCCACTTGGTCGTTTCTTGCCCAGGTATGGCGAAGACTCTTAATAACACAGCTGGCTACTATGCCCTTTGGCCTAGTGTATGCCGCGTCAACACCGGTTAGCATACTGGGCAGTTTCAAAACCGTGCTTCATCTCACATTTTACCCAGCAGGAAATTCCAATGCTCAAATACCCGCGTTGCACATTAGCCATTGCCCTTAGCTTGGCGCTATTCAGTACTTCAGTTGTCTTTGCTGAAACCATACCGATGCCCAAAGGCGTAGTGGCAGGCGCAAGCGTGGAAGGTATCACCGAATACACCTTGGCTAATGGTATGAAAGTGTTGTTATTCCCGGACGCCAGCAAAGCCACGACCACCGTGAACGTCACTTACAACGTAGGTTCGCTGCACGAAAATTACGGCGAAACCGGCATGGCACATTTGCTCGAGCATATGTTGTTCAAAGGCACGCCAACCAATGGCGACATTACCGCCGAAATGAAAAAGCGCGGCATGAGTTACAACGCCAGCACCTGGTTGGACCGTACCAATTACTTTGAAACTTTTTCGGCTGACCAGGCACAACTCAACTGGGCTTTGCAATTGGAAGCTGATCGCATGATCAACTCGTTTGTCGCCCGCAAAGATCTCGATACTGAAATGACCGTTGTCCGCAATGAAATGGAATCGGGCGAAAACGACCCGGTTGGCGTGCTGCTGGAACGCATGCTGTCCACTTCTTTTTTGTGGCATAACTACGGCAAAAGCACCATCGGTGCGCGCGCTGATGTCGAAAATGTGTCGATTGATCGCCTGCAGGCGTTCTATAGAAATTATTATCAACCCGACAATGCGGTGTTGTTAGTGGCCGGTCGCTTTGATTCTGCACAAACCTTGGCGCAGATCAACGACAGCTTCGGAAAAATTAAAAAGCCTACGCGTGTAATGCCAAAAATCTATACCACCGAGCCGGTGCAAGACGGTGAGCGCGAAGTGGTGGTGCGTCGTGTTGGCGACACTCAATTAGCCGGTGTCGTGTATCACATGCCGCCTGCATCGCATGCTGATGCCGCTGCAATGTCGGTGCTCGCCAATATCTTGGGCGACACCCCAGCCGGGCGCTTGCACAAGGCTCTGGTGGAAACCAAAAAAGCTTCGGTAGTATTTGGCTTTAATTTTGAATTACGCGAACCCGGCGCCATGTTGTATATGGCCCAATTGCCTTTAACAGCAGATGCTCGTCAGGTTTCATTGGCTTTGGTTGGTCAAATTGAAAACCTTGGTGGCAAACCAGTGACCACCGAAGAAGTTGAGCGTGCAAAAAGCGGCCTGCTTAAAAATTACGATGTGGTCATGAATGACGCCAATCGTTTAGGTACCGAAATGTCGGAGTCTATCGCCACCGGCGATTGGCGTTTATTTTTCCTCGGTCGCGACCGCTTGAAAGCCGTTACCGCAGACGATGTAAATCGCGTAGCGGCGGCTTATCTCAAGCCCAGCAATCGTACTCTTGGCTTGTTCTTCCCGGACGCCAAACCGAACCGTGCTGAAATACCCGCCGCGCCCGATGTAGCTGCATTGGTTAAGGAATACAAAGGTCAAGCTGCCATCGCGGCCGGTGAAGTATTCGATCCATCGCCAGCCAATATCGAATCACGCACCGAGCGTGGCCAATTCAAATTTGGCGCCAAATACGCTTTACTCACCAAAAAAACCCGTGGCGAAACCGTACGTGGCAACATCAGCCTGCATTTCGGCGATGAAAAATCTCTGAAGAACACCAAAACGCCTGCCGACATGGTGGGTGCGATGTTGATGTACGGCACGCCAACCATGAGCCGTGAACAAATTGCGACCACGTTCGATAAACTCAAGGCAACCGTTAGTATCAGCGGTGATTCCGACGGCGCAAGGATTTCGATTCTCACCACCCGCGCTAACTTGCCAGCAGTAATGAACATCGTGCAAGACTTGTTGCGTAATTCAAGTTTTCCGGAAACTGAATTTGAATTATTGCGCGGACAAAGTATTACCGGTATCGAGTCACAACAAAGCGATCCTCAAGCCATCGTCGGCAACGAACTTTCGCGTCATTTCAATACCTTTGCAAAAGACGATCCACGCTATACGAACACGTTTGCAGAATCCATTGTGGCCATCAAGGCTGTCACGCTGGCACAAACCAAAGCTTTCCACAAAGACTTCTACGGCATGCAAAACGCCGAATTCGCCTTTGTCGGTGATTTTGATTCAGCGGCATTGAAAGTTCAGATCGCTACTTTATTCGGCGATTGGAAATCACCTAAAGCCTATGCGCGCCTGGTCAATCCATACCAAGCAGTGGCTGCTGTCGACAAGACTTTTGAAACCCCTGACAAGGCTAATTCTTTGGTGCTACTGCGTTCGGGTTTTGCGATGAACCAAGACAGTGCAGATTATCCAGCCATGCTCATTGGTAACTATATTTTGGGTGGCGGTGGACTTAAATCTCGTATTGCCGACCGCATTCGTCAGAAAGACGGCCTCAGCTACGGTGCTGGCAGCCAATTTGATGCCGGTGTACTGGATGCGAATGCGTCCTTTGTTGGCTATGCGATCACCGCACCTGAAAACGCTGCGAAAGTTGAAAATGCATTCCGCGAAGAAATTGCCCGCATACTCAAAGATGGCGTGACCGAAGCAGAAGTTGCCGATGCCATCGCTGGCTTTTTGAAAGCGCGTGAAAGTCGCCGTAATGAAGATGGCAGTGTTGTGAGCAGCCTGGGCGACCAAGCGTTTTATGGCTTTACCATGCAGCGCGTGATTGATCTTGAAGCGAACATCAAAAAACTCGATGTTGCCAAGGTCAATGCAGCATTGCGTGCTAACGTGAAGCCGGAAACCATCAGCTTCTTTGCCGCCGGTGATTTTGCCAAAGCTGCCAAAGCGGTTCCGGGCCCAGCACCTAAAAAGTAATGCCGTAGTCAGCATTGCAGTGTTATAAAGACGGGCGAAGTTGTTTTTCGCCCGTTTTGATTATCTGTTTTCTATTAGTCTTTTTTTTGTGGAATTTTATGCGCTCACTAGTTCTGCTTATCTCGATGGGTTTGTTGTCCGCTTGCAGTTTCGTAAAAATGGCGCCCGGCGGCGACGCCGTAAAAGTCGCGGCCATTGGTAAAGACTTAAGTGCTTGCGAAAAACGCGGCGATATAACGGTATCGGTCAAAGACCGACTCGGTCCTTATGAACGCGATGTATTACGTGTAAAAGACGAGCTAGAAGTGCTGGCGCGCAATGAAGCGCCGGGATTGAAAGCCGACACCGTGCAGGCGATTGCCGAGGTCAGCGATGGCTCGCAAAAATGGCGTGCTTATCGTTGTAACGGTTCGCAGTCAGCTCGCGATACAGAAAGCCCCGATAAAGCAGTTACGCAAGCTTTGAAAGATTAACGAGTGTCGTTCTGGAGTATTTGAAATGCGATTGATCAGAAAATTGAAACACATCGCAGCCGTTGTGCTGTTGGCGCTCGTTGCATTGCCAAGCATCGCTGAGTTACAGCCTAAAAAAACCTTAAGATTTTACGTCAACTATGAACTTACGCTTGCATCGGATGGTTCGATTGAAAAGCTGGTACTTCGTGACAAGAAACTGAGTCCGTTGATTACAGATTTCCTGGAGAAGTCGATTCGTAGTTGGAAGTTCACCCCAGGCAGCCTCCAAGGTGTTCCACAACGTACAGAATCCGCGCTTTGGCTAAACGTCGAAGCTATGCCACGTGAAGATGGTAACTACGATTTAAAGATTTTCGATGCGAATACCGGATTGTTAGGTGTGGCAGCAATGACGACTCCGAAATATCCGATGAATGAAATGCGGCGAGGACAGGAAGCGGTTTTGCGCCTATTGGTTTCCTACGATGAAAACGGAGCGGTGACAAAAGTTGAACGCACCACCACGCTCAGCCCACGCGAAGAAAAATTGATGAAGCCATTCGAGCAAGCCAGTTTTTCCGCTGTAAAAAAATGGCGTTTTAACCCGGAAAAAATTGGCGGCCACGGTGTAGCCGGAACTGGCATTGTGCCAATCAAGTTCTGCATGCAGCAAACAAATTGCAGCTGGTTTCTGACTGGAACCAAAGAAAAAGAGAAGTTGGCGCTTCAGCTGGCGTCCCAGGTTTTGCTCGGTTCCAGCCAGGTTTCTATCCAGAGAACCGAGCGGCTGAATTAAAGTCTGATCAGGCCATTAGCTAAATTTTAAAGTTCTAAGCTGGCTGCATACGCAAAGTATGAACGGCGAGCTTTCAAAAACAGTGACTTAGGCCTGCTTTTGCGTCTAAAACAGCGATTTAGATTGAGCCCAAGGCCCGAACAAGGTAACGTGGGCGGGTTTCCCTAACAGGTTTACCGCTATGTTGTTTCAACATGTTGCTATTGCCGGTCTTGCTCATATCGACCCACCCCTGTCCTTGAGTTCGGCCGAGATCAATTTACGCCTGAAGAAAACCACTGATCGCCTCGGTATTACGACCGATGTACTGCAAGACGTTGCGGGGATTTATTCGCGCCGCTTGTGGGACGGCGATATGGCTATTTCTGATGCGGCCGTGTTGGCAGCAGAAAAAGCGATCCTGGATGCCGGTATTCCCCGCGAAAAAATCGGCCTCGTAGTCAATACCTCGGTTAGCCGCGACTTTCTGGAGCCTTCGGTTGCCAGCATGGTGTCAGGCACTCTGGGTCTTAGCGACCAATGCCAAAACTTCGATGTGGCCAATGCCTGTCTTGCGTTCTTGAACGGTATGGATATTGCCGGTCGCATGATTGAGCGTGGCGAGATTGACTACGCACTCATTGTTGATGGCGAAAACACCAATATGGTGTACGAAAAAACCATCGAGCGTTTAAATCGTGATGGCATTACCGCTGAAGAATTCCGCAGCGAATTTGCATCCCTGACTCTTGGCTCAGGCGCCGCTGCAATGGTGCTGACTCGCCGTGAACTTGCACCCGATGCGCCCTTGTATAAAGGCGGCGTGACCCGTGCAGCAACCGAGTGGAACGCATTGTGCCGTGGCAATCTTGATCGCATGGTCGCCGACACCCGTATGTTGTTGATTGAAGGCATCAAGTTGGCTCAAAAAACTTTTGATGCGGCGAAAATTGCATTGGGTTGGGTGGTCGAAGAACTCGACCAATTTGTGATCCATCAAATTTCACGCGCGCACACCGACGCTTTCACCAAAGCTTTTGGTATCGATAAAGAAAAAGTGCTGACCATCTTCGCTGAGCACGGCAATATCGGCCCAGCTTCGGTGCCAATCGTATTGAGCAAGTTACGCGATTTAGGCAAGCTCAAAAAAGGTACGCGCATTGCGCTTTTAGGCATTGGCTCGGGCTTGAATTGTTCCATGGCCGAAGTCGTCTGGAACGAACCTGCTAAAAAACCAGTGGTATAAAAAATTGAGACAGTGCCAGGTTCCTTTCATTAAAAAGGAGCCTGGCTTTTTTTATGGCAAAAGAAAAATAAACCTATGACAAACACTAATCTCAGTAGCGAACAATTGCGCGTACTGGCCAAAGGCCCGTTTCCGGATTATCCATTTACGCCGAAAAGTTTCAAACAATCCAACGGCCTGACCCAGAGCTATCTGGATGAAGGCAGTGGCGATGTGATTGTGATGCTGCATGGCAATCCTTCCTGGTCGTATTACTGGCGGCATCTGGTTCTGGGTTTGAAAGATCGTTATCGCTGCATCGTGCCCGATCATATCGGTATGGGTTTGTCCGACAAGCCGAATGACGAAAATTACCGTTACACCTTGCAGTCACGCGTTGATGATCTCGAGCGTTTGCTCGAGTCGTTAAATCTTGGCGATAACATCACTCTCGCCGTACACGACTGGGGCGGCATGATTGGTTTTGCCTGGGCTTTAAAACATTCAAAACGCATCAAACGTCTGGTTATTTTGAATACGGCGGCATTCCCTCTGCCGAAAACAAAAACCATTCCCTGGCAATTAAAACTTGGTCGCGATTCCGTGTTCGGCACCTTGCTGATTCGTGGCTTTAATGCCTTCGCTGGTGGCGCAGTGCGCGACGGCGTCGTCAATAAAATGCCCAAAGACGTCGGCAACGCCTATGCGGCTCCCTTTGATTCCTGGGCCAATCGCATTTCGACTTCCCGTTTCGTGCAGGATATTCCTCTAGGCCCGCAAGATGCCGCTTGGTCATTGGTGGATGCCTCGGAAAAATGCCTGCAGCAATACGCCCAATTACCTATTTTTATTGGCTGGGGCCTGAAAGATTTTGTCTTTGATAAACATTTCTTGAAAGTATTCCAGGACAATTTTCCAAAAGCCGAGCAACATATTTTCGATGATGCCGGACACTATGTGCTGGAAGATAAGTATGCTGTTTTAGTGCCGGCAATCCGGAAGTTTCTGGATGCGAATGCGGTAGTTTGATTGTCAATCTAAGCGTTGTGCTTTGGCGGCGACCGCCATGTACGGTGGGAGTGTCAAAAATGCAGGAGCATTTTTCGACCGGACGACGATTTTGATCGGAGCCAAGAGCCTGCACCCGTCAATCAGTCGCCCGCAAGCGGCCTCCTACACATCATAATCAAATAATGACCAACACCTGCAATATCACCGATGTTTTGTCACAGATAGCCGGCGAGAGACCGGATCAAATAGCGATGCGCTGCCCGGGCTCGCGTGATGCAGACGGGCTTGCGAATTACGATCTGACCTTGACGTATGCAGAACTGGAAAATCGCTCAAACGCGATTGCCGCCGGCCTAAAAAAATACGGTATCACCCAAGGCATGCGTACGGTGTTGATGGTACGACCATCACCGGAATTTTTTCTGTTGATGTTTGCCTTATTTAAAATTGGTGCAGTACCGGTTCTGGTGGATCCAGGTATTGCAAAATCGGCGTTGAAAAAATGTTTGCAGGAAGCCAAGCCCGAAGCTTTTATCGGCATTTCTATTGCGCATGCCGCGCGCAATATTCTGGGTTGGGCTAACAAAACCAATCGCCTGAATGTCACGGTTGGCAGGCGCTGGTTTTGGGGCGGCAAGACTTTGGCGCAAATTGAAATCGATGGCGCCAATGCCGCCAATCAAATGGCGGCAACTGCTGCCGATGACGTAGCAGCGATTTTATTTACGTCGGGCTCGACTGGAATTCCCAAAGGTGTGGTGTATCGGCATCGACATTTTGTCGCGCAGATTGAATTATTGCGTGAAGCTTTTGATATTAAGGCTGGCGGCATCAATTTACCGACATTCCCGCCATTCGCCTTGTTTGACCCTGCGTTAGGTCTAACATCGATTATTCCGGATATGGACCCGACCAAGCCGGCATCGGCCGACCCGAAAAAATTGCATCATGTAATTAATAAATTCGGTATTGATCAACTCTTTGGTTCGCCCGCCTTGGTTGCTGTGCTGGCAAAGTATAATCATAAGCTCTCGAGTATTTTGCGAATCACTTCCGCCGGCGCACCGGTGCCTGCCGATGTGGTTGCTAAAATGCGCGAGCTGTTGCCGGAGAACAGCAATTTGTGGACACCTTATGGCGCAACCGAATGTTTGCCGGTTGCCGTGATTGAAAGTCGTGAATTGCAAAGTACCCGAGTGCAAACCGAACAGGGCGCGGGCACGTGTGTCGGACGTGCAATGCGCTCCAATACTGTACGAATTATTGCGATCAGCGACGCGGAAATCTCAGATTGGCACGATGACCTTCTGTTAGCCAACGGGCAAGTCGGCGAAATTACCGTTGCAGGGCCGACGGCCACCGACGAATATTTTGCAAGACCACAAGCTACTGCGTTGGCGAAAATTCGTGAAAGATTAAGTGACGGCAACGATGTGCATGGAGGCACGAGTGTCGCGGGAGGCAGGTTGCCGGGAGCGACTGAACGCATTATTCATCGCATGGGCGATTTAGGCTGGATTGACGCACAAGGCCGGCTATGGTTTTGCGGACGTAAATCGCATCGTGTTGAAACCGTGCACGGACCCTTGTTTACCGAACAAGTCGAACCGGTTTTTAATACACATCCCAAAGTGAAACGCACTGCGCTTGTTGGCGTGGGAACCTTAGGTCAACAAATACCCGTGCTATGTATTGAGCTGGATGAAAAAACTTCCAGGCAGGAACAGGAAAATATCCAGCGAGAATTGGAAAAAATCGGCAACGGTTTTGTTCACACCGGAAGCATTCATCACTTTCTGTTTCATCCCGGCTTTCCGGTCGATATTCGTCATAATGCAAAAATCGGCCGCGAGAAACTGGCGGTCTGGGCTACAAAACAATTACCGTAGGGGCGCTGCTTGCTGCGCCCTGAAA
>JAYUUM010000102.1:0-4149 GCA_043754555.1 Arenimonas sp. | reverse complement strand
GTGGCTTTCTGCTGTTTGGTTTTAATCCGAGGCGACTATGACCCGAAGCAAGCGAATCTATGTGCTTGATACCAATGTGCTGATGCACGACCCGACCGCGTTGTTCAAATTCAAAGAACACGATGTGTTTATTCCCATGATGGTGCTGGAAGAATTAGACAACGGTAAAAAAGGTCACTCCGAAGCGAGTCGCAATGCCCGTCAGGTCAGTCGTTTTTTAAATGATTTAATTGAAGCTCACGGCAGTAATAATGTAGAAAATGGTGTTTCACTGGCACAGCCAAAAAGTTTGAATCTACGCGGCGAAGACAGCGTCGGTAAATTATTGTTCCAGTTAAAACCAGTCGAAACCGGTAAGCGCTTTGGCGTGGTGATCCCCGACAATTTAATTCTAGGTGCCATTTTACAATTGCGCGAAGACAATCCGGGCGTACCGGTGGTACTGGTTTCCAAAGACATTAATCTACGTATTAAAGCCTCGATATGCAGTGTTGATGCTGAAGATTATGAAAATGACCGTGCGCTCGACGATTTCAATTTGCTGTTTACCGGTGCGACCGAATTAGCCCCTGATTTTTGGGAAAAACACGAAGGCAATCTGCGTTCGTGGACTGAAAAAGGCCGGACTTATTACGAAGTAAAACGTACGGCAGACGATGGTTGGTTCGCTAATCAATTTCTTTACCTGCCCGGTAGCGACGAAGTAGAAATGAAAGTCGCACGCCTGGAAGAAGACCGAGTTGTCTTGCAAATTGTCGATGACTTCCGATCAACCCAACATCAAGTTTGGGGCATTAATGCTCGCAACCGCGAGCAGAATTTTGCGTTCAATGCATTGATGGACCCTGACATTGATTTTGTTACCTTGCTCGGCACCGCCGGCACCGGTAAAACTTTGCTCGCACTTGCTGCTGGTTTGGCGCAAACCATGGACAGCCAACGCTATCGCGAAATTATCATGACTCGCGCCACCGTTAGTGTTGGCGAAGATATCGGTTTTTTGCCAGGCACCGAAGAAGAAAAAATGACGCCGTGGATGGGCGCACTGACGGACAATCTGGAAGTGCTCACTCACACCGCTGATCACGGCACCTGGGGTCGAGGTGCTACCAACGATTTACTAGCCAGCCGCATTAAAATTCGCTCGATGAATTTTATGCGTGGACGTACGTTTTTGAATCGCTGGGTAATTGTGGATGAAGCACAAAATCTGACACCCAAACAAATGAAAACCCTGATTACGCGAGCCGGCCCCGGCACGAAAATCATTTGCATGGGTAATGTCGAACAAATCGATACGCCGTATTTAACTGAAACCACATCGGGCTTGACTTACGCGGTGGATCGCTTCAAAAACTGGGCGCATAGCGCGCATATCACGTTGCGTCGTGGTGAGCGCTCACGCTTGGCCGATCATGCGTCGGAAGTTTTATAAATCGTAGGTCGGGCCCCGGCCCGACGCTTTTTACAGATTACAATGTTGCCATTGTCGGGCCCCGGCCCGACGCTTTTGACAGATTGCAATGTTGCCATTGTCAGGCCAAGGCCCGACCTACGGATTCCACATGAAAACAAATCTTTGCGCACTCACTATTGCCGGTTCTGATTCCGGCGGCGGCGCCGGCATTCAAGCTGATGTAAAAACCTTTGCTGCCCACGGCGTACATGGCTTATCTGCTATCGCAGCCCTAACCGCGCAGAACACTAGAAAAGTCACCGCAGTCGAAGTGCCGTCGATAAAATTTTTGCATGCGCAACTGGATGCCTGCTTTAGTGATTTCAAAATAGGTGCTGTTAAAATTGGCATGCTGGCCAATGCGCGCGTGATTAAGGCTGTTGCAGAATCATTGCAAAAACATAAAGTAAAAAATATCGTACTTGATCCGGTCATGGTGGCTAGCAGCGGCGCCACTTTACTGGAAGCTTCAGCGCTAAAAGCCATGCGTGAAATATTACTGCCGATGGCCAGCATTATTACGCCTAATATTCCGGAAGCCGAACTACTACTGGGTCATAAAATTAAAAATGCCGATGCCGCAGATGCTGCCACGGTCGAATTATTGGCGATGGGTGCGCATGCAGTGTTGTTGAAAGGCGGTCATCTGCCAGATAAAACCATGACCGACCGTTATGACGATGGCGAACTATTTGCAGAATTTATCCATAAAAAATTGAAGGTCGATGGTCACGGCACGGGCTGTACATTGGCTTCTGCTATTGCTGCCAATATTTGTCTTGGCAAAAACCTGCCGCAAGCCTGCGCCGCCGCGACTGATTACGTCCATGGCGCTCTGATCCACGCTTATAAACCGGGCAAGGGAAAAGTGGCAGTACTGGATCATTTTTGGCAATCGCAGCCAAATTGATTGCCAGAAACGCTTTTTACCAAATATTTCTGCTATCAACTTAGTTATCGCTTAATATTCACCGACCTACACGGGAGAACTGCATGCGTTCCGGGAATCCAGCTTTAAATCAAAAGACTTTTGAAGGTTTGGTAAATCATAATTCAGAGGTTATGACCATCAATGGCACTGTCAACAAAACGGCGATGATGTTGGCGATAGTGGTTATCACGGCACTTTATACCTGGAGTCAGGCGCAAAGTCTTGATGGTATGGCGTCCGCGCTGCCTTTGACTATCGGCGGCGGCATTGGCGGTTTTATTGTTGCGTTGATCACGGTTTTTAAAAAAACCTGGGCGCCTGTCACCGCACCGCTTTATGCCGGTTTGGAAGGCTTGTTCCTCGGTGGCATTTCGGCTTTTTATGAATCTCAGTACCCTGGCATTGTCTTACAAGCCGTGGTGCTGACTTTCGGAACATTGGGCGCATTATTGATGGCCTATCGTTCGGGTTTGATCAAAGTGACCGAAAACTTCAAGTTGGGCGTCATTGCTGCGACAGGCGGGATTTTCATTCTTTATCTAATCAATTTCGTGATGGGCTTTTTTGGTCATTCAATGGGCTTTATCCATGACAGTGGCTGGTTAGGCATCGGTTTTAGCGCCGTTGTCGTCGTGGTGGCAGCTTTGAATCTGGTACTGGATTTTGATTTTATCGAGGAAGGCGCAAAACAAGGTGCACCGAAATACATGGAATGGTATGCCAGCTTCGGTTTAATCGTGACTTTGGTTTGGCTGTATCTGGAAATGCTACGTTTATTATCAAAATTACGCGATTAATTGCGTGTCACCGCAATAAAAAAACGGAGCCGTCGGCTCCGTTTTTTTTATCTGAAGCAATAAATATTATGCCGTGACGCGCGCCGCAATGGCTTTGGCAAAACTCATGGTATTACCTTCACCACCCAGGTCAGGTGTCAGCGAATCTTTTGCGTCCATCGCGTCACGAATAGCCTTACGAAGTGCGTTGCCACGTTCCGGCATTCCCAAATGATCCAGCATCTGCGCGGCACCCAATAACAAGGCGCAAGGGTTGGCGATGCCTTTACCGGCAATATCGGGTGCCGAGCCATGCACGGCTTCAAAAATAGCCGCCTCGATACCAATATTGGCACCAGGCGCCAAGCCTAAACCGCCCACCAAT
This sequence comes from Arenimonas sp., assembly GCA_043754555.1. Classification (GTDB taxonomy): domain Bacteria; phylum Pseudomonadota; class Gammaproteobacteria; order Xanthomonadales; family Xanthomonadaceae; genus Arenimonas. Next base: position 601 of record JAYUUM010000102.1, on the reverse strand, counting down.
CCGGCACATAAATCCGAAATAATATCGCCAAATAAGTTGGTCGTTACCAACACGTCAAACTGTTCCGGCTTCATCACCAACTGCATGCAGGCGTTATCAATAATCATTTCATTGCATTGAATATCGGGATATTGCAATGCCACATTACGAGCTGTTTTCAAGAACAGTCCCGATGTCGATTTCAGGATGTTGGCTTTGTGCAAAATGGTCACTTTTTTACGCCCGACTTTACGTGCAAGATCGAACGCATAGCGAACAATGCGTTCGGAACCTTTGCGGGTAACCCGCTGCGTCAATGTTGCGGTTTCGCCATCGGCGGTGACATTTTGACCTTCACCAATGTAGGCCCCTTCGGTATTTTCACGCACGGTAATCAAATCAATATTTTGATAACGTGATTTTGTGTTTGGAAAACTAATGGCCGGCCTTACATTGGCGTACAAATCAAAGCGCTTGCGTAATTCAACATTGATCGAAGAAAAACCTTCGCCAACCGGAGTCGTCAATGGACTTTTCAACGCGATTAGATGGCGCTGGATAGCATCGACAGTACTCGCTGGCAGCAACTCGCCATGTTTTTCGAGGGCGGCCATACCGGCTT
>JAYUUM010000101.1:0-4171 GCA_043754555.1 Arenimonas sp. | reverse complement strand
GAGCTCCTAGAGTTCGCCTTGTAGCGGTCGGGCCCAAGGGCCCTCCTACGGATTAGAACGATGCGGGGGTATTTGCGCTGATAATAATGGCGACATCTTTGCCGATATTGCGAAAACGATGCGGTGTGCGGCTTTCAAAATAATAGGCTTCACCGGGGCCAAGCACTTGAATGCGTTCGCCTACGGTAATTTCGACTTGACCTTGGATGATCACGCCGCCTTCTTCACCTTCATGGGTAAGCCTAGTTTCGCCAGTATCGGTTCCGGCTGGCATAACTTCGCGCAAAATGCACATTTGGCGATTTTTTTTGTGGCTACCGATCAAAAAATAATGAACCGAATTATTACCAACATCTGGTTGGTCTTCGTGGGTGTAAAAGGGACTATCGCTACTATCCTGCAAATCAATGGTAAAAAAATCGGCCAGTGAAATAGGAATGCCATCGAGCACCTTTTTCAGCGAACCCACCGAGGGGCTCACTTTATTTTGCTCGATTAGCGAAATCGTACTATTGGTCACGCCGACGCGTTTCGCCAATTCGCGCTGACTAAGGCCCTTGGATTTTCTTACTGCTTGAAGTCGGTAACCGATGTCCATAATGCTTGCTCAGTGTGATGTTGAATTTTTAACACCCTGAGCAGATTCGGTCAAATAAATGCACACATTGAACAGGTTGTAAATTTTATTCAACACTGCTAATTTCTCATTTCTTCTATTTTTACAGCTTTCAGGCCTTCCCATGACTGCTTCTCAAGAGCCTTCTTTCAGTGATTTTTATCGTGATCAAGCCACTTCTCAGCCTGAGCATTTAGATGCATTTTGGATGCCTTTCACTGCAAATAGGCACTTTAAGCAGCATCCTCGCCTTTTGGCTAGCGCCAAAGGCATGCACTATAAAGATGTCCAGGGCCGGGAAATTCTCGACGGTACCGGTGGGCTTTGGTGCTGTAACGCGGGGCATTCGCGGCCACGCATTATTGATGCGGTCAGCCAGCAGATTGCGACTATGGATTTTGCGCCCACTTTTCAAATGGGACACCCTCTGCCCTTCGTCTTGGCAGAGCGTCTGGCCGCAATTGCTCCAGATCCGCTCAAGCATGTGTTCTTTACCAACTCGGGTTCCGAGGCGGTCGATACCGCGCTAAAAATTGCGATTGCCTATCATCGTGTTCGTGGCGAAGGCCAAAGAACGCGTTTTATCGGTCGCGAAAAGGGTTATCACGGCGTCGGTTTTGGTGGTATTTCGGTCGGGGGCATGGTCAATAACCGCAAATTTTTTGGGTCCATGTTGCCCGGCGTTGATCATATGCGTCATACATTGAATATCGAACGGAATGGTTTTTCGCGTGGCCTGCCACAACATGGCGCCGAATTAGCCGACGACCTTGAACGTCTCTGCCAATTACATGATGCCAGCACGATTGCTGCTGTTATCGTCGAGCCTATTTCAGGTTCCGCTGGAGTGGTTTTACCGCCAGAAGGATACTTAAAACGTTTACGTGAAATATGCACAAAGCACGGCATCTTATTGATATTTGACGAAGTTATTACTGGCTATGGCCGCGTTGGCGAAGCTTTCGCGGCACAACGCTTTGGTGTAACTCCGGATATGATGACTACGGCCAAAGGACTGACCAATGGCTCGGTACCGATGGGCGCTGTGTTTGCTTCGACCCAAATCCATGACACTTTCATGCAGGGGCCGGAAGCAGCTATCGAACTGTTTCATGGCTACACCTACTCGGGACACCCTCTCGCCTGTGCCGCCGCTATTGCCACACTGGACGTTTACGCGGAAGAAAATTTATTCAACAAAGCCATTGAACTGGGCGGTTATTGGGAAGATGCGATCCACAGCCTGAAAGGTCTGCCCAATGTGATCGATATTCGCAATTTCGGGCTAATTGGCGCCATCGAACTTTCGCCACGCGCTAATGCAGTTGGTTCGCGAGCGTTCGACGTATTCAATAAATGTTTCCATGAAAAAGATTTATTGATTCGCACCACTGGCGACACCATCGCGTTATCACCACCGCTGATATTGGATAAAACCCATATTGATGAAATTTTTAACCGTTTGGCCGATGCCATCAAGGAAACGGCATAAGCAAAATATGAAATGGAATAAGCACAGTACTGGCAACTCAAGTAAAATAGTGTTTTGACTCTAAACAGCGAGAATATTTCATGCTTATCGGCGTACCTAAAGAAATCAAGAATCACGAATATCGCATTGGTCTTACACCTTCAGGTGCGCGTGAACTGATCTCGCACGGCCATAAAGTGATGGTGCAACACGACGGCGGAAAGTCCATTGGCCTGACCAATGAGATGTATCAAAAAGCCGGTGCCGAAATTGTTGCAACGGCTGAAGAAATTTTCGCCCGTGCCGACATGATTATCAAAGTTAAAGAACCACAGCCGAACGAATGCAAAATGCTGCGTCCAGGCCAATTGCTTTACACCTATTTGCATCTGGCCCCAGACCCCGAACAAACCAAGGCATTAGTTGCATCCGGGTGCACCGCGATTGCCTATGAAACCGTCACTGACCGCAAAGGCGGTTTGCCCTTGCTGGCTCCGATGTCGGAAGTCGCCGGTCGCATGTCGATTCAAGCGGGTGCGCATGCGCTTGAAAAAGCTCAAGGCGGTTCCGGTGTATTGCTCGGCGGCGTCCCCGGTGTAAAACCTGCCGAAGTATTGGTAATCGGTGGTGGCGTCGTCGGCATCAATGCCGCACGCATGGCGATGGGCATGAATGCGCACGTGACCATTCTGGACCGCTCACTCGATCGTTTGAAATATCTCGATGAATTATATGGCTCGCAACTGACTACCATTTATTCAACCCATGATGCCATCGAAGAACGTCTGGCCGACACTGATCTAGTAATTGGCGCGGTGTTAATTCCTGGTGCCGCTGCGCCGAAATTAATTGCACGTTCGCAACTTTCCTTGATGCGTCCGGGTTCTGTTCTGGTCGATGTGGCAATCGATCAAGGCGGCTGCTTTGAAACCAGTAAAGCCACCACTCATCAAAATCCGACCTATGAAGTCGATGGCGTAATTCATTATTGCGTAGCCAATATGCCCGGTGGTGTTGCTCGCACATCGACGTTTGCATTGACTAATGCGACCCTGCCATTTGCCGTGCAGTTGGCTAACAAAGGCCCGAAAAAAGCCATGCTGGATGATGAACATTTATTACATGGGTTGAATGTTCATGCTGGCAAAGTAACTTACGAAGCGGTTGCTCAGGATCTTGGTTATAGCTATGTCTCAGCGCGAGATGCGTTGAGTCAATAAACACAGGTGACACTATGAACGCGTTGGCTAAAGACCTTCAAAACAATGCCGCGCTGCCGCATTTTATCGGTGGCCATCGCGTTCAAGGAAAAAGCAATCGCTTCGGCGATGTCTTCAATCCTGCCACCGGCGCGGTACTTGCAAAAGTACCGCTGGCCAATGCCGGTGAAATACGACATGCCGTCGATATCGCCGAACAAGCATTTAAGAGCTGGTCGCAAGTCACGCCGTTAAATCGCGCACGGGTACTTTTCAAGTTCAAGGAATTGGTCGAAGCCAATCTTGAAACGCTGGCTCATGCCATCACGCTTGAACACGGAAAAGTATTAAGCGATGCGATGGGCGAAATTACCCGTGGCATGGAAATCGTCGAGTTCGCCTGCGGCATTCCGCATTTGCTCAAGGGCGAGCATTCGATGAATGTGGGGACTGGCGTTGATTCGTGGAGTGAATACGCACCGCTGGGTGTTGTTGCCGGTATCACGCCTTTCAACTTTCCCTGCATGGTACCGATGTGGATGTTTCCTATTGCCATAGCTTGCGGCAATACCTTTCTTTTGAAACCATCCGAACGCGACCCCTCACCAGCATTATTGATTGCAGAATGGTTGCACCAAGCCGGGCTTCCTGATGGTGTATTTAATGTTGTACATGGCGACAAAGAAGCTGTTGATGCAATTTTGGATGAGCCGCGAATTCAAGCCGTCAGTTTTGTTGGCTCAACGCCCATCGCTGAATATATTTATTCTCGCGGCTGTAGCAATGGCAAACGTGTGCAAGCGCTTGGCGGAGCAAAAAATCATTTAGTGGTAATGCCCGACGCAGATATTGATGGCGTCTGTAATGCCTTACTCGGTGCGGCTT
>JAYUUM010000100.1:0-12852 GCA_043754555.1 Arenimonas sp. | reverse complement strand
ACCCCGCAAAGCGCGAGCTCTTTTTCAAGCAAGGCACGCGCTTGTGCCGCCGCATTTTTATCTTGCGGCAGAAAAACCATCCCGACGGCAAATTGATGATGCGGCAGGGAAATTCCGGCTTCAGCCGCGACCGCACGTAAAAAATTACCGGGTCGATGAATCAACACACCGCAACCATCGCCGGTTTTTCCGTCGGCACCGACGGCACCACGATGACTCAAACGAGCGAGTGCGCTTAAAGCGGTTTGCACCAGCCAGTGGCTCGGGCGCGCGTCGAGGCAGGCAATCAAGCCAAAGCCGCAGCTATCGTGTTCAAAGCCCGGCGCATACAGGCCCGGGCCGGTAGCGCTCGTCGCCATAGTCCTGACCCTTAGTTGGTGGTTTAAGACCGGCCTGCAAGGGCCCGGTAGTCAAAACTCACATAGACCAATAGAGCAGTTGCTCCAGAATTACTCGTCAATTGGTTGGAGCGCGTCCTTACCTACCCTTGCCCGTTGTACAGTGAGCTTCTTGTTGTTAGCACTGGGGTTCGGATATGCGGACGATTTTGGTAGCAAGTTCAAAAGGCGGAGCCGGAAAATCAACACTTTCCACTAATTTGGCCGCTCATTTCGCCGTTGATGGCAAACGTACCGTACTGGTAGATGCCGACAAGCAACACTCCGCCATTCGCTGGTGCGAAAAGCGGGCACATCTTGAAACCGCTGTATTGCCGATTGATGGCACCCTCAGAAATTGGCAGAAACTAGTGCCTGAAAATACCCAAATCGTCATTATTGATGCGCCCGCGGGTGCCATGGGTGACGATTTGGATGCTTACATCGAAATGGCCGATGCCGTTTTGGTGCCGGTACTGCCTTCGATGATCGATATTGAAGCGACCGTACCATTTCTTAATTCGATGGCAAAAAATGCCCGTGTTAAAAAGAAAAAACTGCCGGTCGGCTTGGTCGGCAATCGTCTAAAGCCCTGGACCAATGCCTCGCAACAGGCCGTAGAGCAGTTAAAAAGCTGGCCGTATTCGGTGGTCGGCGAATTACGTGATACCCAGGCCTATGTGTTAATGGTCGCCTTGGGTAAAAGCGTGTTTGATTACAATTCCGAACAATTGCGCAGCCATCAAGAAGACTGGGCGCCGATACTCAAATGGCTCAAGAAAGTAATTTAAAGGAATTTAATGCGCGAACTCATTCTGCTCCGCCACGCCCATGCTGAAGCCGCTGCTGCTGGCCAAGATGATGTTGATCGACCGCTATCGCGACAGGGCCAAGCCGAAGCTGAAGCCGCCGGTCAATGGCTAAAGGCCAACGGGTATTTGCCCGATCGTGTTGTCTGCTCGAGCGCTCGCCGCACTCGAGAAACTCTCGAACAAGTGCTTTCAGTGATTGGTTATGTTGAACAAAGACAAGAGCCACGTATCTATGAAGCCACGCCCGGCGATTTAATGACCGTCGCCGATGAGCATAAAGATTTATCACGGGTTTTGTTGGTCGGCCATAACCCCGGCCTGGAACAGCTGGCTGCCTTGTTGAGTTCAGGACAGTCGGGCGATTTTCGCGGCATGCCCGCCGGTGGTATTGCCGTATTAAAACTACCTGCCGACGCTGATCTGGAACCCGGCATTGCCGAGTTAGCTGCCTTTTGGTGGCCGTAAGAAAGCTCCTGGCGGCTTTGCTGCTCGTGGCAAACGTGCAGGCTCATGCCGCGGTAATTGACAGCTCGCGTTCTGACGCCAGCTTCAGTATCCACCCACGCTTGCCTATTCCATCTGAAGGCCGCTTTGAATCGCTTAGCGGTTATTTAGTGGCTGAATCGGCGCAAAAATGGAAAGTAGAAGTTCAGGTGGATGCGCGTAAGCTGAGTTTCAAAGGTCCGCAATGGTTGGCAAGAATGGCACGCTCTGAAGCTTTTTTGGATGCAGAAAAACACCCGAACATTCAATTTGTATCGGTGCCGTTCAGTAAAACTTTGCTGGATAAAGGCGGCGAACTGCAAGGCCTGTTGTCTTTGCGAGGTTTGCAACAGAGCGTGCGTTTCCATATAGAAAAATCCAGCTGTGCCAGACCCGGTTACGATTGTGACCTTACCGTAACGGGCAGAGTTTTGCGTCGTGAATTTGGAATGCAAGCGTACCGTTTGAGTATCAAGGACAATGTCGATTTTGAATTTCGTATTCGGTTATTGGCAGATCCTGCATCGTGAAATGGCTTAAACCGCTTAGTGTTTTCGTTCTGCTTCTTGCCATCAGTGGCTGCTCGCATTTATCCAAGGAAAAACGCATACAGGCCAGTGCTTATGCCGAGCAACATCGCGACGGCACGCTAAGCTGCGAGCAAGATGACGCATGTGCGTTAAAGTCACCGCTGTACGATTTAGCCGATCAAGCTAATCAACAATCGACTACTCTTGGTCCCAAACATGCTGTGGTGTTGCTGGATCGCGGGCAGGATTCGTTAGTGGCGCGCTTGCATTTGATTCACAGCGCCAAACGCAGTGTTGAATTGCAAACCTTTATTTTTGATCAGGACGACTCGGGTCAGTTAACACTGCAAGCCTTGATGGACGCAGCTCGGCGCGGTGTGAAGGTACGGGTGTTACTGGATCAGCATTACGGCTTGCCAGATCCTAATCTTCAAGCGTATTTAGCGAGCTACCACAGCAATTTTGAATTGCGTTTATACAATCCTTTATTTAACGAAGCCCGTTCGCAGCCGCTGGAATTTGCTGCCGGAATTTTTTTCACGTTCAAAAATGTTAACCAGCGTATGCACAGCAAATTATTGCTGGTCGATAACAAAATCGCGATTATTGGTGGTCGTAATATTGAAGATCGTTATTTTGACTGGAGTAATGTCTATAATTATCGTGATCGCGACTTGTTGATAGCCGGTCCCGTAGCGAAAGAAATGGAAGCCAACTTTGAAGCTTTCTGGATTTATCACAAAACATTTCCGGCCGCGAGTTTAAAAGACGTTGCGCAGCGCTTAATACAAAACACTGGTCCGCCCGATTTAAAAAATCTTTTTCTTGCCAAAACTTTTTCACCGCGTGCGGAGAAAATGAATACCGCCGTACGTGACAGTATTAGCGTCATGACACAACTGGAAAAATATCTGGTCTGGGTCAATGAAATCGATTTTCTGGCGGACTTGCCAAGCAAACATGATGATGACAATCCTGGTCGCGCAGAAGCATCGCAAGCGATGTATGACTTGGTGAGCAATAGCCAAACGGAGGTTATCTTACAGACCCCGTATTTAGTGATGTCGCGCCCGGCTCGCAAAGTATTCCGAACCCTCGAGCGCAAAGAAAATTCACCAAAAATTATGGTTTCTACCAACTCACTCGCCGCAACCGATGCGTTTCCGGTTTATGCCATGTCGCATAAATATAAACGCATGTATTTGCGTGAGCTTGGTTTTCAAATTCACGAATTCAAACCGTTTCCGCTGAGCGGACCGTTTGATATGGCGGCAATGATGAGCGGTACGTCAAGCAAAGAGGGAGTACCGGTTTTTGGCTCGGGATCGTCCGGTTCGGCAAGTGGTCCGGCGCCATTGAAGCGCGCCGGGGTGCGGGTTGGTTTGCATTCTAAATCCATGGTCGTCGATGGCCATATCGCCGTGGTCGGCAGCCATAATTTCGACCCACGCTCGGATGACTTCAATACTGAGAGCATGGTCATTATTCCCGACAAAAATTTCGCCCAGGCACTCGCCGCCAGTATTCACCGCGATATGTTGCCGGAAAACGCATGGACGATCGCACCACGTCCCAAGCTTCCGATACTTTCCGGTTTGAATTACAACCTGGGAAAACTATCCGAAAAGCTGCCGATCTTTGATGTTTGGCCATTTCCTTATGCCACCAGCTACGAATTAAAAGAAGGCTGTCAACCGGTAGCGTTTACCAATAAAAAATTCAAAGACTGTTACGAACAAGTTGGCGATTTTCCCGAAGTGGATTTAACACTCAAAGCCATTTACACACGAATGGTGACAGCGTTTGGTGCGGGTCTGGTGCCGATTTTATAATGCATGTATGCAAGCTTGCATGTGTCATTGCAAGAGATCGCTTTCATTGGTTATCAACAAGCGAGCTCCGTCATTACTAAATCAAAAAAAGTCATCCGCGTATGCTCTTATCGAGAACCCAGTGACTTTAGCTAATTGAACTTAACCCGTAGGAGCGCTCACGAGCGCGATAGGTCTGCGACGCGAATAAATTATGTGTCATCCAACACACATCACCATGACATGATATCGCAGATTTAAGATCGGCCGTGCTCGTGAGCGCTCCTATGCAGGTGTTGGTTTAAGGCAGGCGTGTCTTGGAATTATTGGCAGGAATAGCTACATATCACGACCCGACTTCTGCAAAAGCAGGAACAAATAAATCACCCGGGTTTCCGCATTATTTTTATAAATACATCCGACGCTTCCCACCTTGCCAGCCATGTTCGCAATGATGCATAAGGACTCGCTTCAAACCAAACGCGATCCACACCTGCGAACTGCCGAATAAATGGCAGCAAGGCCAAATCGGCGATGCCTGCTTTATCACCAAATAAATAAGTGCTTTCAACAAGTCGGGCATTTAACTCTCGCAAAAAAATTTCAGCCTGCATTCGAGAATGCAGCATCGAAAATTCTGGATAGCGTTCCGGATATTTATACTGATCCAGCGCGTATTTAAATTCAGTATCATTACGTTTAATGAGTGCTCGCACTTCGTCTAAAAAGTTATCCAGCATGCCGAGCGGATCATTCTGGTGAAGCGACCACAGCATAATGTCCAGACTTTCATCAAGCACGCTGCCATCGGGCAACTCTAAAACAGGCACGGTCGCCTTTGCCGACAATTGCAGCATGCGTTCGGGCTTGGCTTTTAAATCGACTTCGCATATGGCCACGCTTACTCCGCTAATGGCAATTGCCAGACGCGCGCGGATGGCATAGGGGCAGCGGCGGAACGAGTAAAGCAGTGGCTGCGACAACATGATTGATATACCGTTCTCTATGAAACGCCTTATCATAATGCCATGACCATTTGTCCGAAATGCCAATACCAACGTCTGGCAAGCGATAGCCAAGTGCATTCGGAAATTTGCCCGGCCTGCGGTATTGTTTACGGCAAATGGCTCGCTAAACAAAATGATAACGATGAAGACATTTCGATCGAGCCCGAAATACGGCAATCGTTCGTACAATGGCTTATCGAATCACCCGAGCAAGTCGATAATCTTGCGTTCTGGGCGCGCGCAATATGCGCGTTGTTGTTTGCGCTGTGGACGCTTTATTTCATTAGTAACGGTATTAACTGGGAAGTACTGGGCGGCTCGTTCATGCATGGTGTCAATTTAATGTTTCATGAATTTGGCCATCTGTTTTTTAGTGCGTTTGGCAGGTTCATGACAATACTTGGTGGCAGCCTGTTCCAGGTCTTGTTCCCCTGGGTTTTTTTATTCGCCTTTCTAATAAAATACCGCGACACCTTCGCCGCCAGTCTAATGCTGTGGTGGAGCGGTCAAAGCTTCGTTGATTTATCGCCCTATATTGCCGACGCCTACTATCGTGGTCTTCCCTTGGTAGGTGGTGGCGGTGAAGAATCCCATGACTGGGGAAATTTGCTGACAATGACCGGCACGCTTGAAAGCCATATGAGCTTTGCCCGACTCAGTTTTTTTATCGGTAGCGTCATGATGATTGCTGCCATGATTTGGGCAGCTTTGGCCTTGCGGCAACAGTGGCATGTGCTGAAACAAGCAAATAGCGCATAAACCTAAATGCTTGATTGAGCGGTTCTTTGCTGCAAGTTTTTGACAGTGGCCCTCTTGATCTAAATCCGCGACAATAGCGGTTCTTTGCTGCGGTTCTCGCAGCGGTTTTCCGGAGGGATGTATGGCAGAACCCATCATTACGGCACCAGCAGGTGGCGCAAAAATTACTATTTCGGGCGGCAAATTAAGCGTTCCGAATAACCAGATCATTCCATTTATCGAAGGCGACGGCACTGGTCCGGACATTTGGGCAGCCTCGGTTCGCGTGTTGGATGCGGCCGTAGCCAAAGCCTACGGCGGCGAGAAAAAAATTCACTGGCTGGAAGTGTTCGCCGGTGAGAAATCCAATAATCAATTTGGCACCTGGTTGCCGGAAGCATCGGTACAAGCTTGCCGCGATTATTTGGTCTCAATCAAAGGTCCACTGACCACGCCAGTCGGCGGCGGCATTCGTTCTTTGAACGTGGCGTTGCGTCAAATGCTCGATCTTTATGTCTGCCTGCGCCCCGTGCGCTGGTTCAAAGGTGTGCCTTCACCCGTAAAGCGCCCTGACCAAGTCAACATGACGATCTTCCGCGAAAACACCGAAGACATTTACGCCGGTGTTGAATATGCAGGCGGTTCGGAATTGGCACAAAAGCTGCTCGATTTTATTGCGAAAGAAGACCCCAAGGCATTCGACAAAATTCGATTTGGCACCCAGGAAAAATCCGAAGCTTGGCAAAAATCGCTCGAAGGTATTGGCGCGCCACAGCGCGATGTCAAAGTGAATGTTGGTCTTGGCATCAAGCCGGTATCGTATTTAGGCACCGAGCGTCTGGTCCATAGTGCGATGGGATATGCGATTCAGAATAAATCCAAATCGGTGACCCTTGTTCACAAGGGCAACATCATGAAATTCACCGAAGGTGGTTTCCGTGATTGGGGTTATCAAGTCGCGAAAGATTTTTACGGCGCAGTGGAACTGGACGGCGGCCCGTGGATGATTATTCCCGAAGGCAAACCCGGCGCTGGTTTGATTATCAAGGACGCGATTGCTGATGCGTTCTTGCAGCAGATTTTGTTGCGTCCGGCAGAATACGATGTCTGCGCTACCTTGAACTTGAACGGCGATTATTTAAGTGATGCGCTCGCTGCTCAAGTGGGCGGTATCGGTATTGCGCCAGGTGCCAACATCAATTACGTGACGGGTCATGCCGTGTTTGAAGCTACCCACGGTACCGCGCCGAAATATGCTGGCTTGGATAAAGTAAACCCAGGCTCGGTGATCTTGTCCGGCGAAATGATGCTGCGTTATATGGGTTGGACTGAAGCGGCGGATGCAATTATTGCGGCAATGGATAAAGCAATTGCCAATAAGCGCGTCACCTACGATTTCGCTCGTTTAATGGAAGGCGCCACCGAAGTGAAATGTTCCGAATTTGCCGATGAAATGATCAAGCAAATGTAATTTGTGTTTGATGCTTGATGTAAAGAAAAGAGCCGCGAAAGCGGCTCTTTTTGTTGTAGGAGCGTCCTTTAGGCGCGACAGATCTGCGATTATTTTGAACGTAGGAGCTAGCTCTGCTCGCGAAAATCTGCGACGAGGCATTTCGCGAGCAGAGCTCGCTCCTACGTCAGATTATTTCGCGCGCAAAGGACGTTGTTAGATTTCCTTGGCGGCCATTCCGAAAATCTTCGGCAATTTTATCTTTTCCAGAATCAGCATCATTGAAACAATCACTAATGCCATCCCGATTAAGCTCAGTAAAGTCGGGTGCTCATGCAAAAACAGTACGCCCCAAATTAACGCAAATACCGGCACCAGTAACGTCACTGTCACGGCGCGCGTGCTGCCAACGTCATGCAACAATTTGAAATACAGAAAGTAAGCAGCGCCGGTACAGAGCACGCCCAGTGGCAACAACATCAACCAGGGAGTTAACTCGACAGTAGAAGGTATTGGGCCGCCGATAAACAGCACTGGCAATAAGGCGAGCGAGGCGCCGAGCAAGCTGCCGGTAGCCACAGCCAGAGGATCAACATTTGAGAAGCGCTTACGAATTTCACGAGCACTAAAGGCATAAAGCGCCGCCGCTGCCATGCCGGCAAGAACACCGAGTGCGGTTGCCAGGTTCATTGGCAATCCGCCAAAACCTACAATCATGGCCACGCCGATGATACCCAGCGATACGCCGGCAAATTTACCCAAGCTCGGCCTGTCACCGTATATCCAAAGCAGCAATACGCTGAATAAAGGCACCATCGAATTGAGTACCGCTGTCACGCCAGCCGGTAGCGTAATGCTGGCATAGGCGAACAACCAGAATGGCAGCGCTGAGTTGATAAAGCCGATCCAGATGTAAGCGCCGGCGTTCTGACGAAGATGCAAAGGCTTGCGCATTGCCAACATCACGAGCAGCAATACCAATGCGCCTAGAATCAAACGTCCGGCTGCGACCCAATTGGGGCCGAGCTCGGGCACGGCAACTCGCTGGAACATAAACGAGCTGCCCCAAATCATGGCTAATAGAATTAAACGTACTGTGGAAGCGAAGTTCATGGCAAACCTTTACTGGAAGGTGATGATACGGAATGTAATGTGATAAAAAACGAAAAAATATCCGGAATTTGCACTCTTTGAGACTTACCGCACACAACGGATTTTGTGTTCGGTATTTTTTGCGTTGACTTCAACCTGAGTGTCGATGCCCTTGCGATCAATCTGGATCCAGTACTCGACCATTTTTCCGTCTTTCACGCGATAGACCGCGCTGGCGATTTCAATCACCGGCAAACCGCTGGGTGCTGCACCGCCGTCGCGCCCGATATGACAACCGGTTTGTTTCCAGCGTGCATAGACTTTGTCGCCATCGGCCAGCAATTCGGTGACTTCAAAATCGTAATCACCATAGATGCGTTGAAAGTCCTTCACATGCGCCGCGTAATCTTCCGGGCTTCTGGAAACCGTGGTTTCATTTTCGGAATTCAGCTGATGCGCCAATACTTCCGACGCCAGATATTGCGAAGACCGCTCGGGCGATTTGCCGGAACGCACTTCATCCAGAAAATATCGCACCACGTCTTTCGGGGATGCGCTGGAAGGTTCGGGTTCACCGGTCACCGCGGCCAAATCCGTCGGCGTGGCAATAAAACCACCGAGAAATAGCAGTCCGGTCCAGATATTCATGTTGAACTCCTTAGCTGGTTAACTTGACGAGTTGGCAAGTTACGCCCACAGTTAACCTTTGAAAATCGCATTGTTTTCACAACAGACTTGAGCATAATTCAAGATGAGCAAACCCGCCCTGCAGTGGATTCCCGGCTTTATGCATATCGCCCGCAGCGGCAATATGACGCGGGCGGCAGAGCAATTGAACGTCACGGTCAGCGCGCTTAGCCATCAAATGCGCCGGCTGGAAGAGCGTATGGGGCGGCGATTGATGGAGCGCGGGCCGCGTGGCATTCAATTGACGCCGGAAGGACAGAATCTCTATTTCCAGCTGGAGCCGCACTATGAGGCGATTGAGCAATTGCTGAATCCACACACCGGTGCCCACGGCGATCGACTAACCCTGAGTGCACTGGCCTCAATGGCCAATGCCTGGCTATTGCCAAGACTGGGGGAATTCGTTCGTCAACATCCGGATATTCAGTTCAATCTAGACTCCTCTTCACGGATGGTGGATTTCGACAAGGAATTGCAGATTGATGCGGCGATACGTTTCGGTGGCGGAAGCTGGCCCGGGCTGCAGTCGCATTTCCTGTTCAACGAGTCGATCAGCCCGGCCGCGAGTCCGGCGCTGATAAAGCAACTCGGCCCGATCAAGCTGGACCAATTGCATCGATATCCGTTGATCGACGATCCATTCGGGCGCTGGAAACGCTGGTGCAAGCATTTCGATCTGCCCGAGCCGAAAAAATTCGTCGCGAAATTCAACGAAGCCGAAGGTGCCCACCGCGCTTCGGCCGAAGGCGTCGGTATTGTGCTAGCCCGGCATATTCTGGCCGCGCCACTCATTGAAGCCGGACGTTTACGTTATATCGGCACACTGAAAATGCTGGCGGAATATCAGTATTATCTGGTGTATCCGGAACGTTCAAAAAACCATCGTGGTCTGGTGCATTTCAAGCAATGGCTGGAAGCACAGATCAGAGCAAAGAGTGATGATCAAGAGAAAACATGAATATTGCCGAGTCGCCGCAAACAGAAATAGATCCATTGGCCTTGCCAAGTGCGGTAGCGATTCGCGATGCATTTCTTGATTACAACCGGCAGTTCTCCAACATCACCAAGAAATCCAAGCAGCGTTTTGAACAGCGTGACTGGGCCGGCTCGCGTGAGGATGCCATTGCCCGCATTGAGCTCTACGACCAATGCATCGCGACCATCAGCGACAAACTCAGCGACCGGATGGCGGACCAGTCGAACAACGCCATCCTATGGCAGGGTATTCGCAAGGCTTATGAGCAGCTGATTTCACCCTTGCTGGACCGCGAATTGTTCAAGACTTTTTTTAACACCCTGACCCGGCGATTTTTCAAAACCCGTGGCGTCAATGCCGACATCGAATTTATTGCGCTCGCGATCGAACCAACCGACAGCATCACGCATCCGGTCGCGCGACATAATTATGTGTTGTCGGAAAGTTTAGCCTCGCTGTTTGAGCGCGTACTCGCCGATTATCCTTTCTCGGCCCGCTATCAAAATGCCCAGGCCTGTGCGAAGAAAATTGCCGACACCCTGCAGGCACGTTTTGAACAATGGCCCGAGCCAGCAGTGCTGGCAGTGGAATTGCTGGACACGGTCTTTTATCGCGAGCGCCGCGCCTATCTGGTCGGTCGTGTTTTAGGTCGTGAAAACTACGCGCCCTGCATCCTGGCGCTGGTCAATGAAGAAGGCGGCATACGGGTTGATGCCATCATTACGACACGACAGCACGCCGCGGTTTTATTCGGCTATACCCACAGTTATTTCCATGCCGATTTGCCGACCGTGGGCGATGCCGTGGTTTTTCTGCGCACTTTATTGCCGGGAAAACCGATCGATGAAATCTACACCGTGCTTGGCCGCGCCAAACAGGGCAAGACCGAGCGCTACCGACACTTCTTTCGTTACCTAGAAGAACACCCCGAGCAAGACTGCCACCATGCCGACGGTGAACGCGGTATGGTCATGGCGGTATTCACGTTGCCGGGCTATCCACTGGTATTCAAACTGATTCGTGACAAGTTTGCCTATCCAAAAAACATTGCGCGCGAACAAGTATTGGAAAAATACCATCTGGTTTTTAAACACGACCGTGTTGGGCGCTTGATTGATGCTCAGGAATATCGTTTCCTGCGCTTTCCACGCGAGCAGTTTACTGATGCCATGCGTGAAGAATTACTGAAAGAATGTAGCGAGTCGGTAAGCGAAAATGGAAATGATATTGTCATTCACCATTGTTATGTTGAACGCCGGTTACGGCCATTGAATTTGTATGTAAGGGAAACGTCGGAAGAATTGGCGCTTGCCGCGATTCTTGATTACGGACAAGCCATAAAAGATCTGGCGCGCAGCAATATTTTTCCCGGGGATTTATTACTAAAAAACTTCGGTGTGACTCGACATGGGCGCGCAATTTTTTATGATTATGATGAATTATGTTTGGTCACCGAATGCCGATTCCGCAAATTACCAGAAGCCAAGAATGACGAAGAAGAAATGCATCATGGGGCTTGGTATTACGTGGCCGACAATGATGTTTTCCCAGAACAATTTCCACGCTTTCTCGGACTTAGTCCGGCCCAGCGTGAAGCTTTGCTGGCTACGCATGGGGATATTTTTGACGCTGCCTGGTGGCAAAAAATCCAAAGCGATATTCAGGCCGGTATATTTACAGACGTGCCGCCGTATCCGGACCGGTTGCGATTAAGTTCACCGTAGGATGGACAGGGTTCGAGATGGCCAGTCGAACACGCTACGCGTGCCTCGATGCCTCCTCACCACAACCGGGTTTAGTTGTTGTAAATGTAAAAAAAGAAACCGTTCGTGGTGAGGAGAGCATCGAGAACGAAGTTCGAGTAAACGTCTCGAACCATGCCCACCCTACAACGAGTTCACATATTCTTATCTGTTTTTAGGGTATTGTTCAGTCCACAAATTACTTCGGGAGTATCACATGAAAAAATTGCTACTGGCTTTGGCCTGCGCCAGCCTGATTTCCGCCTGCCATTCCGATGGCGATAATAAGTCGAGCGCAAAACAGGAAGCCATACAATTTGATTCGGCCATTACATCCGTGCTGGCAGGCGATTGGCGTTCAGAGGCAAACAAGGCACGCGATATATACCGGCACCCACAAGAAACACTGAAGTTTTTCGGAGTAAAGCCCGACCACACCGTGGTTGAGATCACACCCGGTGGCGGTTGGTACACCGAAGTACTCGCGCCACTGCTGAAAGACAAAGGTCGCTATTTTGGTACCGTCACCGATCCGGCAAAAACCAGCAGCGATGCTTCTCGTAATTACAATGAAAAACAAAACAAGACACTACGTGACAAGCTCGCCGCCCGTGCAGACGTATATGGCAATGCCAGTCTGCTGGAAATCGATCCGAAAGCACCGGTGATTGGTGAATCAGGCAGCGCCGATGTGGTGCTGACTTTCCGTAATGTACATAACTGGATGGGTGCGGGTACTCAAGCCGAAATGTTTGAGGCATTTTTTGAAGTATTGAAACCGGGTGGTACTTTGGGCGTAGTAGAGCACCGTGCTAAAGACGATGTGCCAAAGGGCGACAAGACGGGGTATGTTAGCGAGGCGCAAGTTATTGCAATGGCAATCGCGGCCGGATTTACGCTGGATGCTCGTAGTGAAATTAATGCCAATCCAAAAGACACTAAAGATTATGCCAATGGTGTCTGGACGCTACCGCCAAATTTGCGTGAAGGCGAAAAAGACCGCGCTAAATATCTTGCCATCGGCGAAAGTGATCGCATGACATTACGTTTTAAAAAGCCGCTATAAGACTATTCGTAGGAGGCCGCTTGCGGGCGAGGTGAATGGTTAAGATGACGGCGCCCGCAAGCGACCCCCAACGACTCTTAT
>JAYUUM010000099.1:0-4237 GCA_043754555.1 Arenimonas sp. | reverse complement strand
GCAGCCAGTACATAAGTCCGCAATAATCGTGTGCATCAATTTAGGCCCGCCAATAATTGCATCGACCGGGCAAGCTTGAATGCATTTAGTGCAGCCTATGCATTCGGGCTCGCGAATAATCGCTAGCACTTTCGGTTTGATCATTCCGTTATCTGGATTGATAGGTTTTACTTTTCTGCCCAATAACTCGGCTAAGGCAAGCACACCTTCATCGCCACCGGGGGGGCATTGATTGATATCCGCTTCGCCTTCCGCAATGGCTTTTGCATAAGGTCTGCAGGCCGGATAATTACACTGGCCGCATTGGGTTTGCGGTAACAAAGCATCAATCTGCCTGATCAGCTCCTCAGCTTTTGCAAGTCCGGGCTTATTGTTACCTTTGAGCATGGCGCGCAAGTTTTTAATGCCGGATCACTTCACCGGCATACCGGCTTGGCTTCCAGCATCAACATCGAGTAAAAATAAATTATCGCCGCCGCTACCCGCCGATAAAATCATGCCCTCAGAAATACCGAAACGCATTTTTCTCGGTGCCAGGTTTGCAATGAACACGACACTTCGACCCACCAGTTTTTCGGGCTCCTGGTATGCCGCACGTATACCGGAAAAAATCTGGCGTTCGCCCAAATCACCGGCATCGAGTTTGAAGCGCAGTAGCTTGTCGGAACCATCGACAAATTCGCATTCCAAAACTTTACCGATACGCAGGTCGAGTTTGGCGAAGTCTTCGATGCTGATGTTTTCGGGACTGGGGGCTGGGGACTGGGGACTCGGTGCCGTTGTAGGAGGAGCCTTGGCCGCGACCTTCTTGGCAGGTGCCGCTGCTGGTTCTGTCGGAGCAAGTGAATCTTTCGATGCTTCAATCATGGCTTCAATATTCTTCGGGTCGATACGGGTGAACAATGGAGAGTATGCATCTAGTATTTTCTTTCTTGGCTGGAATGCTTCGTCAAAGGTTACAGAACTTAATCCTAGCCAGGAACATGCGGTTGCACTAATGGTAGGTATGATCGGAAATAAGAAAACAGCTACCGCTTGAAAACGTCTTAAAGATTGTGTCAAAACTTCATGGGCATAGTTTTTTTCAACTTCGGATTCACTTTTGGCGTAAACCCATGGTTGGCTCTTGTGGATAAGAGCGTTAATCGAGTCGCATATTTCCATCAGCGAAGTAATGCTGCTACGAAAATTTCCTGAAGAATAACCATGAACTGCGTTTTGAAATAGTTCGAAATCACGACTCAGTGATTGATAGGAGTCGTACTCAAACGCAGCAATGTCAGATATCCCTATCGGTGGTGTTTTGCTCAGCGAATCTTGTAATGCAATCCAGTTTTTCGCTGCTTTTTCTGCATTTTCTAAATCACTAATTGCGGAAATCGACATAAGATTACAGCCGGCATAACTATCATGAAGTTTTCCATCGAAATACTTCGCGAGTAGCTGTCCACAACGACTCGCAATATTGACAAATTTTCCAACTAAATCTGAATTGACACGAGCGGTATAATCATCGAGATTTAAATCCAGATCATCAACGCCAGCGCCGGATTTTGCCGCGAAGTAGTACCGTAGAGCTTCCGGATTTAGACCTGCATCCAAATAGGTTCTGGCCATAATGAAAGTCCCACGCGACTTACTCATTTTTTCGCCATTGACCATCAAATAACCATTCACATGCAGCTTGTTTGGTGCTCGATAACCTGCACCATGCAACACCGCAGGCCAGAACAAACCATGGAAATTCACGATGTCTTTGCCAAGGAAATGATGCAACTCGGTCTCGCCGTTTTTATTCCGCTCAGCGTCCAGAAACTGGTCGAAATCGATGCCGGTTTTTGTGCAAAGGTTTTTAAAGCTCGACAAATACCCGATCGGCGCATCTAGCCAGACATAGAAAAACTTGCCAGGCGCGCCGGGAATTTCAAAACCGAAATAAGGCGCATCGCGGGAAATATCCCAATCTCGCAGACCGCCTTCGGCATCAATCCATTCACGAAGTTTAGCCTTGACGCCGCTATTGGCCACATCGCCTTTCATCCAGTCACTTAAAAATTCGGTGAATTGTCCGAGTTGAAAGAAATAATGCTCTGAATCACGTAGCTCGGGTGTTGCGCCGGAAACAACCGAACGCGGATTTTTTAAATCGGTTGGCGAATAAGTGGCGCCGCAGTTTTCACAATTATCACCATATTGATCCGGTGTGCTGCATTTCGGGCATTCGCCCTTGATGTAACGGTCCGGTAAAAACATCTGGCGCTCAGGATCAAACAGCTGCTTGATCGTGCGCACTGCAATAGCGCCGCGCTGCTGCAGCTTCGCGTAAATTTCTTCGGTAAGTTTCTTGTTTGCAGCCGAGTTCGTTGAATCGTAGTGGTCAAATTTCACACCAAAGGCGGCGAAATCCTTTTCATGACCGGCCTGAATGTCGGCAATAAATTGTTCGGGCGACACACCGGCTTTTTCAGCTGCCAACATGATCGGTGTGCCGTGAGTATCATCGGCGCAGACAAAATGCGTGGTGGCACCGTGCATGCGACGTGCGCGCACCCAGATGTCAGCTTGGATATAGCCCACTAAATGGCCGAGATGCAATGGGCCGTTGGCGTAGGGCAGGGCAGAGGTGACGAGTGTTGGGTTCGGTTTCATGGGGCAATTATCGCAGACTGCGAGTGGTTTTAGCCCATCCGGCGGCTCGCTTCGTTACAATAGCCGTATGAGCCTAAGTACCGAAACCGTGCGCGCCGCCTTGGCGCTAATACAAGACCCCTACACCGAAACCGATTTAAGCACTGCGATTCGCGGTGTTGGCGTTGATGCCGGTCGTGTTGCGATCGAAATTCAGTTGGGTTATCCCGCGAAAGGCTGGTATGCCAGTCTTGAATCGATGGTGCGCGAAAAAATCGGACAATTATCGGGCATTGAAAGTGTCAACGTGAGTATCAGCAGCAAAATATCGGCACATCGCGTGCAAAAAGAACTGACGCCATTGCCAGAAGTAAAAAATATTATTGCGGTAGCATCAGGCAAGGGCGGCGTCGGTAAATCGACTACGGCAGTGAATCTTGCATTGGCCTTGCAGGCCGAAGGCGCGAAGGTCGGCATTATGGATGCCGATATTCATGGCCCGAGTATTCCGATGATGCTGGGTCTGGACGGCAAGCCCGATTCACCAGACGGAAAATCCATACATGCCAAGATTGGACACGGTTTGCAGGCGATGTCGATTGGTTTTTTCTTGAATGAAGACACACCGACCATCTGGCGCGGTCCGATGACCACGCAATATTTACAGCAGTTACTGACCACCACTTTGTGGCAAGGTCTGGATTATCTGATTATTGATTTGCCACCAGGCACAGGCGATATTCAATTGACCCTGGCGCAACGCGTGCCGGTGTCGGCGGCGGTTATTGTGACCACGCCGCAAGACATTGCCCTGATTGATGCAAAAAAAGCGCTTAAGATGTTTGAAAAGGTCGAAGTGCCAGTGCTGGGCATTATTGAAAACATGGCGGTACACATTTGCTCGAACTGTGGTCATGCGGAACATATTTTTGGCGAAGGCGGTGCCGTAAAAATGGCCGCACAATACGATGTGCCTTTACTTGGCTCCTTGCCATTGCAATTATCGATTCGCGAACAAGCCGATAGCGGCACACCGACGGTCGCACTCGATCCTGATTCCACTATCTCGCTGATCTATCGTGATATTGCCCGCAAGCTCGGCGCGAAATTGGCACTGCAAGCCAAAAATAAATCGATTAGCTTCCCAAATATCGTGATTCAAAACACCTGATGCGCTTGCTGGTTTTCGCATGGCTGTGTTTGTTCGCCGCTCCGACTTCAGCGCAAAGCAATGAAGCGCTGAAGGTGGTGGCAGCGGCGCGGGCACAGGTAGGCGTCACGACGACTTATGACCCTGCATATAGCCGTATGGTGTACCCGATGGGCGATGTCGCGCAAAGCAAAGGCGTCTGTACGGATGTTGTTATACGTGCCTATCGTAAGCAGAGTGTTGATTTTCAGCTG
This sequence comes from Arenimonas sp., assembly GCA_043754555.1. Lineage (GTDB taxonomy): Bacteria > Pseudomonadota > Gammaproteobacteria > Xanthomonadales > Xanthomonadaceae > Arenimonas. The sequence continues at coordinate 205 of JAYUUM010000099.1, read as the reverse complement.
TTAGTGCACAAAGACATGCAGGCTAATTTTTCGCTATATCCCAAAATCTGGGGCCTGAAAAAAACCGATAGTAATATCGACCATCGTCGGGTGCCGAACCTGGAAGTCTTTTTCAAGCGACAAGGCAAGGCACTTGCTGATTTGCGAACTGCCGATAGCTTCAAGCCGGGCGATATTGTGAGTTGGCGTCTGGATAATGGTTTGG
>JAYUUM010000098.1:0-4247 GCA_043754555.1 Arenimonas sp. | reverse complement strand
GCGTTGCCCCAAACCGTCATAAAGCTCCATGCGAGCCAGGCCCTTCGCAGTAAAACCGAGCATGGCTTTTTCAAACGGTGCATCCTCGGGTTTTTTGGGTTTCAACAATAACCATTCAAGACCATTGGATTTAGCCGCTTCAGTGACTTTGAATTGGCGCTCCATTTCACTGCTGTCAATCAAGACTGCCAAAGGACTATTGGATTCCTCGGCGCTTTGATTACGAACCGTGACTTGTTCCAGTTCAGGGTCGTATATCCAGATGTGATTACCGTCGGCAACGATGGTTTGTGGGTATGGCTTAAGCGTTTGCCAACGAAATTGCCGTGGAGCTTTTAACTTCACTACACCTGTGGATTTATCACTCACCTTGCCCGCGGGGTTATAAACCGTTTGTTCAAATGGGCTGCTCAGACCCTGCAGATTTTTTGTGAATGTCGTCATTTGCTGACGAGCACCAGCGTGGGCAGTGCCCGCAGATAAAGCTAGAAAAATGCAAAGACTACGGATCATGGTTGGCATAGGGGATGGCTAAAGAATTTCGGAAAGTGTGCAAGAGTCAGGATGAATGTAGAAGCAATATGAGCTGTGGGAGGGCCGTAAGGCCCGAATGCTTGACGGGCTATTCGGGCCTTATGGGCCCTCCCACAAAGATTTCCTAATTCCTTGGGGGCGGCGGTGCCAACACCGTGCGATCACCATTATGCTCGGGACGCGAGACTATACCGGCAGCTTCCATTGCTTCGACCAAACGAGCGGCGCGGTTGTAGCCAATTTTGAGTCTGCGTTGCACACCGGATATCGATGCTCGACGAGATTCGGTCACAATTTTTACTGCTTCGTCGTACAACGGATCGCTTTCGTCGCCACCACCGCCACCCGATTCCGGCAAGCCGCTTGCACCCACCATTACGCCATCACCCATCATTTGCAATTCATCCAGCACGCCGGAAACATAATCCATGCCGCCGCCATGTTGTTTGAGGTGTTCAACCACGCGATGCACTTCTTCATCACTCACAAACGCGCCGTGTATACGCTCCGGCATCGCGGTGCCTGGCGGTAGATACAGCATATCGCCATGTCCCAGCAGAGTTTCCGCGCCGCTCTGATCAAGAATCGTGCGTGAATCGATTTTGCTCGAAACCTGGAACGCAATTCGCGTTGGAATATTGGCCTTGATCAAACCGGTAATAACATCAACTGAAGGCCTTTGGGTAGCAAGTATTAGATGGATACCGGCCGCACGAGCTTTTTGTGCAAGACGAGCGATCAATTCTTCCACTTTCTTGCCGACGATCATCATCATGTCGGCAAATTCGTCGATGAACACCACAATAAATGGCAGGGTTTCCAGCGGACGTGGCGCTTCGTTCAACTCGGGATTTGGTTTGAACAGCGGGTCCATTAAAGGCTGACCGGCCGCTTGTGCATCCAAAACTTTACGATTAAAACCGGCCAGATTACGCACACCGACCGCCGACATCAATTTATAACGACGCTCCATTTCAGCCACGCACCAACGCAGGCCGTTGGCGGCTTCCTTCATATCGGTCACTACCGGAGCCAGCAAATGCGGAATGCCTTGATAAACCGAAAGTTCAAGCATTTTTGGATCAATCATCAACATGCGAACTTCTTTCGCGCTCGCCTTATACAAAAGGCTCAACACCATCGCATTTACACCGACTGATTTACCAGAACCAGTCGTACCTGCAACCAACAAATGCGGCATACGCGCCAAATCGGCCACCACGGGACGACCGCCGATATCTTTACCGAGTGCAATGGTTAGCGGACTGGTAGATTTGTCATATTCTTTTGAGCGCAATAATTCGCTCAAGTAAATCATTTCGCGTTGCGTATTTGGAATTTCCAAACCCACTACTGACTTGCCCGGAATTACATCGACTACACGTACCGATTTCACAGACAAGCCGCGAGCAATATCTTTATCCAGCGATGAAATCTGGCTACCCTTCACGCCGGGCGCCGGTTCCATCTCAAAGCGCGTGATAACCGGGCCGGGATAGGCACCGACTACTTGGACTTCTATGCGGAAATCTTTGAGTTTGAATTCGATTTGCCGCGATAGAGTTTCTAGGGTTTCTTCCGAATAACCATTGGGCTGCGGCTTTGGATCGTCCAACAACGAAAGTGGCGGCAAGCTGTTATCACCACCGGCATTAAATAGTGGAATTTGTTGTTCGCGCTGAGCGCGCTCGCTTTTTTCAATAATGGTTTTGGCCGGCGGCTCAATTTTTACCGGCTCGCGTTTCGCGCGTTTTTCGGTGTCGAGCTTACGCACTTCTTCGCGTTCTTCGCGCAGTGTTTTGGTGCGTTGCCATTCGGCAGCTTCATCTTTTTTCTTGCCGAGACGTTCAAATAGCTTCAGAACCCAGCCACCAATCAAGTCCATCAACGCAAACCAACTCAGTCCGGTTGCCAAGGTCACCGACAGTAATAACATCACCGTTAATAATAAGTTGCCACCCATACTGCCAAAAACGCTGTAGCTACTATTGCCGACTAATTTGCCGAGTACACCACCGGAACCTTCTGGTAAATCGGGCGCTGCGCCGCCGAGCGCATGAAACAACCCCGTAGCAGCAATCAAGAATCCGACGATACCGATTAAACGTAGTGCCGGACCAAAATCCACGCGGCCGTCGCCGTCGCTATCCAGACCAAACAAAGCAATCCAGGCGATACCGCCTAAAACGACTGGCAAAAAATAGGCGATGTAACCCAGCAACATAAAGGCCAGATCGGCAAGATAGGCTCCAAGCAGGCCGCCGTAATTGTGCATAGCACCAGTCACGCTGGCCGTACGCGACCAGCCTGGGTCATTGGTGGAATAGCTAAGCAAACTGACCAGCAAATAAAATAATACCGGGGCCAGAATAATTAAAGCGATTTCTCGCTTCATGGTGGACAGGCGCTGATCCTTGCTTGCTTTGAGAGATTCCGAGCTTCGTGCCACCGTCTGCGACTTCCTGAATTCATTTTATTTCAGATGTGATTTATACCTTAAATCACCCACTCCCGCCCAGAGCAATGAACGAAACCAGTTCAAATAAGCGATAATTCGATGATTGAAATTCAGCGTAATGTCCCAATCTCACTACCTAACTTAATCGAATACTTTCTATGACCACCACCAAACACTGCCCACTCTTGATTCTTGGCTCCGGACCTGCCGGCTGGACGGCTGCTGTTTATGCCGCTCGTGCTAATCTCAAGCCCGTGTTAATCACCGGCTTGCAGCAAGGTGGTCAATTAATGACCACCACCGAAGTAGATAATTGGCCCGGCGATGCACACGGCCTGATGGGTCCTGCGTTGATGGAACGCATGCAAGCGCATGCTGAGCGTTTTGAAACTGAAGTTATTTTTGATCATATTCATAGTGCCGATTTATCGAGCCGTCCATTTCGTTTGAAAGGCGATAACGGCGAATACACTGCCGATGCGCTGATTATTACCACCGGTGCCAGTGCAAAATATTTGGGTATTGAATCCGAACAGAAATTCATGGGCAAAGGTGTTTCGGCCTGCGCCACGTGCGACGGCTTTTTCTTCCGTGACCAGGACGTCGCTGTTATTGGCGGAGGGAATACTGCCGTTGAAGAAGCGCTGTATCTGTCCAATATCGCCCGTAAGGTTTACTTGGTACATCGCCGCGACAAATTACGTTCGGAAAAAATTCTGCAAGACAAACTATTTGCCAAGGTGCAAGCCGGAAAAATCGAAATAATCTGGAATCACAGCGTTGATGAAGTGCTAGGCGACGATTCCGGCGTTACCGGCATGCGCATTCGCAGCGTCAATGACGATAGCACCCGCGAAATCGATGTGCAGGGCTTCTTTGTGGCCATCGGCCATACGCCAAACACCAGTTTGTTTGAACAACAATTAGCGATGCGAAACGGTTACATTACGATCAAATCCGGACTTGAAGGCGGTTCTACAGCCACCAGCGTGCCCGGTGTATTTGCTGCTGGCGATGTTGCCGACCAGGTTTATCGTCAGGCCATAACCTCCGCCGGATTTGGCTGTATGGCAGCGCTAGACGCCGAGAAATTTTTGGATAAAGAACATTAAACATAATTTCGTGGGAGCGGCATCAGCCGCGAATAAATACATGGGGACGATCATCCCCCAGAATGACAACAAGTTCGCCGCGCTCAACTCCGCCGTCTGGTCCGGCGGCTCCTTCATCTACGTCCCGCCCGGTGTGAGGATCG
>JAYUUM010000097.1:0-4273 GCA_043754555.1 Arenimonas sp. | reverse complement strand
ATCCTCGCTTTCGCGTTCTCGGCTCCCTTGCTTGCTGGAATCCACTAAACGTATTTTCCAAGAATTGTGAAATAAGTCATGGCAACTAAAAAAACTACTGACAAAAAAGTCGTCACTAAATCGATAAAAAAAGCATCTGTCGCTAAAGTTGAAAAAAAAACCTCGGTGCCAGCTCCGGCCTTGAATGAGGTGCGTGAACGCATCGACAGTATCGACTTGCAAATTCAAGGACTGATTGCCGACCGCGCAAAAATGGCGCAGCAGGTAGGCAAAGCAAAAGGTCCCTTGAAAGCGGCCATTGATTACTATCGTCCTGAACGTGAAGCTCAGGTTTTGCGTAAAGTGCTGGATCGCAAATCGGGACCCTTGGCGGACGAAGTGCTGGTCCGATTATTTCGTGAAATTATGTCCGCTTGCTTGGCACAGCAGGAACCATTGAAAGTCGGATTTTTAGGACCGGAAGGCACTTTTTCACAACAAGCCATGTTCAAGCACTTCGGACATTCTGCACACGGGCTTCCCTTGGCAAGCATCGAAGAAGTGTTTGAAGAAGTCGAAGCGGGAAATGCCGATTTTGGTGTGGTCCCGGTCGAAAATTCTGGACAAGGCACCATTCAATCCACACTCGATATGTTTTTGACCTCGGGTATTAAGATTTGCGGCGAAGTGGAATTGCGCGTGCATCAACATTTGCTTTCGCGCACCGGCCAGCTTAGTGAAATCGAGCGGGTGTATTCGCATCCTCAATCATTGGCACAATGCAAAGCTTGGTTGCGTCAACATTTGCCGAAAGCTGAAAAAATTCCAGTCGCCAGTAATGCCGAAGCTGCACGTCGCGCCCGCAGCGCCGATGATGCTGCCGCTATTGCCGGTGAATCTGCCGGTCATGTTTATGGTTTGAAAGTCGTTGCTGGCCCGATTGAAGATCGTCAGGACAATACCACCCGCTTTTTAATATTGGGCCGCGAATTATTCTCGCCCTGCGGCCATGACCGCACGTCTTTACTGGTCTATGTCAACGATGAGCCTGGCGCGCTGTATAACGTGCTCAGTCCGTTTGCGAAATACGGCGTCAGCATGAATCGTATCGAGTCGCGTCCTGCCCACACGGGTCGCTGGCAGTATGCGTTTTTTATTGATGTAAATGGCCATGTTGCCGATGACAAAGTCGGTCGCGCCTTATCCGAACTGGGTAAGTATGCCGCCATGGTAAAGGTGCTGGGTTCCTATCCTGTAGCTTTAGTTTGATAAAACTCAATCCGTAGGGGCGCATGCTTGCTGCGCCCCAAATCTGCGATAAACCATGGGCGCAGCAAGCATGCGCCCCTACGTTAGACGCAAGGTAGCAACAGAATGGCTTCACCTGATTTTCAAGCGCTTGCTCAAGCAGGCATTCAGCGCCTACGTGCCTATGACCCTGGTCACGATATCGTCGCCTTGCGTAAAAAACATGCCGAACTGTTTTTCGTCGAATTAGGTTCTAATGAAAATACTTATGGTCCAAGCCCACGCGCGCGCGAAGTAATCCTGGATAACTTGCATGCCTTGCATCGTTATCCCGATCCACTGGGTGCCGATTTAAAAAAAGCGATTGCACTTAAATGTTCGATAGAGCCCGGACAAATTTTGCTTGGTAATGGTTCGCATGAACTGTTAATGATGATTGCCCAGGTATTTTCCGGGCCAGAAACGCAGGTGATAGCCTCGCAATATGGTTTTGCGGTCTATGCGTTGGCAGCTCAGTGTGCAGGCGCAGAATTAGTGATCGCGAATGCATTTTCCAGTGATGCAGAACAATCACGCGGTCATGATTTGTCTGCTATATCGGCGGCTATCAATGAAAAAACGCGTTTGATTTATCTGGCAAATCCGAATAATCCAACTGGCACCTGGTTTTCCAGCGCAGCCTTTACCGATTTTATGGACAAGGTGCCAGCGAAGGTTTTAGTGATTGTTGATGAAGCCTATCTGGAATTTGTCACGGCGCCGGAATTGCAATCTGCCTTGGCCTCAATCAATCAATATGGAAATTTGATCGTGGCTCGCACCTTTTCTAAAGCTTATGGTTTGGCCGGCTTGCGTATTGGCTATATTGCCGCAAACGCTAACTGTGTGGCCGTGATGGAACGTGTACGTGAATCGTTCAATGTAAATTTGCTTGGCTTGGCAGCTAGCGAAGCAGCATTAAATGACGAGCCGCATTTACAGTGGCTTATCGAGAAAAATGCTTCGGAACGTGCATGGTTGATTGAGCAGTTAGAGCAGCGCGGTTTGAAGTGTGGTCCGAGCCAGACTAATTTTATTCTGGTGGATTTTCAGAAAGACTCGGCCGATATTGAAGCACAATGTGTCGCCAAAGCAGTAATTTTGAGGCCGATGCGAGGCTATGGCTTGCCAAACTGTTTGCGCATTACCGTGGGTAACCGGGATGAAAACCGGCAATTGCTAAAAATTCTGGACGAGGTGCTTGCATGAGTTTGACCTGGCTGGCGAGCAGAGGCGAGGCGTTAACCGGGCAGATCACGGTGCCGGGGGATAAGTCGATTTCGCACCGCGCGATTATGTTGGGCGCGATTGCTGAGGGCATTACCAGAGTGACGGGGTTTCTCGAAGGTGAAGACACCTTAGCTACTGCACTCATTTTCCAGCAATTGGGCGTCAAAATTGAAACGTCGTCACCCAGCGAACGGATCATTCATGGCGTCGGCCTGCACGGCCTGAGAGCCAGTGGGGAAGATCTGGACTGCGGTAATGCTGGCACAGCGATGCGACTATTGGCTGGCCTGTTGGCGGGACAGAGTTTTCGCTCCAAGTTGATCGGTGATGCCTCACTTTCAAAGCGCCCAATGCGGCGGGTCATAGAGCCCTTGTCGCTTTTTGGCGGCAGTATTGAGTCCCAAACAGGCGGCTTGCCGCCTTTGATAATTGACTCGAATAAATCACTGCAAGGCATTGAATATAAAACTCAAGTCGCAAGCGCTCAGGTCAAATCTGCGATTCTTTTAGCCGGACTGTACGCACGGGGCGAAACCATAGTTCATGAGCCCCATCCGACCCGTGACTACACTGAAAAAATGCTGGCAGCCTTTGGCTGGCCTATCGAGTATCGTCCAGGTTTTGCCCGCCTGAGTGGGGGACATCGTCTGCAAGCAGCCAATATTCAAGTACCTGCGGATTTCTCATCAGCCGCTTTTTTCATTGTCGCTGCTAGCGTGATTCCTGGCTCGGATTTACTGATCAAATCTGTCGGCATGAATCCACGCCGCACCGGACTACTGACTGCCTTGCGATTGATGGGGGCTAATATCGAAGAACATAATTGCCGCGAACAAGCTGGAGAAATGGTGGCTGATTTGCGAGTGACGTATGCTGTTTTATCGGGAGTTGAGATCCCAGAAGCCGTAGTTCCAGACATGATTGACGAATTTCCGGCTTTGTTTGTTGCTGCGGCTTCGGCGAGTGGGGAAACTCGCATTTCCGGTGCCGCCGAATTGCGAGTCAAAGAGTCTGACCGCATTGCTGTAATGAGCGACGCTTTGCGCAAATTGGGTGCTCAGATCACCGAAACTCCGGATGGCGCCATTATTCAGGGCGGAACTTTGCATGGAGGCGAAGCCCACAGCCATGGTGATCACCGAATTGCGATGAGTCTGGCGATTGCCGGCCAGCTTGCTGCAGGAACTGTGAAAATCCATGATTGCGACAACGTCGCTACCTCGTTTCCGAATTTCATAGGTTTATCAAAATCAGTGGGTTTTGGGCTAAATCTTCAGTAAACTCTCAACATGAGTAAGCCCATTCCAGTCCTGACAATCGACGGCCCTTCGGGTTCTGGCAAAGGCACTATCAGTCAGGCCGTGGCCAAACGACTGCAATGGCATTATCTCGATTCCGGTGCCATTTATCGCGCCGTTGGGCTCGCAGCAGCATGGGAAAGTATCGATTTAAGCGACCCCGATGCCGTTGCCCATTGTGCGGAGCGAACTGAAATTCTTTTCCGCAGTACCGATGAAGGCGAATTGCATGTCTTCGTAAATAGCAAAGACGCCACGCGCTTATTGCGTACCGAAACTGCGGCAGCCGCGGCATCGGCCATAGCCGCGCATCCGCCAGTTCGGACTGCCTTGCTTGATCTGCAAAAACGTTTTCGTCAAAGCCCGGGTTTGGTGGCCGATGGACGCGACATGGGAACCGTGATTTTTCCGGATGCCCAATACAAAGTTTTTTTGACCGCTAGCGCCGAAGAAAGAGCGAAAAGACGCTATAAGCAGTT
>JAYUUM010000096.1:0-13008 GCA_043754555.1 Arenimonas sp. | reverse complement strand
TTACAGAACAGTTTAGTGTCTGCCAACAATTAAAAATCAACGTTCCTGTATCCGGTACGTTAACGTGAAGATAACAAAATTAACAACAAAAGCCAAGCATTCAGTTAAACCACGAATAAATCCATAAAGCGATGAACCGGAGTGCTTTCAAACTTGGAGGTATCGCCAGTCAAGGCTAAAATTTGCTTCACCTGATGTGCTGACAGGTGGCTACCAATAGCACCTTCAAATTTCTTAAGCAGCACGGGAATGCCCTCGCCACGGCGCTCGCGGTGCCCTATTGGGAAGTCAATCGAGACTTTCTCGGTCTTGCTGCCATCTTTAAAGAACACCTGTATTGAATTGCCGATATAGCGCTTTTCGATATCGAAATAATCTGTGGTGAACTGAGGGTTCTCCTTAACTACCATTTTTTCACGCAGCACGTCGATACGCGGGTCTGCTGCCACGGCATCAGAATAATCATCTGCCGTCAGGCGCCCGAATATAAGCGGAATGGCAGCCATGTACTGCAAGCAATGGTCACGGTCTGCATAGTTAGCCAGCGGACCGGTTTTATCGATGATGCGAATGCCCGCTTCCTGGGTTTCCATTTCAATGCGTTCAATTTGATCGAGCCTGCCGGCAACCTGCGGATGCAGCTGCATGGCGCATTCCACTGCCGTTTGGGCATGAAACTCGGCAGGAAAGCTAATTTTGAACAGCACGTTTTCCATGACATAGGCGCCAAACGGGCGCTCGAACTGAAATTGATTGCCGTTGAACATTACGTCGGCAAAACCCCAGGTTTTCGCGGTGACGGCGCTTGGATATCCAACGCAACCCTTAACCGCGTTAAAGGCGTGTGTCACCGCACGACGGCACGCATCGCCGGCCGCCCAACTCTTGCGAGGACCCGCATTGGGTGCATGACGATAAGTACGCAGCGCGCCGCCATCAATCCAGCTATGGCTGACCGCGTTAATGATTTCCTCTTTGCCGCCACCCAGCATGTGTGTAGTGACAGCAGTAGAAGCCAAGCGCACCAAAATGACATGATCCAAGCCGACACGGTTAAAACTGTTCTTTAAGGCATAACCCCCTTGAATTTCGTGGGCTTTGATAGCTGCAGAAAGGACATCACGTATCAATACCGGTTTACCGCCTTCACGTTCCGCTTTGCGACTTTGGTAATCGGCAACCGCGAGGATTGCGCCAAGATTATCGGAAGGATGACCCCACTCTGCTGCCAGCCAGGTGTCATTGAAGTCTAACCAACGTACTTGCACACCAATATTGTAAGCCGCTTGTACCGGATCTAATTCAAATGAAGTACCCGGAACGCGTACGCCGCCTACCATTGTGGCACCGGGCACAATCGGACCGAGATGCTTGGTGCATTCGGGATGCTTCATCGCCAACATTGAACAACCTAAGGAATCAAGCAACATATAACGTGCGGTGGTGAAAGCTTCCGGCGAATCAATGCGGTAATCGGTAACGTAATTGGCAATATCGACCATGCTTTGGTCAGGATCGGGGCGTTTGGCGGAGCGTATATCGTGGTGGCTCATGGCTTGGGTTCCAGCGCTGGGTCGAAGGTCGCTATTTTGCCAGATTTAAGCGATATGTACTTGAGCAAAACTTGCTTTCAGGGCATCGTGATCACTTTACTAATTGTCTTGCACATGAACTCTACCTCTTATCCGCATTTGTTTGCACCGCTTGATCTTGGCCACTGCACTCTACCTAACCGTATTTTGATGGGCTCCATGCATACAGGTCTGGAAGATAAAAGCCGTGACTTTCCAAAATTGGCCGCCTACTTTCGTGAACGTGCAGAAGGTGGTGTCGGCTTGATGGTGACGGGCGGAATTTCACCGAACATTGTTGGCTGGCTGAAACCTTTCGGCGGCAAGTTGAGCTGGTCTTGGGAAATTCATAAGCATCGAATTGTGACCCAGGCCGTGCATGAAGCTAAAGGTAAAATTTGCATGCAAATCTTGCATGCGGGTCGCTACGGCTATCACCCGTTCACCGTTTCTGCTTCGGGCATACAAGCGCCGATCAATCCGTTCAAGCCTCGCACCTTGGGTAATTGGGGTATTGAAAGACAAATCAATGCCTTTGTAAATTGCGCAAAATTGGCACGTGAAGCTGGCTATGATGGCGTTGAAATCATGGGCTCGGAAGGTTATTTAATTAACCAGTTTTTGAGCCCGCGCACTAACAAGCGTGAAGATAAGTGGGGCGGCAGCGCCGAAAACCGCATGCGCTTCGCGGTCGAGATTGTAAGACGCACACGTGAAGCGGTCGGAAAAGATTTTATTATCATTTACCGTTTATCGATGCTCGAACTGGTCGATGAAGGTTCGGCCTGGGATGAAATTCTTGCGCAAGCCAAAGCGGTTGAAAATGCGGGCGCCACGATTATTAATACCGGCATTGGCTGGCACGAATCAAGAGTACCGACCATCGCTACTTCGGTACCGCGTGCAGCGTTTGCGGGTGTCACAGCAAAATTGAAACCGCATATGGGCTTGCCGCTAATTGCTACCAATCGAATCAATATGCCGGACGTTGCCGAAAACATTTTGGCGAGTGGACAAGCCGATATGGTTTCGATGGCACGGCCATTGCTGGCCGATTCGCAATGGGCAGTGAAAGCGCGCGCCGGCCGCAGTGATGAAATCAATACTTGCATCGCATGCAATCAGGCATGTCTTGACCATGCCTTTGAAAGCAAGATAGCAAGCTGCCTGGTGAACCCGCGCGCCTGCGCCGAAACCGAATTGAATTACACAAAAACCAAATCCCCCAAACGTATTGCTGTCGTGGGCGCCGGTCCGGCGGGCTTGGCTTGCGCTTCGGTTGCCGCCGAACGCGGACACAAAGTCACATTATTTGATGCCAGCCCTAAAATTGGCGGACAATTTAATTTAGCGAAAATGATTCCCGGCAAAGAAGAGTTTTACGAAACCCTGCGTTATTTTGCTCGGCAACTAGAGCTGCATAAAGTCGAACAACGGCTTGGCATGCACGTCGAGGCTGACGCACTGAAAGAATTTGACGAAGTAGTATTAGCTACGGGCATTAAACCTCGCCAAATAGATTTCCCCGGTATTGAGCACGGCAAAGTCTGTTCTTATATTGATGTATTGACCGGCAAGGTAACGCCCGGCAAAAAAGTGGCTGTGATTGGTGCTGGCGGCATTGGTTTTGATGTCGGCGAATTTTTAGTACACGACGGTGAGTCCTCGACTTTGCACAAAGATCGCTGGATGCAGGAATGGGGCGTGAAAGCTGACTTCAGTGGCCGCGGTGGACTCGCACAACCCGAGCCGGAAGCGCCGGCGCGGCAAGTCTGGTTATTGCAACGAACCGAGGGCAAACTTGGCGCGAAACTCGGCAAGACTACTGGTTGGATTCATCGCAGTACTCTCAAGGCCAAGGGCGTAAAAATGTTAGGCGGCGTGACTTATCTCGGTGTAGATGACGCCGGATTGCGAATTCAAACTAATGGCGTTGAACAAACTTTGCCAGTCGATACTATCGTGATCTGTGCCGGCCAGGTCCCATTACGGGCTTTGCTTGAGCCACTCAAGGCACTCGGTAAATCTCCTCATCTTATAGGCGGTGCCGATGTTGCCGCCGAACTCGACGCAAAACGGGCGATTAGCCAAGGTAGTCGTCTAGCGGCAGGTTTCTGATTCAGATTTTCAAGAAAAATGGCGCTAGAAATCGATTAAGAGCTCAAATCTGGGCCAACTTCACCAAGCTTAACGACGAATCTATGGGTTTGTCAGGGTATAGAAACCCTGACAAACCCAGTACTTAGCCAAGCTTTGGAGTATTCACTCCAACAAAATCAATCACTTGAACGATATATTCACAAAACTCAAGGCTGATCTGAGTATGATTCGCCTCGAACCGGCCCCGCCACTTCATGTTGCAGGGTTTGCTCCAAACCTGGTTAAGGGATGGCGCGAAACGAACAAGCTCACGATACAAGTTCGTCCATCCTGAATGCGAGGCCACAAGCCACCCACATTGATTCACTAACAGAATCAGTGCAACTGCGAAAGCGGTGGGGAGAATTGCGGCACGCCGAACGAGGTGTGTTGAATGAAGTTATCTTTTTTAATGTGGTTGTCCAGCCTATTGCCGCAACCGGTGGCAGACCCACTATGCTTGGCAACGACGGTATATTTAGAGTCGCGTGACCAATCCGAACTCGGACAACGCGCGGTTGCAGAAGTAGCATTACGTCGGCGCGATGATGGTCGCTGGGGTGATTCGGTTTGCGCAGTTGTCACTGCACCGAACCAGTTTGCCCCCACTATCGTTAAACCCGGCGTACGATTGAAGTCGCTGGAAGCTTGGCAAAAAGCAGTCGATGTCGCGTTTGCTTCACAAAAAGATTGGAAACAACCCATCGGTAAGCGTAACGAAGTAGTTCCGGGCGCCAGTCATTTTGCAGCACACAATTTAGTGACGCCCACCTGGAGCAGCTATCCAGCTGTTGCCAAGATTGGTGATCATACGTTTTATAAGGTTGATCGTTTGAAGCGATAAACCTGCGGTTGTAGCGCTGTATGCCGTCCTCGTCGGTATGCATCACAGCGATACGAGAACCCGTCCAGGCAACTGGGCGGGTTTTTTATTTGGCTTATTAAGTTAGCGGCGCCAGAAGCGTTCCATTTCAAGATAAGTGAAAGACGCTGACCAGGTAATCAATACAAAGCCACAAAGTGCTTCGGTGCCTGCCAGGAAACGAATTGGACCTACCGGCGTCAGGTCACCAAAACCGACCGTGGTGTAGGTCATTGCCGACAGATAAATTGAATCCAAAAAATTAGCTGAAGTATTTGACGCCACATGGCCGGTATCCGGCCATAGAAGCAATGCCCAATAGGTCAGCCCAAACAACCATATTTCAATGACATGTAAGATCAACACCCCAAAAATTCCATGGAGCACTTTGCGTCTGGGCTGGTGGTCATGACGCTTTGCCAAGCCTTTCACGAGAACAATTAGCCCTTCGTAATGAATCAACACACAAAGACAAACCACAGAGACAGTGGCCAAAACAACAACGGCATTGGCCAGCCAATTGCCATACATCAGCGTTTATCGATACTCACATAGGGACGATCATCCGGGCCGGTGTAATTGGCGCTCGGACGAATAATCTTGCCATCTTGACGTTGTTCGATAACGTGTGCGCTCCAACCTGATGTGCGTGCAATAACAAACAATGGCGTGAACATGGCCGTTGGAATACCCATCATGTGATAAGCCGATGCGCTGTACCAATCCAGATTCGGGAACATTTTCTTCAAATCCATCATCAGGTTTTCGATGCGTTCGCTGACATCAAACAAGGTTTGATTGCCGCCTTCCTTGCAAAGTGTGCGCGAGATTTCCTTGATGATCGGATTACGCGGATCGCCAATGGTGTAAACCGGATGGCCAAACCCGATCACGATTTCCTTGCGTTCAACGCGGGCGCGAATATCAGCCTCGGCTTCATCGGCCGAACCATAGCGAGCGATAATTTCCATCGCTACTTCATTGGCGCCGCCATGTTTTGGCCCGCGTAGTGCACCAATGCCGCCGGTGATGCAGGAAAAAATATCCGAGCCGGTACCGGCAATCACGCGTGCGGCAAAGGTACTGGCGTTAAATTCATGCTCGGCATAAAGCACTAGCGAGCGATCAAGCGAGCGTGCGTGTAATTCGCTGGAAGGCTCACCGTGCAAAAGATGCAAAAAGTGCGCAGCGATCGAATCATCATCCGTCTCGCAATCGATACGACGCCCATTGCGGGTGAAATGCCACCAGTACAACAACATCGAACTAAAACTTGCCATCAATTTATCGGCGATATCGCGGGTTTCATTTTCCGGGTGATTATCGCGCTCGGGCAATACCGTGCCCAATACCGAACAACCGGTACGCAGCACATCCATAGGATGTGCATTGGCGGGAATTAATTCCAGAGCCTCAGCCACCAGCACCGGCAAACCACGCAAACGCTTTAATTTTGTTTTGTAAGCACTGAGCTGCGATGCCGTCGGCAGCGCGCCATGCACCAGCAAATGCGCCACCTCTTCAAAGCTCGATTTTGTGGCCAAGTCATGAATATCGTAACCGCGATAATGCAAATCGTTACCGCTGCGACCAACGGTACACAAGGCTGTGTTGCCTGCAGCCGTACCGCTTAGCGCTACCGATTTTTTTGCTTTTGGTAATACCGATGGATTTTCATCACTCATTTTTATTCCTTTGTATTGCTTTGTGAAAATAAGGCATCCAGTTTTTCTTCATAACTGTGGTAATTCAGAAAATCGTATAAATCGGCACGGCTTTGCAATGTGTCGATAATATTTTTCTGGGTACCTTCACGGCGCACGGTTTCATAAAAATTCAAGGCCGCTTTATTCATTGCACGATAAGCCCCGCAGCAATACAACGCGATATCAACACCGGCATCACGTAGCTCATCGGTGGTGAAAAATGGTGTTGAACCAAATTCGGTCAAATTCGCAAGTATCGGTACCTTCACGGCACTTTTGAAACGTCGATAATCATCGAGGGATTTCATTGCTTCCGGAAAAATCATGTCGGCGCCGGCTTCGACATAGGCACAAGCGCGTTCGATTGCGGCATCAATACCTTCAACAGCTGCCGCATCGGTACGCGCCATAATCACAAATGATTCGTCGGTACGAGCATCGACAGCGGCCTTAACTCGGTCAACCATTTCTGCCAACGTCACCACTTCTTTGCCTGGGCGATGACCACAACGTTTTTGTCCGACTTGATCTTCCATATGTACGGCGGCAATGCCGGTACGAATACAGGACTTGATCGTGCGGGCAATATTGAACGCACCGCCCCAGCCAGTATCAATATCGACTAGCAAGGGCATATCGGTAGCTTCAACGATACGGCGCGCATCGGTCAATACATCTTCCATCGAGCTAATGCCTAGATCAGGCATGCCGAGTGAATTTGCTGCAACGCCGCCACCGGAAAGATAAAGCGCCTTGTAGCCAGTTCGCTTGGCCATCAAGCCGGCGTACGCGGTGATCGTTCCCATCACTTGTAGTGGGGATTCTTCTTTGATTGCGGTGCGAAATCTGGCACCTGCAGAATGAGTCATTTTGTTTCCTCTATACAACGAGGCGACCCAAAGGTCGCCTCGAATTATTTCTGATTACAGCAAATCGGCTACGCCAGCACGTTCTTCTTCGAGTTCATTCAAGGTGAAGTTCATGCGTTCGCGACTGAAGTCATCGACTTCAAGACCTTGCACGATTTCGTATTCACCGTTTTTACAGGTGACCGGAAAGCCGTACATAACATCTTTCGGAATGCCGTAAGAACCATCGGAGGCAATACCCATCGTGACCCAGTGACCATCGGTGCCGAGCAGCCAGTCATGGATATGATCGATCGCGGCATTCGCAGCCGATGCCGCCGATGACAAACCGCGCGCTTCGATAATAGCCGCGCCGCGCTTGCCAACTTTCGGAATAAAGGTTTCCTTGTTCCAGCTTTCGTCATTAATGGAGTCCTTGACCGAACTGCCATCAATGGTGGCGAAACGATAATCCGGATACATGGTCGGGCTGTGATTGCCCCAGACCACCAACTTCTGGATATCACCTACCGGCTTGCCGGTTTTCGATGCCAATTGCGACAGCGCGCGGTTGTGATCAAGACGCAGCATTGCGGTAAAGTTTTTCGGATTCAAATCCGGTGCCGATTTCATCGCGATGTAAGCGTTGGTGTTTGCCGGATTGCCGACCACCAATACTTTCACGTTGCGCGAAGCAACAGCGTTCAATGCTTTACCTTGCACAGTGAAGATTTTTGCGTTTTCGAGCAACAGGTCTTTGCGTTCCATGCCCGGGCCACGCGGACGCGCGCCGACCAGCAATGCGATATCGGCATCTTTGAAAGCGACCATCGGATCATCCGTGCCCACCATGCCGGCGAGCAGCGGGAATGCGCAGTCGTCGAGTTCCATCATCACGCCTTGCAATGCGGCCTGGGCTTTTTCCATTGGCAGTTCCAGCATTTGTAGAATGACCGGCTGGTCTTTACCCAGCATTTCGCCCGAGGCGATACGGAAAACAAGCGAATAACCAATTTGGCCGGCAGCACCGGTAACAGCAACGCGAATCGGGGATTTCATAAACAGCTCCAAATAAAAAAGATAAATACTGGATTTTTAAGGTGCACTAATACGCACCATGATTGCGAAAATATTAAGGTGCGCCAAGGCGCACCCTATCAACTCAACTCGGCAAAAAATTCCTGGATGCGTTTGAGGCCCGGTTCCAACTGTGCAGTCGGACAGGTGTAGGAAATACGCAATGCTTTGGGTTCGCCAAATGCCGAGCCGGGCACGCATGCAACACCTTTTGCTTCAAGCAACACATTGCAAAAATCGATGTCGTTGTGAATATCTTTCACGCCATGGGCTTTACCAAACGCACAGGAAATATCCGGAAACACATAGAAGGCACCTTGCGGCTTTGGGCAAATCACACCGGGAATGGCATTCATCGCAGCGATCACCACATCACGCTTGCTTTGGAATTCAAGATTCTTTTCGGCAGGTATTGTTTGCGGGCCGCTTAATGCAGCCACGGCAGCGGCAGTCACAATTTCCGGAATATTGGTAATGTGATTTGAATTCAATGTCGTCAGTGCTTTCGCGACCGATTCCGGCCCGACCATAAAACCGACGCGCCAACCCGGCATGCCATAGGTTTTGGAAAGTGAATCGACAAAAATGACGCGGTCGCGTAATTCCGGTTTTGAATGCACGAAGTTGTGATAACCCAAAGCATCAAACACCATGCGGTTGTAGATATCATCGGTGATCACCCAGGTGTTCGGATATTTCACCAACACTTCGGCAAGCGCTTCAATTTCTTGCTTCGTGTAAACCATACCGGTCGGATTCGACGGGTTGTTAAACAAAAATACTTTTGGCTTATGTTGCGCCATTGCCGCGTCTAACTGCAGCGCAGTTAATTTGTAATTTTGCGAAGCCGGGCATGGCAAGGTGACGGCCTTGGCATTCACAATATCGGCAATATCTTGATATGTCGTCCAGTACGGCGACGGATACATAATGATATCGCCCTCTTCCAATAAAGCTTCGGCCAGCGAATACAACACATGCTTGGCGCCAATACCGGTGCTGCAATGCTTGCGTTCGTAACCGCTTAATCCAATTTCGGCGATATGCGCTAAAAAAGCATCCAGCAACGCATCGCTGCCGCGGTTGGAACCATACTGTCCAGAATCTTTGCTCAGTGCTTCTCTCGCTGCTGCATACACATGGTCACCGGGAAGAAAGTTCGGCACTCCGATCGAGAAAGAAATAATGTCTTGGCCTGCGGCCTTGAGCGCTTTGGCTTTTTCGGCCACGGCCATAATGGCGCTGGGCTTGGCGCGGCCCATGCGTTTGGCAAGTTGGAGCATTGCGATTCCTTAATGAGGATGAAACGAAAGATTTGCCGCGCCGAATTTTATCACAGCTCCCCATCGCCCAAGGCTAGCCAAGGTGCTAAATTCAAACCACATCATCGGGGGAGACGAGCATGCGAAAGTTATCAGTTCAGGGCACTACCGGTTTTTATATTGCCGCACTGCTC
Organism: Arenimonas sp.; assembly: GCA_043754555.1. GTDB lineage: Bacteria > Pseudomonadota > Gammaproteobacteria > Xanthomonadales > Xanthomonadaceae > Arenimonas. The sequence continues at coordinate 3,349 of JAYUUM010000096.1, read as the reverse complement.
TTGCTACTCTCTTTTGATAGCCTTGCCTACACTCAAAGCCGCGTCCTAAAAGGCTCAGATGGCAAACCCGTCAAGATTGAAGGCAGTGTGGTGATGATCGAGCCGGATATCGAATTATCGGAGGTGTTGGCCGGTGGTGTGCAAGAGCCGCGGCAGGCATGGTCAGAAACCGCACGCCGTCTATATCCGCAGGCGATCAAAGCCAAAATCAATAACGGCCGAATCAAACAATTGCCCGACTTCATTATTCCAAAAGACCTCGACCCCAGTTCGCGATTGGGTCAGGTCATTCGTCTTAATTATGCAGTGTCGGTCAGCATCTTTATTTCGACGGCACCCGGAGGGCAACTCGCCACCAAAAAAAACAAGCAACTGGATTGGTCATTCGGCCCCGGTGTTGAAGAGATTCGAAAGCAGACCGGCGCCGACTATGCATTATTTACCTATGTGCGCGACAGCTATACCAGTGGCGGCCAAGCAGCGTTGCGCGTACTCGGGCTTTTATTGTTAGGTGGCGATATTGGCGGCGGCCAGTTAATTGGCGTAACCACGCTGGTCGATTTACGCACGGGACAAGTGGTCTGGTTTAATTTCCTCGCCAAACAAACGGGCGATTTACGTGACGAACAGGGCGCCGCGGCAACCGCACAAAGTATGTTGAAAGGATTCCCTTTATGAAACTTCACCATGTACTTTCCCAAACAATTTTATTGGCATTAGGTATCACGCTTTCAATCAACCACGCCAATGCTCAAGCCTTGTATGAAGATGCTAAACCAGGTGACCGGCCTGCTGCCAATACCGATGAAGGCGAACTTTGGTACATCATAGATCGGCAGGAAGAATATCTTAGGAACTCACCTTTTCTCGTGCGCGATCCTGCATTGAATAATTACGCAAGAGGAGTTGCTTGCAAGGTTGCCATAGACTATTGCGAAGACTTGCGAATATATATTCTCGATGTGCCTTTTTTTAATGCATCAATGGCCCCCAATGGCGTCATGATTATCTGGACCGGTGCATTACTACGCATACAAAACGAGTCTGACTTGGCACTGATCATGGGGCATGAGTTTGGTCACTACAAAAAACGTCACAGTATTCAGCAATGGCGAAAACTGAAAAAAAGCAGCGCTTTTTTAGGTACCTTCGGGCTTATTACTGCCGGAGCGGGCGTTGGCATTGCAGGCATGGTCGCCAATATTGCTGGTGGCGCGTCAATGGCTAAATTTGGCCGAGACAAAGAACGCGAAGCCGACAAAATCGGTATGAGCATTATTGGCGAGCAACACTACGATCCACAGTCAAGTGTTCGACTATGGGAAGCCATGCTCAGGGAAGAAAACGCCCGCGACTATGGAAAACCATTTCCGGTATTTGCCAGCCATCCGCAAACGAAAGAACGGGTGGAAGACGTCCGTGCTGCTGCAGCCGCAATCACAAACCCCGGCACGGAACTTGGATACGAGGCCTACAGAAAAGTCACTCGGCCTTTTTTACAAGCATGGTTACAAAATGAATTAACCCGACGCATGTACAACACCTCGGTCCAAGTTATTGGTGATTTAGGAAAAACTGCTGCTTCTGACGACTCTGGCATGTACACGTTCTATTTAGGCGAAGCCTATCGGCAACGAAATAAAAATGATGATCGCTCCCGAGCCATAAAACTCTATGCACAAGCGATCACCGAGCCCGGCGCACCTGCTGAAGCATGGCGTGAAAATGGACTGGCGCTGCGCGACAGCAAACAATTTCCGGAGGCTATTAAAAATCTGCAATCGTATTTAGCAAAAAGTCCGGAAGCACAGGACCGGAGTTTCATCGAAAGCTATTTGAAGCAAATGGAGACTGCACAATGAAAAACTTATTCACCAGAGCTTTTATTGCCTCTCTCTTTTTATTGCTGATTTCCTGTGCATCCCAAGGCGGACGTTTAATAGCCGCTAGCGACGGCATTAAAATTTTTGATGATATGGCCGTCGATTCAAGCCTGGATTGGGCGCGGATGAAATATCCTCGGGCTCAATTATGGACCATCGATGGCAGCCCGCTAAATCAATTTATTTTTATTTCAAAAGTAAAACCTAACGAACACGTTTTCTTGTCGGGACGCGAAAGAAAACGTCGCCCGGACGGCCCGTGGTTCAAGCCAGGCATGCGCCCTGATGAAGTCCAGAATATTATGCTCGACGGCTGGCGTGAAGGTGGCTTTGCCCAAGTGTCTAGCAGTAACTTGCGACCTGCAAAATTTGGCAATATCGACGGCCTGCGTTTTGATGTCACGATGACCAATCAAAACGGACTGATTTACAAAGGCACCGCTGGCGCAGTCGAACGGAATGGTCGTTTAAATGTGATGTACTGGATTGCACCGCAAGAACATTATTACGGCCGTGACGTTACTGCCATCAATAAAATGTTTGATAGTTTTCGGTTTACGAAATAAACGTATACGTAGGAGGCCGCTTGCGACCGCCATGGATGGAGGGAGTGCCGGAAATGCAGGAGCATTTTCCGGCCGGGCGACAACCCTACAAATATTTTTCGGGCGCAAGCGCCCTCCTACGATTAAACTCTCAAATAAAAAACGGAGCCACTGGCTCCGTTTTTTGTTTCACGCACCATAGAAATTACGCAGCGTCTAACACTTTATTCCACTCGGCAATACGAGCGGCTTGCGAAGCAAGTAATGCTGAGGCATCACCTTCAATGGTGATGCTTTCGAGTGCATCGCTACCCTTGATGGCATCCACTATTTTTTGATCGTTGCTATCAATCACTTCGCCAAACACGGTGTGTTTGCCATCAAGCCATGAAGTTGCAGTATGGGTAATGAAAAATTGCGAGCCATTGGTACCTGGACCAGCATTTGCCATCGACAACACACCCGGTTTGTCATGACGCGCATCGGCGCGGCATTCATCTTCAAATTTGTAACCAGGGCCACCGGTGCCAGTGCCGCGCGGGCAACCGCCCTGAATCATGAAATCAGGAATCACGCGGTGAAAATTCAGACCGTTGTAATAGCCGCGCTGCACAAGATTCACGAAATTAGCCACTGTAAGTGGGGCTTTGTCGGCAAATAATCGGACGCGAATTGGGCCGCGTGCGGTAGTAAAAGTAGCAATGAGGTCGCTCATTAGGGTGTCCTTATATGGCTGTTCGTAAATTCTGGACGCCTATTCTGCCACAAGGAGCAATTACTCAGCTCATCGGACCGGTTTCCAGCTATAATCGGCGGCTAATTTCCTAACCAGTCTGGCGCTTATCGGCGCCCTATCGCCATGTCTATTGAAAAAATCCGTAATGTCGCCATCGTCGCCCACGTTGACCATGGCAAAACCAC
>JAYUUM010000095.1:0-13011 GCA_043754555.1 Arenimonas sp. | reverse complement strand
TTATCCGTAGTGCATCACATGAATGCCGGCTTGCGCGCACACGCTTTGTATCAACGCGACGTTGATTACATTGTTCGCGACGGCGAAGTAATTATTGTCGATGAATTTACTGGCCGCACATTGGCGGGACGTCGTTGGTCCGACGGCTTGCATCAAGCAGTAGAAGCTAAAGAAGGCGTGCCGATTCAGCGTGAAAACCAAACGCTGGCATCGATCACGTTCCAGAATTATTTCCGCATGTACAACAAGCTTTCGGGCATGACCGGTACGGCCGATACCGAAGCCTACGAATTTCAGACTATTTATAATCTTGAAGTGGTTGTCATTCCCACACATCGCCCAATGGTGCGTAAAGACCATGCCGATCTGGTGTACCTGACACGCGATGCCAAGTTCAAAGCTGTTAGTGAAGATATCAAGGAATGCTATTCCCGCGGTCAACCCGTGTTAGTGGGTACAACCTCGATTGAAACCTCCGAATTATTATCCGAGCACCTTAAAAAAGCCGGCATACCGCATGAAGTGCTCAATGCAAAACAGCATGAGCGCGAAGCGCAGATTGTTGCCCAGGCGGGCAGTGTTAAAGCGGTAACCATTGCTACCAACATGGCCGGTCGTGGTACCGATATTGTCTTAGGCGGCAGTTTGGAAGCCCAGTTGCAAGCGCTCGGCGAAGACGCCAGTGAACTCGATAAATCCCGCGTGAAATCGGAATGGCAAAAGCAACACGACGAAGTATTAGCACTTGGCGGTCTGCATATTGTTGGCACCGAGCGCCATGAATCGCGTCGTATCGATAATCAATTACGTGGTCGTTCGGGTCGCCAAGGTGATGCTGGCGCCTCGCGTTTTTATTTGTCGCTCGAAGATAATTTGATGCGCATCTTTGCGGCTGACTGGGTGCAAAATGCCATGCGTCGCATCGGCATGAAAGAAGACGAAGTTATCGAGAGTGGCATGGTCACCAAGCAAATTCAAAATGCGCAGAAAAAAGTCGAAGCGCATAACTTTGATATTCGCAAGAATTTACTCGATTACGATGATGTCGCCAATGATCAGCGCAAAGTGATTTATCAGCAGCGTGACGAGTTGCTGGAATCGGACTCTGTGCAAGATGCCATAGATGCTATTCGTGACGATGTCATTTCAAGCACCGTGCGCCGTTATGTGCCGATCAATTCGATTGATCAGCAGTGGGATATTGATGGTCTCGAACGAAATTTGACCGATGAGTTTGGTTTGTCGATTGATTTGAAAAGCTTGGTAGAAAAATCTGAAGAATTAGACGACAACGCTCTGCTCGATCACGTTTTGAAAGCGGCAAATCAATTATTCACCGATAAAGAAGAGCAAATTACACCGGATATGATGCGCCATCTCGAAAAACATTTGATGCTGAATGTGCTCGATCAAAGTTGGAAAGAACATCTTGCACGCATGGACTACATGCGTCAGGGCATTCATCTACGTGGCTATGCTCAGAAGCAACCCAAGCAGGAATACAAGCGTGAATCTTTCGAGCTGTTTTCCGAAATGCTCGACAAGGTAAAGCAAGATGTCATTACTTTGCTGGCGCGCGTGCGTATTCGTGATGAAGAAGAAGTTACCGCGATGGAAAATGCCGAGCGTCAGCGTCTAGAAGCGCAATCGAAAAACATGCAGTTCCAGCATCCTGAAACCGGAGATTTTGGTGTGGCTGACGAGATGGAGCAGGCGATGGCATTTGCATCACAAGATGCTGAACTGCAGCCTAAAACAATGACTCGCGATGCCGACAAGATTGGCCGCAATGACCCTTGCCCCTGTGGTAGTGGTAAAAAATATAAGCAATGCCACGGCCAATTGACTTAAGCGTTTATGGCATCAGAGCTTGATGCTCCGGTCCATGTCGTAGCGGGTGTCCTGCGTGACACCCGCGGCAGAATATTACTGGCGCGGCGAACTGAGGGCAGAGATCTTGCAGGCGCCTGGGAATTTCCTGGCGGCAAGCTCGAGCCAGGTGAGTCGCCAGCGAAAGCCTTGGAACGTGAACTATTTGAAGAGCTGGGCATTCACATTGGTAGCATTGAGCCCTTGATTTGTGTGCCACAGCGCTATGCTAGTAAAAGTATTATGTTGGATGTTTATACGGTGCTGTCCTACACCGGTAAGCCGATAGGCCGTGAAAAACAGGCATTAGCCTGGTCGCCGTTGGAAAAATTGATTTCCTATCCGATGCCGCCGGCCGACAAACCTGTAGTGGCTGCGTTGACGCTACCAAATATTATTGCAATTACACCCGAGTTTAATCGCGATAAAAATTATTACTTGTCATGTATTCAGCAACAATTGGTTTCGGGTATTGACTATATTCAACTGCGTTGCAAGTCACTCACGCCGATAAAACTCAAAGAACTTGCGATGGATATCCGAACCCTGTGCCATGAGCATAAGGCTACGTTGTTCATCAACGAAAATATCGAACTGGCAAAAATGCTTGATTGTCCTGTGCATTTAAAATCATCACAATTAATGCAGAATGATATTGCACTACGATTGTCAGGGCACCCATTTTCAAGCGCGTGCCACACCATCGACGATTTAAAAAAAGCAGAAAGCATGGCTGCACTGTTTGCAGTATTGGGACCCGTGCTTAAAACAAACTCACATCCTGATTCCGATGGTATTGGCTGGTCTGCATTTACCCAGATGCGAAATGAGGTGTCACTGCCTATTTTTGCGCTCGGCGGCTTGGGCATGAAAAATATTTCCGAAGCCCGACAACATGGTGCGCAAGGTGTAGCAGGTATCAGCCAGTTGTGGCCTTTGACATCGTAGGTACACCTTTAGGCGCGACCGGCCTGCGAAAATGCTAAACGTAGGAGCGAGTTCTACTCGCGAAAGATCTGCGAAAATGTTTATCGTAGGAGTGAGCTCTACTCGCGAAAACCCTGCGGCGGGGCATTTCGCGAGTAGAACTCGCTCCTACACATTTATTGCAAACTTGCGATAAATTTCATCAAGGCGTTTAACGCTTTCATTCAATGAAAGTCTGTCATGTACGTTTGTTATCACATCATCAGCAATCGCCAATCTTTCTACGCGCGACGCCTGAGCATCCAGCATTTTCTCTGCGAGTGATTCAGTAATCTTATCGCGTGTAAGCAGGCGTAATTTTTGTATAGCTCGATCGGCGTCAACGACCAGAATGCGATCAATCCAAGCGTAGTGGGTTTTACTGCCTTCAGCCAATAAAGGGATTGCCACTATTGCGTATGCACTGGCGGCAGCTTGGCATTCTTGAATTAGTAATTGGCGGATTCGCGGATGGGTAATCGATTCGAGTTTCTTTTTTGCATCGGGGTTATCGAATATCAGTTCACGCAAGGCTTGTCGATTTAGCTGACCTTCGATAATTAGATTTGGGCCAAAGCAGGTTGCAATTTCTTCAAGGGCTGGTTGCCCTGCTTCAACAACTGCACGCGCCGCCAGGTCGGCATCGGCAACCGTGATGCCCAAGTTGTCGAAAAACCCGGTTACCGCGGACTTGCCCGAAGCGACACCTCCCGTCACTGACACTATGAACTTGGCCACTGTTAGCCTAGCCCGACAGCGCCCAGCTTGTGTAGGCCTGCAGTAAATTGATTCCGAAAATAAACTGCACCCAGCCCGCTGCGGCTAAATAGGGGCCAAATGGAATGGGCGTACTGTTGTCACGACCTTTAATGGCCAAATAGATTGAACCAATGATTGCACCGATCAATGATGAGAGAAGCACGATGGTAAGAATGGATTCCGGACCACACCAAGCGCCGAGAGCAGCGAGCAATTTGAAATCACCATAACCCATACCCTCTTTACCTGTGACCAGTTTAAAAAGCTTATAAACGCTCCACAAACTTAAGTAACCGACTATCGCGCCGAGCAGGGCATGCCAGGGGTCCTGGAATAGTGGAACCAAGCTAAGCAGCAAACCTAACCATAACAAGGGCAATGTGATGTCATCAGGCAAATATTGGGTTCTGACATCAATGCCCGATAACGCGATCAAAGACGCAGTGAAGCCCAACGCGGCCAAGCCTTCCCACGTGGCGCCGAACTTCCAGATACAAATAGCAAAAAGCACGCCCGTCATAAATTCGACTGCCGGGTACTGCCAGGAAATTCCGACCTTGCAATGACGACAACGGCCACGCAAAAATAGATAACTAATCAGCGGGATATTCTCGAAGGCTGAAAGCTTGTGCTGACAATGCGGGCAATGGGAGCCCTTGATGACAATATCAGGTGGGGCTGGTTCATAGACTTCCGGAAGCTCCAATAACTCGCGACTTTCTTGTCTCGCTTGCCAAAGCAAGCGGTTCGGCAGTCGCAAGATAACAACATTCAAGAAACTGCCGATTAACAAGCCGAAAAAGAACGCCACTGTAATTAACAGTGGCGCATTACTCATCAAAATTTCCATCGTACTTACATCGCCGCAGCAAGTTTGAAGATTGGCAAGTACATGCCGATCACCATGCTGCCGACAATCACGCCGATTACCATCATAACCATGGGTTCGATCAAGGTAGAAAGCGTATCTACCGCATTATTTACTTCTTGCTCATAGAACTCAGCAACTTTATACAGCATGGTATCCAATGCACCGGCTTCTTCACCGATGGCGGTCATTTGCACCACCATGTTCGGAAACAAGTTGACTTGTTTCATAGCCAGGTTAACTTGATAACCGACAGCGACGTCATCTCGAATGCGCAGTACTGCCTGTTCATAAACGATGTTGCCGCAAGCGCCCGAGACCGTTTCCAAAGCTTCTACTAATGGCACACCGGCTTTGAAGGTAACCGCAAGTGTGCGAGCGAATCGGGCAATAGCAGAATTGTGCATGACTTGGCCAATGACGGGGATCTTCAAAATCAGTCGGTCTAAAAAGTGGGCAAATGCCTTAGAACGTTTTTTCGCAGCAAAGAATGCAAAGAAAGCGCCTGCGGTGGCAGCAATAATCAACCACCAGTAAGCAATCACAAAATCCGAGCACGCCAGAATAAACAGCGTGAAGGCCGGCAAATCAGCACCAAAGCTTTTGAAAACATTTCTAAATGATGGCACTACAAAAATAAGTAGCACAGCACTGACCAGCACTGCGACTGCAATAACCATTGCAGGGTAAAAAAGTGCTTTCTTAATCTTCCCTTTGAGTGTTTCAATATTTTCTTTGTAGTTGGCAATGGTGTTCAACACAACATCTAATACACCAGCACCTTCGCCAGCCTTAACCAAGTTGACGTATAAATCATCAAAGTAAAGTGGGTTTTTCGCAAGGGCCTCAGATAGTGAGGAGCCACCTTCAATTTCAGCTTTTACTGACATGAGTAAATCTTTCAATCTAGGGTTCTTTTGTCCACCAGCGATAATCTCAAAGCTCTGCACCATCGGCACGCCCGATTGCATCATGGTTGCGATTTGCCGACTAAAAACGGCGATATCCTGAGGTTTTATTGAAGACCCTGCTGAGCCAAATAAGGGCTTGCCTTTAACTTTGACAACGGTAGGGTTGATACCTTGTTTTCGAAGTTCGGCTCTTAGTAAATTGGCATTTTTGGCGTTCGATTCGCCTTTCATTTTAATACCGCGTTTGTCAGTGCCTTCCCAAACGAATTCGCTCATAGTGGAAGTGGCTGCGCGAGATTTAACGACTGCTGCTTTAGAGGCTGCCATGGCTTAGTCCTTTGTTACGCGGTTAATTTCTGCGAGGCTGGTCATGCCTACGCTTGCTTTGATTAGAGCAGATCGCCTGAGATCATTGACGCCAGATTTCAACGCGGCCTCACCAATTTGCAGGACATTGCCGCCCTGTAAAATAATCTTTTGTATTTCTTCGCTCATCGGCATCACTTGATAAATACCTACGCGGCCTTTGTAGCCTTCATTGCAATCTGAACAGCCTACTGCTTCGTAAAGACGAATGCCAGCTTTGACATCTTCCGGCGTAAAGCCTTCTGCCAATAATGCCGCATCCGGCAAGATCATTTCTTTTTTACAATCGTGTAAGCGGCGTGCAAGACGTTGGGCGATAACCAATGTGACCGATGAGGTGATGTTATAGGGCGCTATGCCCATATTCATCAAACGAGAGATTGTTTGCGGGGCATCGTTGGTATGCAAAGTCGATAGCACCAGATGGCCGGTCTGAGCGGCTTTGATCGCGATTTCGGCGGTCTCAAGATCACGAATTTCGCCAACCATGATGATATCGGGATCTTGTCGTAAAAAAGAACGCAGTGCGACCGAAAATGTCATGCCACGCTTGGCATTCATTTGTACCTGATTGATACCCGCGACTCGAATTTCAACAGGGTCTTCTGCCGTGGAAATATTGCGCTCTTCGGTGTTAAGGATATTTAAGCCGGTATAGAGCGATACCGTTTTGCCGGAGCCGGTAGGTCCGGTCACTAGAATCATGCCGTAGGGTTTTGACAAGGCATCCAGATAAAGCTGTTTTTGGGCATCTTCATAACCCAGCTTATCGATACCGAGTTTCGCCGCATTACCGTCGAGTAAACGCAGTACGACTTTTTCACCAAACAGGGTCGGGCAAGTGCTTACCCGGAAGTCCATTTGTTTGGTTTTAGAGATATTGAGTTTGATTCGCCCGTCTTGAGGGACCCGTTTCTCGGCGATATCGAGTTGCGCCATGACCTTCAAACGTGCCGAGATCCGTGGTTGCAATTTGACGGGGGCTTTCGCGATATTTTTCAAGACGCCATCGAGCCGCAAACGTACTCGAAACTCGGTTTCATAAGGTTCAAAGTGAATATCGGAGGCGCCTTTTTTGATCGCATCGAGTAAAACTTTATTGACAAATTTTACAACCGGCGTGTCGTCGCCTTTCGCTTCGACGCCGGTGTCCGGGGCGCCATCTTCATCGCCGCCAGAGGACTCCAGGTTTTCGAGGCCTTCGTCATCTTCACCGCCTTGATCCATCGTGTCGCCGGCGGTCAGAGCTTGGTCCAAAGATTTCCGGAGAATGTCTTCACTGACAAGAATGGGCTCGACCGTCATATTGGCGGCAAATTTTATTTCATCGAGCGCCCGCGTATTCGTTGGATCTGAAATGCCGACGTATAAACGATTACCGCGTTTGAACAGCGGCAATACATGATGTTTTTGTAGCAGCTCTTCGCCAATAATCTTGACTGCAGATTGCGCAAGATCAAGCGCGCTGGTATCAAACAAAGGCATGCCGAACTCGACTGCATTGGCAGCAGCAATCTGCGCTTGTGTTACCAAGCGTTGATCCAGCAGATAAAGTTGAACTTGTTTCTTGAGCTTGCCAGATTCCTCCAGCGCTCGACGAGCATCGGTCTCATTCAACGCGCCATCTAAAACCAAGCGGCGCGTAATGCCAGTAATGCCGACTAAATTGGCTACGGCCGTGTTCATTGCAGCCCCTTTTCCCTACTAATATCCGGACTTTACCGCAAATTCCTCATCTAGCGTAGCATTCTGGATTAAATGCCCTAATCATGGTCTAAATTGCCTAATCCTAGTACTCTCAAGACCAGAATATCAGGGGGCTGCATGCGAATTTCGGTGGTACTACCCGCTAAAAACGAAGCCGACGGCTTACGCAGGACTTTGCCTGGCCTCAAAAGCTTGATGCCAGACGCTGAAATTATTGTGGTAAATGACGGCTCCACTGACGATTCTGCTGCCGTGGCAGCCGAATTTGGCGTGATCGTTTTGAGTTCACCCTATTCAATGGGTAATGGGGCGGCTATCAAACGGGGTGCACGGGCAGCAACGGGCGACATTCTGCTCTTCATGGATGCCGATGGACAACACAACGCAGAGTATTGCCAGCGTTTGCTGGCTAAATTGGAGCTTGGTTTCGATATGGTAGTCGGGGCACGTGGCTGGGACGGCCAGGCAAGTCTCGGTCGCGGTCTTGCTAATGGCTTGTATAACCGGGTAGCAAGCTGGATGACAGGCCAACAAGTTGCCGACCTTACCTCCGGATTCCGTGCCGTACGTGCCGATAAATTTAAAGAATTTTTACATTTACTGCCCAATGGTTTTTCTTATCCGACCACGATCACCATGGCTTTTTTCAGAAGTGCTTATGCCGTCGCTTATGAGCCAATACCGGTAGCGAAAAGAATTGGCACCAGCCACATCAGACCGATTCGCGACGGAATCCGTTTTTTATTGATCATCTTCAAAATCGCAACGCTTTACTCACCGGTTAAATTATTTGCACCTGCGGGGCTTTTTTTCTTCCTACTTGGGTTGGGTTATTACGCTTACACATACACACATGAAGGCCGCTTCACGAATATGAGCGCGTTGTTGCTATCGGCCTCAGTTATCGTGTTCCTAGTTGGGCTCGTCTCGGAACAAATAACCGCACTGACTTACAAACGATATGAAAGCTAAACACGCGAAAACAATGCCTGCCTTTTATAGCAACGTACGCAATTTTAGTACTTAGCGAATTTAGCTCGTCGCATGTGAGGACTCGAATTGACGCAACGAAAAAAAATCCTAGTTTTGACTTCCACGTATCCACGTTGGGAAAATGACCACGAGCCGGGTTTTGTACATGAATTGGCAAAACGTCTTGTGGCCGAGTTCGATGTGCTTGTACTGACTCCTCATGCTGAAAATGCTGAAACTTGTGAGGTATTGGACGAGGTTAATATTCAGCGTTTCCGCTATGCGCCGGGTCGGTTTGAGAGACTGGTTAACAATGGCGGAATAATGACAAATTTACAAAAGTCACGTTTGAAGTGGCTTTTAGTACCGTTTTTTTTCATTGCATTCTTTTTTGCAGCAAGGAAATTAATTGCCCGAAATGATTTCGCTGCGATCCATGCGCACTGGATAATTCCTCAGGGATTAATTGCCGTGCTTGCAACAAGATTTTTCGGTAAGCGCATTCCAGTTCTTGTTACATCGCATGGAGCAGATTTATATGCCTTGCGTGGAAAGCCAATGTTAGTTCTAAAACAATGGATATTGAAACACGCGGCATTTGTGGCCGTAGTGAGCAGCGGTATGCTTTCCCCGCTTGCTTTACTGGGCGTGGAACTTGACAAGACAGGTGTTTTGCCAATGGGCGTGGATATGTCGGGACGATTCACGCCTGACGCCGACACACCGAGATCACGAAATAAAATACTGTTTGTTGGCAGGCTGGTCGAAAAAAAAGGATTGCGTGTTCTTGTCGATGCGCTTCCGGAAATCATAAAGCGGATACCAGAAGCTGTGCTGGAAATTGCCGGATTTGGACCTGAGGAATCAAATCTGCGTTCGCAGGTTAAAAATCTGGCGCTTGAACACAAGGTCATCTTTTGCGGCGCAATTCCTCAGAACGAGTTGCCCGGAAAATATAGACGAGCTGCAGTTTGCGTAGCTCCTTTTGTCCAGTCGAAAAATGGCGATCAGGATGGTCTCGGACTGGTTATGGTAGAAGCGATTGGATGCGGTTGTCCTGTTATAACCTCGAACCTTCCTGCAACTGCCGACGTCATTAAAAATGAAGCTATGCGTGTGGCATCGGGCGAAGTTGCGGCGTTGGCAGATACTGTAGTGAAATTATTATCGATGACGGATAGAGAACGTTCGGCTATTGCGTCTGAGCAAATAAAGTCGGTCATAAAATGCCTGAGTTGGGAACATGTCGCGGAAGGCTACGGACAGATACTGGAAAAGCTGGCGCGACAAGACAACGGAATGTCCTGATATGTTCAATACATATTTTGCCCCTGGAATAGCCGTTATATGAAGCTGTGGTTTCCAATGCCCGAAACGGCAACGGGTGCAGAAGTTTTTACGCTGCAGCTTGCCCAAGCCTTGTCTGCGCATGGTATCGAAACGGCAGTTACCCGCTATCCAAAACTTATTGAGGCAATGCCCTGGTGTTTATCGGCATTGAGGCCGCCGCCGAAAGTCGATGTCGTTCATCTCAATGCAGGCTCGGCAAGAGGGTTTATGGATTATGGAATTCCATCGGTTATTACTGGACACGGTGCTTTCGAACTGGCCGCTTATGACATGCATAAAACGCTCTTACAAAAGTGGTATCACTTGATGCTGGTAAGGCCAGGAGTTAAAAAAGCAATTGGCCATGCCGATGCGGTAACTGCTGTAAGTCGCTGGGTGGCGGATACCTATGGGGCAGAATATGCAGGGCGGTCCGTCGAGGTGATAAATAACTGGGTTGATGCAGAATTCTTTCTGCCCATGCGGAGGCCACTTGCGCAGAAATTACTGTATGTCGGACGGGCTGCATGGCAGAAAGGAAGCCATCTTTTACCCGAACTGATTTCATTTTTGGGCGATGACTTTGATTTGACCTGTACGATTGGCGAAAACGAGTGGCCGGGAAAAGTGCCGCCAAATGTGCATTTGATTGGACCGGTAGAGCGAACAGAAATGCTTGGTCTCTATCAAGCACATGATGCGCTTATCGTCCCGAGCATTGCCGAAGGTTTTTGTATCGCGGCGGCTGAAGCCATGGCATGCGGCTTGCCGGTGTTCGGCTTTCGTGGTCACGGACTTGATGATGCGCTTGGCGCATGCGCCGCACATACGGCAGCTGATATGCTCGACATCAGGGGCTTGGCAGATCTGGTACGCAATGTGCTCGGCGATTCAAGTGTCTACAGGATGATTTCAGATCAAGGCCGACATCACGTTATTGAGAATCTTACGCAACAAAAAGCAGTTGAAGCTTATCTAGGTATCTATCGTAGATTGAAATAGTGAATCGCATCCAGGCCGGCATTTTAATCTAGTTGGCCGGGCCTAGCGCAAATACGGCGCGCCAAAAGGCAACGAGTGGAGTAATGCTTCCTGATCTCAAACTCCGTACAAAACCGCGCGTTGCAAGACTGGTCAGGCGCGGAGGCCATAGAAAAATTGAAGACAGCCATGATCCGGAAATTCCCGAGGTCAATAATAGATGGCCGCGCGCAATATGGTATTCATAAAATGCAGAGCCACTAACGCTTGATGCGGAACCTATGTGCTCGACGATTGCGGATGGAACGGTATCCAATTCAAAGCCCTTTCGATGAATCGCAAGTGACAAAGCCACATCTTCGCTATACATGAAAAACTTTTCGTCAAATAGTGGCTGTCCCGTTTTCTGTAAATCGACAAGCAAACAACAGCCTGACAGGAATCTAAAACTGCCCGGATATTTTTTTCTCGACATAGTCGCCGTGTAGACATTGTAGTAAAGGACGGCGCTGTTTTTTTTCTGAGTATCCAGAAACTCCGGCGCTGCGATCGCAAGTTTAACATTGCTGGTTAATGTATTCATTAAAGCCGCCGGCCCATCTGGAGCGATAATGGCATCGTTGTTGATCAGCAAGACATGGCGTAAAGCTATTTTCTTGCCAGCTTCAGCCAGCACCGCATTAATGCCTGCAGAAAAGCCTAGGTTCTTGTTATCACCCAGTATTTTCACTCGCTCGAACAGTACCGGTTTTCCGTATATCGCTTTGACAAGTGTGGCACGCGTCATGCCATTATCGGCAGAATTATCCCAGATAAATATGTGCTTGATGTTTGCGTTTGCCAAAGATTCTATGCAGCGCAAGGTAACGGTCGGGTTATTGTATTCGAGCACAAGAGCAACAATGTCATCGGATAGGCCTGTATTAGTTTCGTTGTGCGGATCGATGTTCATGCTGTTTCGTGTACATTAAAAAATTTTTCGTAGAAGTACCGGATATTGAGCTCATAATCCGCATGCGGATAGAGTTTTTCCAATTCTGCGAATTGCATTTCCTGGATTTCCGTGTAAGTCCTTTCAGACAGGCATTTTCGTATGTCGGGTCCCAATTGTTTCTTTAACTCTTCATATGATTGGTATACGAATGGGAGCTGCTGCAGTGTCTTGGTGAAAAATCGGTCGTTGTATACTGCAATTCCAATACCGCCTGTAAAGATGGCTTCCACAAAGTAACCATCCAAACCTTCGCCAAAGGTGATGGTGAACATTGCGTTCTGGATATTTTCCTTGTAAGCCATATAACTCATGTTGATTATTTGAATGAACTGAAAGCTTGGCAACTCGTGGTGGATGTGTAATAGCAGGCTTCTCTTCTCAGGATAGGCATCCGGCGAGTAAACAATAATTTCCTGTTTGCCCGAAAAATCAATCCGTTTATATCGTTTGGGTGTTACATAAGTTGAGAGATGGTGGATGGGGCAGGCAATATGCATCACACGTTCATGCATGATGCTGGCCAGATGCGAAGTGGTGCACGTAACTTTTCCGAATTTAGACAGCTCGGCTATTTGTTCGCTGGTCGGACAGTAGTCAATGTTCTGCAGGAGAATGTTCGTTTGTATCTTTACGTTTCCATCGAAATGTTTTGTATTTAACCATTTCAGAGTGAGGCCGACATATATCTCCGGGACATGAAGCAGCAAATGTTCACACTGGGTTAATTTGCCGATTAGCTGGTCTAGATTGAACAATGATTCGGTGTTTTCAAAGCCACTGTATCGAAACAGCGGCGGAGTACCTGGCGTAGTGCAAGTAAATACGTCTGCACCATGGATTGCATGAAATGCACGCGTTTCATTTGCAATTGAAATGCATGACATTATGCCGCCGGTGACTACGTCATATCCAGGAAGCAGGAAAATGATTGCCCTGCGTGTATTAGAAAAATCAATTTTTACAATCGCCTTTCTGCGAGCTGCAATGGCAGCCAACATGCGATATGGATTATATTTTTTCAGGGTCCGTGAAATCCGGATGACAAATAAAGCACCGTAATCTTTTTTCGCTGGTTTTGAAGGTGTGGTCATCTATTTGCTGCCCGATAATCTGTCTTTTATTAAGCCAAATAAAACCAGAACTTCACCTATTTTGGCCAGTTTGCATAAGACTGCAAAGATGAAAATGCCCGATGGAACTAGAATCAACAATTCAGTTGCATCCGGAAGCTCAAGCGTAGTTTTCATTCCGTAAACCATTATGGCCATCAAAAGGCTTAGCAACGTGAT
>JAYUUM010000094.1:0-13016 GCA_043754555.1 Arenimonas sp. | reverse complement strand
ATGAGTAATTGTTCGATCACATCTTCCTGCCCGACAATGGCATGGCCGATCGCGGATTTTAGATGGCCCAGTTGCGACAATCTCTCTTTAATAACGGCTTCGCTAGTGTCCATACTATCAACCCTTAATTATTTAATGCGTACATAACGATATTCACTGCGAATTTTGTATTGTCTTCGGCTAGAAAACGTTTGTTACGCCAATCGTAGTCCCATTCGCAGCCATAATCTTTATTGCTGTAGAGCACGCCAAGACGACCATTGATTTCAATGCCTTTCAAGTAATCATGCACGATGTCGTCGCCCCAGCCATTTAATTCGAAACCGGTGGTTGGTGGCTCGTCGAATTTGAAAAAACTGCTGTAGAGCGGATGTTTTTTCGGCAGTTTTTTTAATGCACTTGCACCGAAAATGGAGGCCATTTGTGCCTCGAAGGATTTGGCGAACAAGCCATCTATATCGTGATTACAATCATCGACAAAAACGAAACCACCATTGCGAACATAGGCCTCGAAATTTCTGCGTTCATCGGCATTGAACTCGACCAATTTGTGTCCAGCCAGATAACAAAAAGGGGCGGTCCGCATTTTCGGATCGGACAAGGCAATCACATGTTCTTTTGTGTCAACCCGCAAGGTCGTGTAATCAATCAGCGAGGTGATGATATTGGCCGGCATGCGTTGATCAACATCCCAATCACCCGAATCGTACATCAAGCGAGTAAACCAGAAATCGTACTCGGCTTTGGCAGCCAAGGCCTCATGCAATGGCAGCACCGCCAAACCGGCGACCGCCTGGCTCATTAGTCGTAAGAATTGTTGTCGGTTCATCTGTGTGGAAAGGCCCTTGGGCCTGAAAACATTCCTCGGTGCGGGAGGGCCGTAAGGCCCGAATTCAATTTTATATTCGGGCCTTACGGCCCTCCCACGATACTAATTCAGCTTTAATTACACCGCGTCCGACAATGACGTAAAGGTAAAGTCGCGAATCTTCATCGGTGGAATCATCATCAAAAACGGTGATTCGTCGTCACCAATGCGAACTGGTTTGCCGAGTTCTTCGACATTATTAAGCATGATGATCGGCGATTCGTTAAAGCGGAAATTCTTGATCGGATATTTTATTTCGCCATTTTCGATATAGAAAGTTCCGTCGCGTGTCAGGCCAGTCAACAACACGGTTTGTGGGTCAACCATGCGGATATACCAAGTGCGCGTGACCAGAATTCCTTTTGTAGTTCCCTTGACCAGGTCCATCGTTGATTTTGTGCCGCCGGCCATAATCAGATTGCCCGGTGAGCCTTTGGCAACCTTGCCTTTTTGTTTGGCCCAGTAGCGCGAATATTCCAGATACGAGACTTTGCCTTTATCGATAATCGACATTTTTTCGCGCGGCAAACCCTCACCGTCCCATGGCATTACTGGCGCATCAACATCCCAAGGGTCGGTGTGAATGCTCACGCGAGGGTCAAACACCTGCTCGCCCATTTTGTTGCCGCCACCTTTTTTGGTCAGAAAGCTGCGACCTTCGTCAGATTGCCGTGCATCAAAACCGCCCATCATGAAAGAAATCAAACCGGCTGATGCGGCAGGTTCTAAAATCACCGTGTATTTTCCGGGCTCAAGAGCTTTTGCATTCGCCGAACCTTTGGCCTTGCCAATGGCGGTGCGAATTTCCCGATTGGCGTCAAAATCTTTCACCGAGCCAACGTTGCGTGCAACCCAGCCAGAACCGGTGCCATCTTCGGTACGTACGGTGCAGGTGTAATCCAGACCAGTCGATTGCTGATAGGCGAAATTGCCGTTGCTATTGGCCGAGGCAAAAAAACCAACACTATCGGATAAAAAACCGGCGGCGATAAGTTTTTCACTTTTGCACGGGTTGATCGAATCAGCGGCAACTTTGGCCCGATACTCTGGCGTGATCTCGGCAATGCTTTGATTAAATGTTGGCGTAGCTTTATAGGTTTGCTTACCGAGGGCTGGCATAAACTCGTCATTTTCCGGCGCCAACCGGGCAAGTTCTTCGGCACGCCGTACGACATTTTGTAAGGATTCGTCATCAAAGGAATTGGTGGTAGCGACACCAACGCGCTTGCCGAATGCCACTTGAACACCGAGTTCTGCGTCGCTGACGATGCCGCTAGTGGAAACATTGTTTAATGCAAATCGGATGTTGCCATCTACGCCGCCGCCCAAGGTGGCGGTGCATTCATCGGCTTTGGAAAATGCGATGACTTTGTCGAGGATGGCTTTCGCTTCTTGTTCGGTAAAAATACTCATTGTGTTCTCCTGAGATTTTGCGTGAGGTTTGGCGATTAGCCGAGCGAACGAGCGGTGCTGATGACATTAATGCCATCAAAACGCGCCGTGCTGGAGCCATGCGACACAGCCGAGACTTGACTCGGCTGACCCTTGCCATCAAAGAAAGAACCGCCGAACCGGTAATCGCTTTCATCACATATTGCAGAACAAGCGTTCCAGAATTCCGGCGTGCGAATTTGATACGCAACATCTTCAACCATGCCGGCAATCTTGCCGTCCTTGATTTCATAAAACAATTGACCGCCAAACTGGGCGTTGTAGCGTTGCTGGTCAATCGAGAACGAACCGTCACCAATAATATAAATACCTTTTTCAACATTTTTGATCATGTCGGCAACGCTTAATTTTGCCTTGCCTGGGGCCAGCGACACATTGGCCATGCGCTGGAATTGCACGCTTGACCAGGAGTCGGCATAGCAACAGCCGTGCGACTCGGACTCACCAATAATATGGGCCTGATCACGAATGGCCTGATAGTTCACCAAGGTACCGTCCTTGATTAAATCCCAGCGTTTGGTTTTTACGCCTTCGTCGTCATAACCGACGGCGCCCAACGTATTTGTCTGCACTTTGTCGGCAAACAAGGTGACTTTATCACTGCCGTATTTGAATTTTTCTTTCAATTTATCAAGCGTGGCGAAACTGGTACCGGCGTAGTTGGCCTCATAACCCAGCACACGATCAAGCTCGAGCGGATGCCCGACCGATTCATGAATGGTCAGCCAGGTATGCGAGGGGTCAAGTACCAAATCGTATTTACCCGGTTTTACCGACGGCGCTTTGAGTTTTGCCTGAGCCTGTTTGGCGGCTTCGGTCGCGTCTTCCTTCATATTGTAGGAGTCGTTGTAACCTATCAATCCGTTGGGCAGGATGAGTTTGCGGCTGCCATCAAGATATTCGTAACCCATGCCCATTGGAGACGCCAGACTGTCGCGGCTACGGAATTTTCCGCTGGCTTTATCAATCGCAGTTACCGTAAAGGTAGGCCAGATACGATGCACGTCTTGATCGATATAAGAACCATCGGTCGAGGCAAAATATTTTTGTTCATTGACCAGGAACAGCATCGAATTAACGTAGTTGGCTCCGACAGCCATGGCGGCGGCGTTTACGCCAAGCAGTAAATCGGCTTTTTCCTTGATCGGCACGGCCATTGCATTTTTCTTGATCGGAGTAGCCCAGCTCACTTCACCCACGCCTTTGGTCGGCGCCAACTGGACAGGTTGGGTTTGAGCGGTTGAGTTCGCTTTTGCAATCGCTACGGCCTGCTTGGCGGCTTTGGCGATACCGGCATTACTTAAGTCGCTGGTGGCGGCAAAGCCCCAGGTACCGTTGGCAATGACGCGAATACCGGCACCAAGCGACTCGGTATTTACCACGTTCTGCACTTTGGTTTCACGTGTGATCACGAACTGGCGCAAATATCGGCCAATACGGACATCGCAATACGTAGCGCCTGCACCAGTCGCTGCGTTTAGTGCAATATCGGCCAACACTTTTTTGCGGCCAACATCCATTTTTGTCAGAAGTACTTCGGCAGCTACCGCATTACCGAAACCGGGAATCATCAAACCGCTCAGGCCAATGCCAGATACCGCCAAGAAATTACGTCTATCCATCACAATACTCCACCGATGTTGACCAAACTGGCACGCGTCACTTATTGCGAAAATCGCAACAAGGCAAGCCACCGATGGTGCTGCTAGACCAGAGGCCCGTCAAGTGTGACCAATGGCATAGACGCTGGCGGAAATAATTGTTTGTGTGATAGAGCAAAATGCTTTTGCTGCATTGCAATTATTTAACCGTAGTTACTCATGCGGTTTCTACGCGATTACGACCCTGATTCTTGGCGCGATAAAGCGCGGTGTCGGCGGCAGCTAGCAAGGGGTCGGTGGAATGGGCATTGATATCGCGGTTGCAGGCGATTCCAATACTGGTGCTGATATTGATAGCAAGGTTTTCAAACACCACCGGCGTTGCGGCAATCGCGAGCCGGATTTTTTCTGCCCATATTTGTGCATCGCTCAAATTTATTTGTTCAAATAGCAGAATAAATTCTTCGCCACCCCAGCGACCGATCGCAGTATTGGCAGGTAGTGTTGCCGTCAGACGGGCGGCCACTTCACGCAGCACGGCGTCACCGGCAAGATGGCCATGCTTGTCATTAATTTGTTTGAAAAAATCGAGATCTAGCAACTGCACGCATAGGCCGCGTCGTTGTTCGCTACCTTTTGCCAGACATTGTTCCATAATTTTTGTTAATGCATGTCGATTGCCAAGGCCGGTCAAGGCGTCGGTGTGGGCGACGCGTTCGAGTGCATTGGAGCTGTCGATCAGACTGTTATGCATCTGTGCAAGTTTGTCGCGGCTTGCACTTATTTCGGCCTGGCTGCGTTTAACCCCGCGATATCGCCAATACAACAAGCTGGCAATCAGCAATAGCACAGCCAAGCCGGCTATCAATGCAATCCCCATTATTTTTTGGCGACTTAATGTAAGCGCTTGTACGGCATTGTCGCGCTCAAGCATGGCGCGCTCGGCTTCGCTGCGCTCGCGCTCAAGTTTGCCTTCGAGCGCCGAAATTTTTCGCGCCGCCATATCAATCGATAACTCTTTGTCGAGCGCTTGATGCGCCTTACGAGTAATGTAGGCGTTCGCTGCATCGCCGACTTTTAATTGCTGTTCTGCCAGCAAATCGAGCACTGCACGTTCCAGAATGCGGTCGCCAATCTTGCGAACATTGACCAAGGTGTTTTGCGCTTCCTTCAAAGCCTTTTCCGATTGCCCGCGTGCAGCCGATACCTTTGCCTGGGTAAATAACAATAAAGTTTGATCGCGAATACCCACATCGTTGTAAGACTCAAAACCTAGTTTGGTCCAATAATCGGCATCGTCAATTTTATTTTGTGCAAGTTTTAATTCTGCCATGCGAGCATAAGAATTAACCCGGTTAGGCGGGCTACCCGATAGCTTTGAAAGCTTGACCGCTTGTTGGGCGTGATACTCGGCTTCGGACATACGCTCAAGCAAGGTCAGCGATTTCGACAATTCACCATGCAAAGTGATCGCTTCGCGCACATTACGTTCTTCGACATAGGCCAAAGCTTCGAGCAAGGATTGGCTGCCGAGTTCTTCGTCATCAAGATTGCGATACAAGACGCCTAGCATGCGCAGGCCGCGCGCGGTCTCACCGCGATCACCGGCTTTTCGCGACAACTCCAAAGCTTCGGAATGCGCCAACACAGCATCAGAAAATTTTCCGGTACGGCCATGAAGAACGCCAATCGAGTTCAACTCCCGCGCCATATTGGTGGGATCTTTGAGTTTTCGGTAAATGTTCAGTGATTGCTGAAAAAAATCCAGCGAGCTATCAAACTTGCCTAACTTTCGTTCCAGTACACCGCGATGGTCTAACCATTGCGCCCGCCACTCCGGATTGCTGTTGGTGTTCGCGCTGGCATCGATCATTCCTTTCATTTCTTTGAGCACGGCGTCGGTTTCGTCCGAACGCCCGCGATTGACCAATATGGTGCTGCGCGCGCTCAAGGTCAGGAATTTCAGATCGGACAGTTTTAACGCTTCGGCTTCGCGTTTGGCTTCGTCCAGCATAACGAGAGCGGCGTCGGCATTTTCCAAGTCATTCTCGAATTCTGCCTGGGCCAATGCCGCCCAGGCACGATGCTTCGGATCTTTATTCGTGTTGCGAAGCTTTACGGCTTGTCGTCGCAGATCAGTAGCAGACCGGGCTTGGCTGGCACGCAAGGCGGCAATATCAGCCGGCTCGCTTGATGGGCTTGCTGCATGACTTTGCAAGGGTGATAAACACAACACGACCAGCACGATGGCAGCGAGCGTCATCTGTTGATGGACGAACTTTCCAGCAGAAATTAGAAAGGGTGATGCCATGGTATCCAATACCGGGAAGCCGTGGCTTGTTATATAGCATGGGAACGCAAGACCCACGCAGCTGGTCGCGCAAATAAATGTTACAGCGCTGTCCAATAAGTCACCGAAGCCAGTATTTTCAGGGGGCAGCAATTATTGACTTGCAGTCATTGAACCTTTCTGTTTCTATACAGAACGTTTTGTATAGTAACTGACATGACCAGACCTCCCATCTCCAAAGAAAAAGTGCTTCAAGCAGCGGAGCGAATCGTTCAGCGGCAAGGTGCCGGTAACTTGACCTTTGACCAATTGGTCAAAGAAAGCGGTGTCACCCGCGGCGGCATTACCTATCACTTTCCGACCAAAGATCTTTTGCTACGGGCGCTGATGGAGCGCGATATGTTGCAGTGGGAAGCGATGGAAAAATCTTTGCGGCCCAAGCTGGACAATGCCGAGGCGGCCGATCTAATCGGTAGTCTGCGCGCCATGACTCGCACCAGTGATGAGCAAAGACGTTTTGTGGCCGGTATGTTGAGTGCCGTCACGCATGATCAGGAATTGCTGGAGCCGGTTCGCGAAATGAATCGCCAGCGTTACGGCGGACAAAAAGGCACGCCGAAAGAAGTCAACATCATGATTCTGGAATTGGCTGCCGCCGGATTGTTTTGGCAAGACATTACTCGTTGCCATGAAATGCCCGAAGCCATGCGAAAAAAAGTCATTGCACGCATTGAAGCGCTGGCCAAGGAATGGACGCAGTGAGTACACAGCAAGAAACACAGCGGGGCGCCCGCAAACGCGCGGGCATAAAAATAGAATTATTAAAACCGCGAAATAACGGTTTTGCCCGTAATAAAAAACTCATACCGTCCTGCATTTGCGGGAATTCTTTTTTGACCTTGGGGGCGGCATATGCGCAAAACTAAATTATCGATCGGATTTTCGGTTTTATTACTAGGCACGGTTTTGCTGACCGCATGTAGTGGAGAAGCTCCGCAACAACCGCCCCCTCCGCAAGTCAATGTGGCGCAAGTCTTGCAGAAAAAAGTACAACTTTGGGACGAATTCAGTGGCCGCATTGAAGCCGTTGACACCGTCGAATTGCGACCACGGGTGTCGGGCTATTTGTCGGCCGTGCATTTTCAGGAAGGCGGCGAAGTAAAGCGCGGGCAACGATTGTTTTCGATTGATGATCGTGAATATCGCGCTGCTGTTGATAGTGCAAAAGCCAATGTCGTTCGCGCGCTGAGCCGCGTGAACCTGGCACGTACTGAGATGGCGCGTAGTGAGCGTTTGATTAAAGAGCAAGCCACATCACAAGGCGAGCTCGACCAACGTCGTGGCGAATTGCAGCAGGCACAAGCTGATTTGAGCGCAATGCAGGCCACTGTTACGCAAGCGCAATTGAATTTGAGTTTCACGCAAATTATCTCGCCCATTAACGGTCGTATCGGCGCAGCCTTGGTGAAGCCTGGCAATCTAGTGTCACCAGGCACCAGCCTGTTATCCACTGTGGTTACGATGGACCCGATTTACGTGACCTTTGAAGGCGACGAGCAGGTGTATTTGAAATACCAAACTATGTCGCAAAATGGTCAGCGTCAAAGCTCGCGTGATGCGCGCAATCCGGTGCAAGTGGGATTGGCGAACGAAACCGGTTTTCCGCATAAAGGTGAAATGATTTTTGTCGATAATCAGTTGAACGCAGGCACCGGCACCATTCGCGCAAAAGCACAATTGCGTAATACCGATGGTGTTTTCACGCCGGGCCTGTTTGCCCGCGTGCGTTTATTGGGCAGTGGCGAGCAAACCGTCATGCTGATTCATGAGATGGCAGTGTCCACCGATCAGGATCGTAAATTCGTGTATGTGTTGGGTGATAAAAACGCGACCATGCGAAAAGATGTCGTGCTGGGTGAAACCGTTGATGGACTACGCGTCGTAAGAAAAGGTCTGACGCCAAAAGACATCGTAGTCGTAAACGGCGTACGGAAAATTTTCTTTCCAGGTGCGCCGGTTGAGCCAATCACGGTGCCGATGGATAAGCCGGATCAAGCGCCGCCTGCTCCTGCAACGCCCGCCGCGAAAGCTTAAAAGTAATTTACGAGTAGATACCCATGGATGCTTCCAAGTTTTTTATTGACCGCCCAATTTTTGCCGCGGTTTTATCCATCCTGATTTTTACTGCCGGTTTAATTGCGATTCCGCAATTACCGATCAGCGAATATCCCGATGTGGTGCCGCCTTCGGTGCAAGTTACCGCACTGTATCCCGGTGCCGATCCGAAAACGATTTCCGAAACGGTGGCTGCACCGATTGAAGAAGCGGTTAACGGGGTTGAAAACATGACCTACATGAAATCGGCAGCCGGCTCCGACGGCACCATGATTTTGACCGTTACCTTTAAGCAGGGCACCGATATCGATCAAGCCGCAGTGCGGGTGCAAAACCGCGTGCAGCAAGCCTTGCCGCGCTTGCCGGAAACCGTGCGTGCTTTAGGTGTAACGACGGCAAAAAGCTCGCCGAATATTACGATGGTGGTTCATATCACCTCACCAAAGAAAACATATGATTCGCTGTATCTTTCGAACTTCGCCAATCTGAGGGTCAAGGATGATTTGGCGCGTCTGGATGGCGTTGGTCAGGCGCTCGCTTTTGGTGCTGGCAATTACGCGATGCGTGTTTGGCTCGACCCACAAAAAGCAGCAGCACGCAATTTGACCGCGACTGAAATTGTTAACGCGATTCGCGAGCAAAATGTACAAGTGTCCGCCGGTAGTATTGGTGCATCGCCCAATCCCAACGGCGCACCATTACAGTTATCGATTAATGCACAAGGTCGCTTGACCACACCGGAAGAATTTGGCGACATTGTATTAAAAAGTGAAGGCGTCGCATTAACGCGTTTAAAAGATGTTGCACGTATTGAATTGGGTTCCAACACTTATGCGCTGCGTTCTTTGCTAAATAATGAAGATGCGGCAGCGATCGTAATTTTTGAAGCACCGGGTGCCAATTCAATTGCACTTTCCGATGCTGTTCGCGCCCGAATGGCAGAACTGGCAAAAACATTTCCCAAAGATGTGGAATGGACGGTCGCCTTTGATCCAACTGTCTTTGTGCGCGAATCCATCAAATCCGTCATTACCACTTTGCTTGAAGCCGTGCTGCTGGTGGTATTGGTCGTGATTGTGTTTTTACAAACCTGGCGTGCTTCGATTATTCCTTTGCTTGCGGTGCCGGTTTCCATCGTCGGCACCTTTGCGGTTCTGTGGGTATTAGGGTTTTCCATAAATGTACTAACGCTGTTTGGCTTGGTACTAGCCATTGGTATTGTGGTCGATGACGCGATTGTCGTGGTCGAAAATGTCGAGCGAAATATTAGCGAAGGTCTCAAGCCACTAGCAGCGGCGCACAAGGCCATGAGCGAAGTGTCCGGTCCTATTATTGCGATCTCGCTGGTCCTGATTGCAGTGTTCGTACCACTGGCATTTCTGGATGGTGTCACCGGCCAGTTCTATCGCCAGTTTGCCGTCACCATCGCTATTTCGACGGTGATCTCCGCGATCAATTCTTTAACCCTGTCGCCAGCATTGGCCGCGGTGTTACTGAAACCCCATGGTGCAAAACCCGACAAACTTGGCCGTGTGATCGAAAGTATTTTTGGTCGGTTCTTCCGTTGGTTTAATGGCAAGTTTGGCCGCGCTGGTGTCCGTTATGGTGAGGTTGTGCAACGCAATATGGATCGAAGTTTTCGTTTAATGCTTTTGTATGCAGGCTTGATTGGCATTGCGATCCTTGGTTTTCGCAGTGTGCCTGGCGGTTTTATCCCTACCCAGGACAAACAATATTTATTCGCCTTGGTGCAACTGCCGGAAGGTGCCACGCTGGATCGTACCGAAGCCATGGTTCGCAAACTGAGCGCGATTGCATTGAAAACTCCCGGCGTTCATAACGCTGTTGCATTTCCGGGCTTGAACGCGGTGCATTTTATTGCAACGCCCAATGCAGCGGTTATTTTTATTGGGCTTAAACCAGCGAAAGAGCGTGAAAAAAGCGCCGCCGAAATTTCCAGTATTCTTACCGGACAATTCTCGCAAATTCAGGATGGCCTGGCATTTGCAGTAATGCCGCCACCGGTATTGGGTTTGGGAAACTCTGCCGGTGCCGAACTCTATGTGCAGGATCGTGGCGCACTAGGTTATGGCGAGCTCAATACGCAAACGCAGGCACTCGCCGGTATTTTACGACAAACCCCAGGCTTTGATCCTTACGCGGTATACAGCACCAATCAGGCCAATGTGCCGCAATTAAGTGCAAATGTTGACCGCGCCAAAGCGAAAGAACAGGGCGTGGTCCTGTCTGAACTGTACAACACCTTACAGGTGTATCTGGGTTCGACCTACGTCAACGATTTCAATCTATTTGGTCGCACCTACAACGTGTACGCACAAGCCGATGCACCGTTTCGTGATGAAGTCAGCGATATCGCGCAATTGCGCACGCGTAGCATCACCGGCGAAATGGTCGCAGTTGGCAGCGTGGTCGATATCAAGGAAAGCTACGGCCCGGATCCTGTCATCCGCTTCAACGGTTATCCGGCCGCTGATCTCGGTGCCGGCACCGACATCTCAAAAATGTCGTCGGCTGAGGCGATTATCGCGATTAAAAATATTGCCAGTAAGCAATTGCCGAATGGTCTGGCGATTGAGTGGACTGGTTTGAGTTACGAACAAGAGCATCAAGGCAGCGCTGCTATGTGGGTGTTTCCACTCTGCATCTTGTTGGTGTATCTGGTCTTGGCTGCCTTGTATGAAAGTTGGAGCTTGCCTTTATCCGTCATCCTGATTGTGCCGCTATGCATTTTCTCGGCGATCGGTGGTATCTGGCTGGTGAATTTAACTGGGCTCCTGAGTTTGGACAACAACGTATTCACCCAGATTGGCTTGGTCGTATTGATGGGTTTAGCCTGCAAAAATGCGATTTTAATCGTCGAGTTTGCTCGCGAACTTGAAAAACAGGGCCGCAGTATTGTCGATGCGGCTCTTGAAGCCTGCCGTTTGCGTTTACGTCCGATTTTGATGACGAGCTTTGCTTTCATCATGGGCGTGGTGCCGTTGGTGTTTGCTTCCGGTGCGGGTTCGGAAGTGCGCCAGGTAATGGGTATTACCGTGTTTGCCGGCATGTTGGGCGTGACCTTTTTTGGACTATTCTTCACGCCGGTATTTTATGTGCTGATCCGCACCTGGTCATCGAAACGTGAAGCGAAAGCGAAAGCGAAATCATTGGAGAGTGCAAATGAGGCACACTAAAACAACGAAACTATTACTCGTTTTGGCCATTGTACTAGCGCTTAGTGCATGTACCGTCGGGCCGCGTTTTGTAAAACCGGATGCACCATTGCCGGAGAAATTTGATCAGGCGAAATCCGAAGAAACGAAATCTGTAGTTGCGAAATCAGGAGAAGCGCAATCGGAAGAAGCGTATCTAGCGACTGATAATGCAACTCAGAAATATACTGCTGAAAATACTGTTTGGTCAGCGTTTAATGATCCGGCATTAAATACCTTGATGGCACGCGCGCAACAAGAAAATAAATCGATTGCACAAGCCTCCGCACGTTTGCGGGAGACTCGCGCCTTGCGCGGACTTTCGTTTTTCAGCTGGTTTCCTACCGTGACGACAGAAGGTTCGGGCGAAAAAAGTCGCGCCTCCAATCTTGATCCGTTTATTCCCACGGGGACCGGCGTTACCGAAATTTATCGAGCCGGTTTCGATGCAAGCTGGGAAATCGATTTGTTTGGTGGTTTGCGCCAGAAAAAGAACGCGATTTATCGTGAAAGTAATGCTGATGCGCATCTTCTGGACGCGGCACGCTTATCGGTCAGTGCTGAAGTGGCACAAGCATTCTTTGCCCTGCGCGGCGCACAGCAGCGGTTGCTGATTCAAAACAAGAATATCGAAAACCTGCAACGAGGGGACCGCGTGCTGGATGTGCGTTTAAAAGAAGGCCGCGGCAATGCATTGGAGCTCGCTCAAAATCGCGCGCTGGCTTTGCAGGTCGCCGCGCAAGTGCCTAACACCGAGGCAGAAATTGTTCGACAGCAACAACGTCTGGCGGTGTTGACCGTGCAGCCAGTGACCGCGGTGCGTGAAGTATTGGCGACTAGTAAGGATATGCCGATCATGCCCACACTCAAAGCCATTGGCACGCCCGAAGAATGGATTAAACGTCGTCCTGACGTGTTGGCTGCCGAACAAAAATTCGCAGCCGCCAACGCCCGCGTCGGCGAAAAAATTGCCGATTATTTTCCTAAACTTAATTTGCTCGGTAATTTTGGCTGGACTGCACAAGCGGCCGGGGATATTGGCAACAAGAGTGGCGAGCGCTGGAGTTTCGGACCATCGTTGAGCTGGAGTTTTCTAAATTTCGGGCGTATTCGTCAAAACGTGAAAGCCGCGGAAGCCCGCGCCGACGCCTCGGTAGCCTTGTATCAGGAAACCGTATTGCTGGCTTTGGAAGATACCGAAAATGCGCTGGCGCAATATCGCGCCAGTAATCAGTCCCAACAAATTTTGCAGCAAGCCACCGAGCAATCACGTAAAGCCCGTGACTTGGCGAAATTACGTTATGACAATGGCGCTGCCGATTTCCTGAGTCTGCTCGACGCTGAACGCACATTGCTCAATGTCGAAGATGCGAACGTGCAGGCAAAAACTTCGCAGGCCACATCGTTGGCATTAGTTTACAAAGCCCTAGCCGGTGATTTTGCCGGTGCGGCGAAGTAGGAAATGAACCTGTCGC
>JAYUUM010000093.1:0-4292 GCA_043754555.1 Arenimonas sp. | reverse complement strand
CGATTTGTTGCTGGTGCGCGATGATGATATCCCTGGCCTGATTGCCGAAGGCGTTTGTGATTTGGGCGTCGTTGGTCAGAATGTATTGGAAGAGCAGGCGGCCGAACGTGTATCGCAAGGTTTAGAGGCAGCCTTCAAAGTAATGAAGCCTTTGGGTTTTGGTCGCTGCCGTTTATCGGTCGCAGTGCCCAATGAATGGGATGGCGCGGATTTGTCGCGCTTAAATGGAACACGGATAGCAACGAGTTATCCCAGCTTATTGAAACAGTGGATCGCAGAACAGAAACTAGACGCCGAAGCAGTGCTGTTGTCCGGTTCGGTTGAAATTGCGCCGCGTTTGGGTAAAGCGGAAGCGATCTGCGACTTGGTTTCTTCGGGCGCAACTTTGGTTGCCAATCAATTAAAAGAAATCGCCGTGATTTTACAAAGCGAAGCTGTCTTAGCAGGTCCTGCTAAACCCTTCGGGGACGAACGCGCCGATTTGGCGGCTATGTTATTGCGCCGTCTAGAAGGTGTACTCAGCCTACGCGCGAGCAAGCTGGTGTTATTCCAGAGCAGACGTCTGATCTTGCCTGAATTGATGAAACTATTGCCTGATGCCGAACTACCGACCGTTATGAGTCTTGAAGGTCGTTCCGAAGAAGTTGGCGTGCAAGTGCTTTGTCGCAGTGCCATGACTTGGCAACGTCTTGAAGATATGAAACGCGCAGGGGCTTCGAATTTACTGGTATTGCCGGTGGAACAAATGCTGGCATGAAAACTTTTATCTGGAATCAATGCAGCGAAGCGCTCAGGCAAGAATTATTGCAAAGACCAGTGCATGCTACGCAAAAAGAGTTGGCTGAAAATGTTGCCCGTATTGTCGAGCAAGTAAAAGCTGACGGCGATACGGCTTTAAGAGCCCTGACGCGTCGTTTTGATGGTGTCGAGCTCTCGCTGTTTAAAGTGACTGAAGATGAATTCAAAAAAGCTGAAGAATTGGTTAGCGAAGAATTAAAAAAAGCCATGTTGGATGCCAAGCAGCGTCTGGAGATATGGCATGAAGCAGGCAAGCCAAGCGAATTTGAAATCGATACCGCAGAAGGCGTGCGTTGTGGACGGATATTACGTGGCATTAATACGGTGGGACTATACGTTCCCGCAGGAACAGCACCATTGCCATCAGCGGCATTAATGCTCGGTGTTCCCGCCAATATTGCGCAGTGTGCAAACATTATTTTGTGCACACCCGCGCGTAGTAATGGTGCGGCCGATCCAGCTGTTTTAGTGGCTGCAAAATTATGCGGTATTAGTAATGTGTTCAAGCTTGGCGGCGCCCAGGCAATTGCTGCGATGGCCTTTGGCACTGAAACACTTCCACGCTGCGACAAGATTTTTGGTCCCGGCAATAGTTATGTCACGCAAGCCAAGCAGCAAGTGTCGACGATGCAAGATGGCCCGGCAATCGATATGCCAGCCGGTCCTTCGGAGGTGCTGGTCATCGCAGATGCTGGTGCGAATCCGGTATTTGTCGCTTCGGACTTATTATCCCAGGCCGAACACGGACCGGACTCGCAAGTTATTTTGCTAAGCGAAAGTGCCGAATTAATTGCGAGTGTTGCCATCGAATTACAGAAGCAACTTGCAAAATTACCCCGTGAGGCTATTGCCGAAAAAGCACTGGCAAACTCGCGTGCAATTGAAGTCGATAATATTGAAGCGGCTATTAAGATCAGCAATGCCTATGCACCAGAACACTTGATTTTAGCGTTGAGAAACCCTCAAGTATTTTTATCGCAAGTGACAGCGGCTGGCTCGGTTTTTCTTGGCGACTACGCACCAGAATCGCTCGGCGATTATTGCTCGGGTACCAATCACGTATTGCCGACCAATGGCGCGGCGCGTGCCTATAGCGGTGTGAGCGTTGCCAGCTTTCAAAAAAGTATTAGTATTCAGACGGTTACTCAGATTGGTCTGAACGCGATCGGTCCTTGCGCAGTAACAATCGCAAATGCAGAAGGCCTACAAGCACATGCAAATTCTGTTTTACTTCGGATGAGTAAGTCATGAGTGTGCTCGATTTAGTGCGGGAAGACTTGCGTGATTTCGCAGGTTACGCTTCAGCTCGCCGTGCCAATGTCACCGGCAATGTTTGGCTCAATGCCAATGAATCCCCTTGGCCAAACGACGCTGATAATGGTTTGAATCTTAATCGTTATCCCGAGCCGCAGCCGCTTGCACTGGCTAAACGATTGGCAGAACTTTACGGTGTAGATTCACCTCAATTAATGATGACTCGAGGTAGTGATGAAGGCATTGATTTACTAGTGCGCGCTTTTTGTAAAGCCGGGCATGACGGCGTATTGATCGCGCCACCGACATTCGGCATGTATGCCGTATGTGCTCGCGTACAAAATGCCCAAGTATTTGAAGTGCCTTTGATCGATGAGGCAACTCAATGGCGATACGATCTAAAATCAGCATTGGAAAAAATTCGCCAGGAATCGATTAAGTTGGTTTTCGTTTGCACACCTGCTAATCCGACAGGTCAGGCTATCTCTCTGGATCAGATTCGCCAGCTGGCCAACGCAAGTACGGGCAAGGCAATAGTAGTGGTAGATGAGGCTTATGCTGAGTTCAATGAAACTCCATCGGCGATTTGCCTGTTAAAAGAGTTTGAAAATATCGTGATTTTACGAACCTTGTCTAAATCCTATGCGATGGCGGCCGCTCGCGTTGGAATTGTTATGGCGCAGGAAACTATAATTCAAGTGTTGAAAAATATATGTGCCCCCTATCCAGTGCCAACGCCTTGTGCAGCGCAGGCCTTAGCCGGCATTTCAAGCGAGAATGTTGAAGCCGCTACTCGACGCGCAAAAATTTCAATTGCAGAACGTGACCGGATTTTTTTAAAGCTTCAGGGACTAAAGTCAGTAAAACAGATCTATGCATCGCAAGGAAATTATCTATTAGCTCGTTTCTTTGACGCCGATAAAGTGTTTGAAGCATGTTTGTCTGCAGGCGTAGTGGTACGCGACATGCGTGCCAGCCCTATCTTGTCGGATGCACTAAGAATATCGATTGGAACGCCAGATGAAAACGATGCTTTACTAAAAGTATTGGAGCGCTCGTGATGAGTAAAATTTTATTTATTGATCGTGACGGCGTATTGATCGAAGAACCTGCTGATTACCAGATTGATTCCTACGAAAAATTTCGTCTGGTCGAAGACGTAATTCCGGCCTTGATAAAATGCCGTGACGCCGGTTTTGAATTTGTGATGGTGTCCAATCAGGACGGCCTTGGAACATCAAGTTTTCCGGCCGAGCAATTTCAGGGTCCGCAACAATTGCTACTGCAAATTCTGGCATCGCAGGGCATCAAGTTTCGCGAAATTCTGATTGATCCCACAACGCCGGAAGAAAATTCACCGAACCGCAAACCCGGTATCGGCATGGTGATGCACTACTTGCGTGAGCGCTCGATCGATTTGCAAGCCTCTGCCATGGTGGGTGATCGGGAAACCGATATGCAGTTTGCCGCTAATTTGGGAGTGAAGGGTTTTAAACTGGGACCGTCAAACTATACATGGGCGGAGATCGCCCATATTTTAGTTGATGCACCACGCACCGCCAGCATCGAGCGCATTACCAAAGAAACAAAAATTCGCGTGAACTGGAATCTTGATCGTGCGGCAAATCCCGTCGTTGCTACTGGCCTGGGTTTTTTTGATCATATGCTTGAACAGCTTGGCAAACATTCTGACACGGCATTGGAACTCACCTGTGCGGGTGATTTGCATATTGATGAACACCACACCGTTGAAGACTCGGCTCTTGCACTGGGCCAAGCCTTAAAACAAGCGCTTGGCGACAAGCGCGGCATTGCTCGTTACGCCTTTAGTCTGCCGATGGATGAAACCGATGCCAGCGCATTATTGGACCTTTCAGGCAGACCTTACTTTGTATTCGAAGGAAAATTTCCGCGTGAAATGGTCGGTGATCTTGCGACCGAGTTAGTGCCACATTTTTTTAGATCGATTTGTGAAACCGCCGGTATGAATCTGCATTTAAAAGTACAGGGTGACAATGCGCACCACATGGTCGAGGCCTGCTTCAAGGTTTTTGCCCGGGTACTTGGCGAAGCTATTAAACGCTCTGGCAGCGAGTTGCCCTCAACAAAGGGCGTGCTGTGAGCGTTCGGCTGGTGTTGCTTGATTCTGGTGGTTCGAATTTGGGTTCGGTTCAAGCGGCGTTTGCACGCTTGGGTGTGGAAGCACCGGTAACCTCGGATATTAATAAAATCAGGAACGC
>JAYUUM010000092.1:0-13068 GCA_043754555.1 Arenimonas sp. | reverse complement strand
ACCAGAAAAACTGCAGTGCCGGTTTCTTTAGCGAAGCGCACCAAACGCGCTGCACTTTCCCGCACCTGACTCACGGAACCCGGTGCAGCCGTAAGGTGCTCGGACCAAAGCGTCTGAATGGAATCGGCAATAATTAATTTTGGTTTAGTCGTCGATGCCTGCGCGATAATTTTTTCAACGCCGGTTTCGGCCAATGCATGCAGTACGTCCAGATTCAAACCTAAACGGGTCGCACGCCCAGCGATTTGCCCCAAACTTTCTTCACCACTCACATACAGGCCCGGCACGTGTGCGCCCATATGCGCGAGTGTTTGCAATAACAAAGTGGATTTGCCGATACCGGGATCGCCACCGATCAATACCACCGAGCCTTCGACCAGGCCACCGCCGAGTACGCGATCAAATTCACTGATGCCAGTTGATACACGAGTTTCTTCAGATTGATTGACCGATTTTAACGGCGTAATTTTAGGAGTGTGAGTATCACCTGCCCAACCGCCCTGGCGAGTCGATTGCTTGGCGGCACTAGCCGATTCAATCACGAATTCGCTTAGCGTATTCCACGCGCCACATTCACCGCATTGGCCCTGCCATTTATTATGGTCAGCACCGCATTCACTGCAGACGTAAGCGGTTTTAGATTTGGGTTTGGTTATGGCCATTGGATAGTATGCAACTCGCAATAGGTGGGAATTAGACAAGAAAGCTATGTTGCTGAAACACTATATCCGAAAGATCATGAAAATCGTTCGGCACGAAGTAGTTTAGCCAGTAAGGATTTTCCTACCAATCGTTCTCAGAACATGAGATACAAAAAAAACGCCTTGAGGCGTTTTTGCATTTGGAGCGCCGAATTGGCAGCGCACACTTCGTTTCACGCAGTCGCGGCGCTTTTCTATCGTATTACTTCTTTGGTGCCGGAAATAGGAATCGAACCTACGACCTCATCATTACGAATGACGCGCTCTACCAACTGAGCTATCCCGGCGTAGCGTCCAATTTTAAGGCTTTGATGGGGCTGGGTCAATTTAACTTCATTGTTCTGATGCAAAAGCACGCCCGCAAGCGGGCTCCTACGGATTTGATTCTGGCCCGAAGTACTAATCCACCAATACCAGACGTAATTCTTTCGGCAGTGCGAATACGATGTTTTCCGGCTCGCCATCGAGCTCAATAACTGCACCTGCACCCAACGATTGCAATCTATTTATGACGCCCTGTACCAGCACTTCAGGTGCCGATGCGCCGGCGGTGACGCCAATATTTTTGCGGCCGACTAACCATTCGGGTTTAATAAATTCTGCGCCATCGATCAAATACGCCTCGCAGCCTTCTTTTTCCGAAAGCTCTCGCAAGCGGTTGGAATTGGAACTATTGATTGAACCCACCACCAACACTAAATCACATTTCGCAGCTAATTCGCGCACGGCGTCTTGGCGGTTTTGCGTGGCGTAACAAATATCATCGTGTTTCGGCCCTTGAATCATCGGAAATTTTTGTTTCAAGGCTGCGATTACATCGCGGGTTTCATCGACTGACAAAGTCGTTTGTGTCGTGTAAGCAAAATTATCCGGCTGCTCGACTTCCAGTGCCAGT
Source organism: Arenimonas sp. (assembly GCA_043754555.1). Classification (GTDB taxonomy): domain Bacteria; phylum Pseudomonadota; class Gammaproteobacteria; order Xanthomonadales; family Xanthomonadaceae; genus Arenimonas. The sequence goes on along the minus strand of JAYUUM010000092.1, from coordinate 11,472 downwards.
GCGTCTGCCACGTCTTCGACCAGATAAATTTTGCCCTTACCGTCTTCCTGTCGCCATTGGCCCATGGTGCCTTCTACTTCGGGATGACCTTCATGACCAATCAAGACTACATCGCGGCCATTCCGACAATGTCGCGCAACTTCAATATGCACCTTGGTGACTAATGGACAGGTTGCATCGAAAATTTTGAGTCCGCGCATTGCAGCTTCCGCGCGTACGGCCTGTGATACACCATGCGCACTGAAAATAACCGTGGCGCCGGTCGGCACTTCATCCAATTCTTCGACAAATACTGCACCCCGTTGGCGTAAATCTTCGACAACGAAACGGTTATGCACCACTTCATGGCGAACATAAATTGGCGCGCCGAAACTTTCGATCGCACGCTTCACAATTTCAATGGCGCGATCCACACCGGCACAAAATCCGCGCGGGTTGGCGAGTACGATATTCATTTTACTTCTTCCTTTTTGCGGAAGCTAAATAGTATTAATAGTGCTGCGCCTGCAACAATACAGCTATCGGCAATATTAAATACCGGCCACGAGTAGCTTTTGTAATACCACTCGATAAAATCGACCACATAGCCGTAACGAAACCGATCAACCAAATTACCCAATGCGCCCGCAATGATGAGTGCATAGGGTAAGGCATCGTGCCAATTATTTCGCGGCATTTTAAAGAGCAAAACCATCAGCACAACACTCACGGTAATTTTCATCACGACAAAAAACCAATGCGCCCACTCTCCGGAATCAGCCAGAAAGCTAAAAGCCGCTCCGGTGTTATGCGCCAATGTCCAATCCCAAAACCCGGCAATAAAAGTCACAGACTCGCCGTATTGCAAGTTCGCAACGGCAATATGCTTGGTCCATTGATCGAGCAGTATCAAAAAAAAAGAAACGATAAGCCAGATGAGTGCGGAGGATTTTGGGTTGGTATTCATTTATTTCTTTGGTACATGGAGTTTTCTGGGCCCCGGCGTTCGCCGGGGTGACGCTGTTTTTTAATTGTTTGTAAATGCAACATTAAAAGTATCGACGAACTTCACCAACACCATTCACATTGAGCTCGCAACGGCCGCATAGTTCCGGGTCCTCGCCATGGCTACCCACGTCTTCACGGTAATGCCAGCAACGCACGCACTTCGTGTGTTTTGAAGCTTGGGCATAAATAAATACTGGTGAGTTTTCAACCGCAATGGCTTGTTGATTTTTTGCCGACAATGGCTTGAGATTCAATTGCGAAGTGATAAACAGGAAGCGAGCTTCGTCCGATACTTGCTGCAGTTTTTGCAACATTACATCATCGACATACACGTCAACTTCCGCCTGCAAGGACGCACCAATCTCGCCATTTACACGCATCGGTTCGAGAACTTTGCTAACAGCATCGCGCACCGTAAACACGGCATTGAAGTCTTCCGTGTTTAAAGCCGCACCACTTGGCAATGCCTGAAGATTTTCGTACCAGGTTGCCATCAATACATGCGCTTCGCGTTTACCCGGCAGCGTGCGCCAGATTTCATCGGCGGTAAAACTCAATACCGGTGCAACCCAGCGAACGAAAGCTTCGGCAATATGAAACATCGCAGTTTGAGCTGAGCGACGGCCCAGGCTATCGACTTGCATCGTGTATAAACGATCTTTGGTGACGTCCAAATACAGAGCGCCCAAATCATTCGTGCAGAAGTTTTGTAACTTGCTGACAACGGCAGCGAAGTCATAGCGCTCATAGGCGGCAATAATTTCTTCCTGCACCGCTAGCGTGCGTGCCACCGCCCATTGATCGAGCAACAACATGTTTTGATTGGGAACGAGATTTTGTTCCGGATCAAAACCCGCCAAATTTCCCAACAAGAATCGTGCAGTATTACGAATGCGACGATACGCATCGGCACTACGTTTCAAAATATCATCCGACACCGACATTTCATTGCGATAATCGGTCGCGGCAATCCATAAACGCAATACGTCGGCACCGAGTGCGTCATTTACTTTTTGCGGCTCTACGGTATTGCCCAATGACTTGGACATTTTCTTGCCATGGGCATCGACGGTGAAACCATGCGTTAGCACTTGCTTGTAAGGCGCAACGCCATCCATCGCAATGCCGGTCAATAAAGAACTTTGAAACCAGCCGCGATGTTGATCGGAGCCTTCAAGATATAAATCTGCTGGTTTGTGCAAACCATCTTGCGCACGTGCGGCAAGCACACATTCATGGGTGACGCCAGAATCGAACCAGACATCGAGAATATCTTTGACCTGATCGTAATTTTCTGAATCGTCGCCCAAAAAATCGCTTGGGTTTATTGCATACCAGGCATCGGCACCTTTTTGTTCAACAAGATTGGCAACTTCGCGCATCAATTCCACTGAACGTGGATGCGGTTCACCCGTTTGTTTGTGAATAAACAAGGCAATTGGCACACCCCAGGTCCGTTGTCGCGAAATGCACCAGTCTGGGCGACCATCAATCATGCCGATAATCCGAGCTTCGCCCCATTCCGGAATCCAGGCCACTTTTTTGATCGATGTGAGTGCATTGGCACGCAGATCGGCTTGGTCCATCGAAATAAACCACTGCGGCGTGGCGCGAAATGCCACGGGTGATTTATGGCGCCAGCAATGCGGATAACTGTGTGTCAGTTTTTCGGAAGCGAGCAATACGCCACGCTCTTGCAATAGTGCAACCACTGTGTCGTTGGCTTTCCAAATATATTGACCGGCAAAAATTTCAGTGTTCGGCAAATACACGCCTTTGCCATCGATTGGGTTCAACACTTCAAGACCGTATTTCAAACCAACCGCGAAGTCTTCCTGACCATGACCCGGCGCCGTGTGTACCGCGCCGGTACCAGCATCGGTGGTGACATGATCGCCGAGAATGATTGGCACGATGCGCGAATAAAATGGATGCTGCAGTTTCAACAATTCGAGCACTGCGCCTTTGGCACGACCGAGAATAGCTATCTCAGACAAACCGTATCGTACAGCCGCCGTTTCACTAAGCGCCTCAGCGATAACCAATAAAACTCGTATGCCGGCACGTGACGGGCCTTCGATCAAAACATAATCAAGATCCGGGCCGAGAGTCACCGCCAGACTAGCGGGCAATGTCCACGGCGTGGTGGTCCAAATTGGAACAGTGACGATCGCCTCGGCATTATCGACACCAAATTTTTCGGCGAGGGATTTCGGATCGATCGCGTCATACGCCACATCAACAGCAGGCGAGACTTTATCGGCATATTCAATTTCCGCTTCTGCCAGTGCCGAACCGCAATCAAAACACCAATGCACCGGCTTAGCACCGCGTGCCAAATGGCCGCGTTCAATAATTTTTGCCAATGATCGCAACATGTCGGCTTCAAATTTGAAGTCCATCGTGCGGTACGGGTTTTTCCAATTACCCAACACACCCAGACGCTGGAAATCTTTTGATTGCCCGTTGATTTGTTCGTTGGCGTACTCACGACATTTCTGGCGGAAAGTGGCCGCGTCCATTTTATCTCCGACCTTGCCGTGCTTTTTCTCGACCGCCAGTTCAATCGGCAGACCATGACAATCCCAGCCAGGCACATACGGCGCATCGAAACCCGAAAGCAGTTTTGATTTCACGACGATGTCTTTCAAAGTCTTGTTGACAGCGTGACCAATATGAATCGAGCCGTTCGCATAAGGCGGCCCGTCATGCAGCACGAATTTTTTTTCTCGCGTGCCGGTTTTTTCACGAATGGCTTCATACCAATTCATGTCCTGCCAGCGCTTGAGCATATCGGGCTCGCGCTTGGGCAAATCACCTCGCATCGGGAATGCAGTGTCGGGTAATGAAATGGTATGTTTGTAATCTTTTTTCACGTCACTCACGCGTTAACTCCAAGGTCTTTCTTGTCATTCTTGTCATGCTGCAAAATTTTTCTTGCCTGCTGCGAATCCAAATCCATTTGCTTGATCAATGCGGGCAAATCGTCAAACTTTTCTTCGTCGCGTAGTTTGGCCACGAACTCGACGGTGATGCGTTTGCCATATAAATCGCCATCGAAGTCAAACAGATGTGCCTCGAGCAATGGCTCAATACCGAATACCGTTGGACGTGTACCTAGACTGGAAACACTGGCCATTTTTTCCGGGCCCACGCCATACACCCAGGTCGCATAAATACCATGCAAGGCCGTGCGCTTGCCTGCCAAACGGATATTCGCGGTCGGGTAACCTAATTGACGACCGAGTTGTTTTCCATAAACCACTTTGCCGGCAATCGCATAACGGTGACCAAGCGCTTTTTCCGCGCCGTCCATGTCGCCACTGGACAATTGCAAACGCAAACGCGTACTGGAAACCCGCTCGCCTTCAAACAAGACCGGTGAAATTTCGTGGGCAGTAAAACCAAACTGCACTCCAAGTGTTTGCAGCATGGCAATATCGCCACGGCGGCCTTTGCCGAAACGAAATTCCGGACCAACCCAGACTTCCTTCGCATTTAATTTGCGTACCAGCACTTGTTCAACAAAATCTTCCGCACTCATTGAACTTAGTGAGGCATTAAAACGCAACAAGCCTACTACGTCGCAACCCAACGCCGCCAATCCTTCAAACTTGGCCCGCGGCAATAACAAACGCGGCGGTGGTGCATCTTTTGAAAAAAATTCGCGCGGCAAAGGTTCGAAACTCAGTGCCACTAATGATAAATTTGCAGCACGCGCACGCAGACGCGTGTGCTCGATCAGGGCCTGATGCCCGCGATGCAGGCCATCAAATGCTCCGATACAAACCACACTTCCTGCCGGGCCAACTACCGGCTGGCCCGTTACGTCGCGAAACAAAGTCGTCATGGGCTGATTATAGCGGTGATATGGAGTTTCTTGATGTTTGAATACGTTGGAGCGGCGTAAGCCGCGAATGTTTCCGAGCTTTCGAGCCTTACGGCCCTCCCACGTCATCAAACCCTATTGTTCGCGCAAATGCCGTGGCCGCAGTCCAGTGATTATCAAAGCTAAACCGTAAGCGACAGCACCCGCTGCCACCGCACCGAGCAACATAAGCACGCGGCTCCACCAAACATAATCAGACCAGGCGCCAACCAGATGGCGTAAGCCCAATACAACGGCGGTCATTAAAATTAAGCCCAGCAGGATTTGCAGCATTAACTTGCGCCAGCCTTTTTCAGGTTGATACACACCCAGCTTCATCAAATAACGCCACAATAAGTAAGTATTGAAGATCCCCGCCAACGCGGTTGCCAGCGCAATACCCGCATGGGCAGCTTCAAATTTCATACGCCACAGCGGAATAACGATAGCAACGGTCAGCACTACATTCACGATCACCGTATAAATTGCAGCGCGCATGGGGGTTTTGGTGTCGTGGCGTGAATAAAAGGCCGGCAATAATACTTTGCTCAGCATAAAGGCAGGAATGGCGACGCCCATGGCGATCATGCTGGCGGCCACCATGTGAACGTCATGCAGCTTGAATTTTCCGTGGTAGAACAAGGTCGCCGTCATTGGCTCTGCCAATAAAATAAGACCCAGCGATGCCGGCATGCCCACGAGCATCACGAGCCGTAAGCCCCAATCGATCGAATGCGAAAAACCTGCGGTATCTTTATTGGCATGATGCGAAGACAAATGCGGCAAAATCACCGTGCCGATAGCGACCCCAAACAGGCCCAATGGCAGTTCTACCAGGCGATCCGAGTAATACAACCAAGACTGCGCTTGCACGACCAATAACGATGCAAACATGGTGCCGACCAATAAATTAATTTGCGATACCGATGAAGAAAATATCGTCGGTAGCATCAGTTTGAAAACCCGCTTTACGCCTTCGTGTTTAAAACTAAATTTAAAATGCGGGCTTTTGGCATGGCGCGCCATGGCGGGCCATAACAGCAAGGTCTGCATGACACCGGCAATAAACACACCCCAGGCCAAAGAAAACTCGGGAATATCGAAATAGCGCGCCAATAACAACATCGCACCGATAAGTGAAAGGTTGTGCAGCACGGGTGTAAAAGCGGGCAAGCCAAACACCCGGTAGCTGTTTAGCACCGAGCCGGCCAAGGCCGTCATCGAAATAAACATTAAATAGGGAAAGGTGATGAGCAACATATCGGCGGTTAAAGCGACAGTTGCCGAATTTTCATCGGCAAAAAGCAGGAATAAGCGCGCAATCCAGGGCGACAAAAGCATGCCTAGAGCCGTAACCAGCATTACTGCGGCCAATAATGCACCGGCAATATGGTCCAGAAAGTCTTGCAGTGCTTTCTCGTCGCCTTTTTCCTTTAATTCAGATAACACCGGTACAAAAGCCGAGGAAAACGAGCCTTCGGCAAAAATTCGTCGCAAATAGTTCGGAATCCGATACGCCACCACAAAGGCCGAGACCGCTGCATTCGTGCCAAAAAGGCTGGCCTGCAGCCAATCACGGGCAAAACCGACCACTCTGGACAAAAAAGTCATGCTGCTAAAGATGGCAGTGGACTTCAGCAAGCCTTTACGACTCATGCCGCTACTCCATGTATTTGGGTGAAGCCCCGAGGTAATTGACTCAAGTCCATGAATCCGCCATAATTTGTAGTCTTTCTACCCCTATTTTACGTTCAGGAGCCCGCTGTGGCCAATATTAAATCCGCCAAAAAGCGCGCCAAGCAAGCTGTAGTTCGTAACGCGCGTAACACCAGTCACCGTTCAATGTTGCGCACTGCCGTTAAGCGCATCCTCAAAGCCATCGAAGGTAATGACGTTGTTGCCGCTGAAGCTGCATACAAAGTTGCCGTGCCAATTCTTGATCGCTATTCGGCTCGTGGTTTGATCCACAAAAATAAAGCCGCTCGCCACAAGAGTCGCATCAATACCCGCATCAAGGCAATGAAAGCGGCTTAATTGCCCGCTTACATTGACTGAACAAAGCCGCAGCGATGCGGCTTTTTCATTTCTGGCGCAAAATAAATCCTGCCCTTTCATGTCTTTTGAGTTTGCCGTGAATATCGAAGTTCTAATCCACACTGCTTTCTATAAATTTGTTCGCATTGAAGATGTCGATGCAGCAGTGATTGTCCTGCGCGAAATCACGCAAGACTTGAAGGGCAGCATTTTGGTTGCCAGCGAAGGTATTAATGGCATGTTGGCAGCATCGGAATCGGCGATTGAAGGTTTCGAGCATGCGCTGCAAAACGACCCGCGTTTCGCTGGCGCATTTGCAGGTATCGTTTTCAAACGTAGTCCTTGCAAAACCGTGCCGTTCGGCAAAATGAAAGTGCACAAGAAAGCCGAAATCGTGCCGCTCGGAATTTCCGAAGTCGATGCCACAAAAACCGGTACCAATTTAAGTCCGCAAGCATGGCGCGAATTGATCACGCAAGAAGATGTCGTGCTGCTGGATAACCGCAACAGTTTTGAATTTCGTCTGGGTCGTTTCAAGAATGCGATTGATCCCGGCGTCGGTAATTTCCGTGATTTCCCCGAATACGTGAAAGCCAATGTAGATCAGTGGAAAGCCGACGGCAAACGCGTTGCGATGTATTGCACCGGCGGCATTCGATGCGAAAAAACCAGCGCCTGGATGCTCGATATGGATATTCCGGTCTTTCAACTGGAAGGTGGCATCCTGAATTATTTCAAGGAAATGCCGGATGCAGAAAAAGACTGGCAAGGCGAATGTTTTGTTTTCGATAACCGCATTGCACTCGACACCCATCTGGAAGAAACCGATACCACGCTGGAAGATGTGTACAACGGTGAACCGGACGGCGAATGGCGTTTGAATCGCGCTAAAAAACTCGCGGCTGCGAACGACTAAGATGTTGCCGACGCGCGATGGCGTAGGCCCCAGCGTGATTACACTGCCTGTTGGCGACTGGTTATTGATTATCGATTTTTTGGTTGAACGCTTCAACGCCATTCCGCGTGATCAATGGCTGGCGCGTATGCAAAATAATTTAGTGATGGATGAAAACGGCCAAGCAATAGATCCAAACCGGATTTATCAATCACATCTGAAAATTTATTATTATCGTGCGCTCGAAAATGAAACTCCTATTCCGTTTGAAGAAAAAATAATATTTCAGGACGAATATATTATCGTCGCCGATAAGCCACACTTCCTGCCGGTTATACCGGCCGGCATTTATTTACAGGAAACTTTACTGGTCCGCCTGAAACGAAAAACCGGCATTGAAAGCCTGGTGCCGATGCATCGCATTGATCGGGAAACCGCAGGTCTGGTGGTATTTGTGATCAAGCCGGAAACCCGTGGAGCTTATCAATCGCTGTTTCTAAACAAGTCCGTAGAGAAGTGCTATCAAGCGATTGCACCGTATCGTGATGATTTACTTTTTCCGATCACGTTCAAAAGCCGCTTGCAGGAAAGTGAAAACTTTATGCAGATGGAAGTCGTCGAAGGCGAGCCTAACTCTGAAACACAAATTCAGGTTTTAGAGCATAAAAATGGATTGGCTCGCTATCAATTAAAACCCATCACCGGAAAAAAACATCAGCTACGTGCGCATATGGCAGCGCTTGGCATTCCAATCTTGAATGATTTAATTTATCCGCTGCATCGTGCGGCTGACAATGATGATTACGAGATGCCACTGCAACTACTGGCACAGCGCATTGCTTTTTTAGATCCGATTACTGAGCAAGAGCGTGAATTTGAGACGAAGCTGCAACTTTATGCTCTGACATAGGAGGCTGCTTGCTGGCGATCACGAGATTCGGGCTCGAGGACCCTTACGCGTATTTTCGTGGGAGCGCCCGTCAGGCGCGAATGGTCTATTGCGATGTTTGAAGTCACTAGAGTCTGGCAAAAGCATTCGTAGGTGACGGAGCTTTACCAAATTTTCAAATTACAGATTCACTGAAGCGCGTTTAAGCATGAAAACTCGGCGAGGTTTTTCGCGCCTGACGGGCGCTCCCACGGGATGACGCTTTTTTTTGCCTAGTCGTTGCTCCTACGAGTTCAATCAAGGTAAGCGATGTCCACCTTGCACCGTACATCAAAGGCATCCCTATAATTACTCAATCGCCACCGCAGCCACCGCCACACCCTGAGCCGCCATCAGCACCGCCATCACTTGAACCAGAATCACCAAGGCCATCGGTACCGCCATCAATGCTGGAATCGGAAAAATCACCTCCGCAATGCACCGCTCCACCACCACCGCCGCTGCTATCTGACAAATGCGCTCTTTTGCAATCGGCTGAATAAACAAAACCATTCTTGATGCCAAGTTTTTTATCGATGGCAAACAAAAGCGGCAATCGCGTCGCTGATTTAGGATCTATATTTTCGTCTTTGCAGCAGTACCACCAAACCCGTCGCAAGCCTTCGTTGTCGGTTTTTGATGGGCTTAACACTACTGCAGGTGTGTGGTGCATAAAACGCCCGAATGCCTTGCTGCAAAATTGTTCGTAACTACGGGTATATAGAATAAATTCGTGCCATAGGTCATCTGTAACTTGTGACGGCATCGAAACATACTGCTTGCCGCTCTTTAGATGCGCTAAAAAAAACTGCCTCAATGCACGAGCGACTAATTGAAATTCTTTGGCACCAAACTCGGGATGCTTTTCCTTGAGTTTGTCGTATAAACCTCTGGGGAAATTGTAATTCTGGATAAACTCAATTTGTTTCCATCGATGCCAGATTCGATAAAAAATAATCGACGGAATTATGGACAACATAAAGAAAGGAATTAAATATTCGCTCATTGTAAACACTCGAATGTCATAGGCGGCAAAGGCACGCCTTACGTATCGAATTGTATTTCAAATGATGGGAACTGGCGAAAGCATGTGTTTCTAAAAATGAAACCAAACTTTGCGCTCATGTAAGAGGCCGCTTGCGGGCGACACGGGCCCAAGGGCCCTCCTACAATTGCGGTTTCATCGCTTCGCGTGCGGCTAAATCTTCTGCGGCTTTGAGCGCGGCATGTTTTTCATCATCAAAGATGGGAGCTGGCGAAAGCATGTGTTTCTGAAAATGAAACCAAACTTAGCGCTCATGTAAAAGGCCGCTTGCGGGCGACATCGGGCCCAAGGGCCCTCCTACAATTGCGGTTTCATCGCTTCGCGGGCGGCTAAATCTTCTGCGGCTTCAAGCGCGGCATGTTTTTCATCATCAAAGAATTGCTGAATCCTCAACATGATGGGCCAAGTGCCATCTCGGCCAATGGCGGATACCACAAACCAAGGCTCTTTCCAATCAAGCGCTTTAACAATAGCGGCGGCGCGTTCTGCGCGTACTTCATCGTCAAGTAAATCGCCCTTGTTCATGATTAGCCAGCGTGGTTTTTCCAGCATGGCGGGATCATATTTTCTTAATTCATTTTCAATAGCGTGAATCTGTTCTGCTGGGTCGATGCTTTCATCGAAAGGCGCCATATCGACCAAGTGTAATAACACACGTGTACGTTGCACATGACGTAGGAATAAGCTGCCTAAACCAGCGCCGTCTGCAGCGCCTTCAATCAAACCGGGAATATCGGCAATCACGAAACTGCGATAGGCCTCTACGCTGACCACGCCAAGATTGGGGTACAAGGTAGTGAACGGATAATCGGCTACTTTTGGAGTGGCTGATGACACCGCACGAATAAAAGTCGATTTGCCGGCATTAGGAAAGCCTAGCAAACCAACATCAGCCAGCAATTTCATTTCAAGGCGAATATCGCGCTCTTCACCCACCAGGCCGTTACCGGCGCGGCGCGGCGCGCGCGTCATCGAACTTTTATAATGGACATTGCCTTTACCGCCTTCGCCGCCCGTCGCCACCAACATGCGGGCGCCATGATCGGTTAAATCGCCAATCACTTCATCAGTAGCGACGTTGGTAACGGAAGTTCCCACCGGTACTTTAATCGTGATGTCATCACCGGCTTTACCGAATTTTTGTTGGCCCATGCCATTTTGGCCATGCTGCGCACGGAACTGTCGGTCATGACGAAAATCAATCAGGGTACTGAGATTTTCATCTGCTTCCAGCCAGATGCTGCCGCCGTTGCCACCATCACCGCCATCGGGGCCACCGAGCGGAATAAATTTTTCCCGACGAAAACTAATGCAACCGTTGCCACCGGTTCCGGCAAATACTGTGATGATGGCTTCGTCGACGAATTTCATAATTTATTGGGGTCTTGGGACTTGGGACTGGGGGCTTGAAAATAGTCGCAAAAAATAATCTGCGACAAACCATCAAGTAAAAATGCAGCTTGAGCCTAAACGAGATAAATCCGGAATTCGAGGACTCTAACAACCCCCAATCTCCAGTCCCTAGCCCCATGCTTTAAGAACAAAAAACCCCGCGCAGGCGGGGCTTTTGCGCTACGTTACCGGGCACAAATTATTCTGCTGGAATAACGCTAACAGTACGACGTTTGTTTGGACCTTTAACTGCGAAGTTCACCGTGCCGTCTTTAAGAGCGAACAAGGTGTGGTCGCGGCCCATGCCGACGTTTGCACCGCGA
>JAYUUM010000091.1:0-4302 GCA_043754555.1 Arenimonas sp. | reverse complement strand
ACTGCCGCCATTAACAAAGACATGGCTGTTATTGAAGCCGCGCAGGAAAAAGAAACCACCATTTTGGTCGCAGAAGGAACCAAAGCAACGACCATTTTAGTGGCAGAGGGTAATCTGGAAAGCAAGAAGCGCGAATCCGAGGGTATTGCAGTAGAAGGTACTGCGCGCGCCGAAGCCGAGAAAGCCATGCAGCTCGCACCGGTACAGGCGCAGATCGTATTGGCGAAAGAAATCGGCAATAACGAAGGCTATCAAAAATATTTGATTACCATCGAGCAAGTGAAAGCGAATCAAGCTGTGGGTATCGAACAAGCCAAAGCATTGTCGCAAGCAGATCTTAAAATTATTGCCAATGCCGGCAATGTCGAGAACGGCATGAAAGGAATAATGGATATTTTCTCATCCAACGGCGGCACTCATGTCGGTGCAATGCTCGAAGGTTTGGCACAAACCGAACAAGGCGAAGCCTTGCTGAAAAAAGCCGGTTTAAATAAAGATAAATCCGATAAATAATATTACTTTGAATTGATGGGTGCGTCTCCCGCACCCATCACAATGTAGCTAGTTGGATGGTGTGTCGCATTACTGGTATCGAAATTAACGATGACCGCTAAACAAAAGGGTTTATAAATTCGGTGTGATCTGACCCACGTCACTACATTGCGCACGATGACGCAGCGCTTGATCCATCAACACTAATGCCATCATGGCTTCGCAGATTGGCGTAGCACGAAGACCAACACACGGATCATGACGACCGGTAGTAACCACTTCGATCGAATTGCCGCTTACATCAATACTGGCACCTGGCAATCGCAAACTTGAAGTCGGCTTGAAGGCGACCGAACAAGTAATTTGCTGGCCACTTGAAATGCCCCCCAAAATGCCGCCGGCATTATTGCTGAGAAATCCTTCAGGCGTCATCAAGTCGCGATGTTCACTGCCTTTTTGCGTGACAGAGTCAAAACCAGCCCCAATTTCTACACCTTTAACGGCATTGATGCTCATCATCGCGGAAGCGAGTTCGGCATCAAGTTTTCCGTAGATTGGTTCGCCCCAGCCTGCGGGCACATTATCGGCAACCACCATTAAACGTGCACCGACTGAATCACCGGATTTACGAACGTTGTCCATGAAGTTTTCGAGCTCGATAACTTGTTCGGCACACGGCCAGAAAAAAGCGTTTGCCTCGACTGCATTCCAATCAAAAGACGTCGGTTTCATTTCGCCGACTTGTGTAACATAGCCGCGCACTTGAATGCCATATTTCTGCTGCAACCATTTTTTTGCGATAACCGCCGCAGCAACCCGCATGGTGGTCTCGCGTGCAGACGAACGCCCTCCGCCGCGCGGATCCCGAATGCCATATTTTTGCCAGTAAGTGTAATCGGCATGGCCCGGGCGGAACTGCTGGGCAATATTTGCGTAATCCTTGCTGCGTGCATCGGTGTTGCGAATCAATAAGGCGATGGGCGTTCCGGTGGTTTTACCCTCGAATACTCCTGATAATATTTCGACCGCATCCTCTTCATGGCGCTGCGAGGTATGTCGGGATTTACCGGTCGCACGCCGCTGCAAATCCTGATTAAATTCGTCCTCAGATATTTCGATCCCAGGCGGACAGCCGTCAAGTACACAGCCAATCGCTGGCCCGTGGCTTTCACCAAACGTGGTCAACACCAACATACGGCCCAAGGAGTTCATGCTCATCGGCGTGCATCTGCCAATAATTTGATCGCGGCATGATGCGTTACTAAATCCTCACGCTCCACCACAAAAATACCCATCTGCCCGACTTTGAACTCGACCCAGGCCAATGGCAATTCAGGCAATAATTTCACCAGTGCGTGTTCGCTTTCGCCTACTTCGCAAATCAGAAAGCCGTTTTCGGATAGATGCTGTGGAGCATCGCGTAATATTTCCAAGGCTAAATCCAGACCATCGTCACCGGCACGCAAACCGAGTTCGGGCTCGTGCGAATATTCTTTCGGCAAAGCATCGGTTTCGGCATGAGTAACATAAGGCGGATTGGTCACGATTAAGTCGTAAACTTCTCCCTGTAAGCCACGAAATAAATCCGAATGCAGTACGCGAACATTGGTAGTTTCCAGGCGTTCAATATTTTCTTTGGCTAATGACATTGCCTGTTCGCTGATATCGACCGCATCAACCTGCCAGTCAGGATGGTAGTGCGCGGTCGCGATGGCGATACAGCCCGAACCCGTACACATGTCCAGCACGCGCTGAATTTCGCGACCACCGGCCCACGGTTCAAAACGGGTTTCAATCAACTCGGCAATTGGCGAACGTGGCACCAGTGCACGATGATCGGTTTTAAAACTCAGCCCTGCGAACCAGGCTTCACCGGTCAGATAGCAAGCCGGTACGCGTTCATCAATCCGGCGTTGGAACAAAGCCAACACGCGGTCTTTTTCTTCATGAACCAGTTTTGCCTGACCATAAGCAGGGCTTAAATCATGCGGTAAATGCAGCGCATGCAGCACAAGCTGGGTCGCTTCATCAAGCGCATTGTCGTAACTGTGACCGAAACTCAAACCGGCGGCGTTGAAACGACTGGCGCCGAAGCGAATGAAATCGATAATCGTGGAAAGTTCTAGGCTCATGGCACGCTCGCTGTGTGAGGCTCGATTATAAGCCAAGCCATAGCCGTAATGGCGCCGTGCTGGCTTATAATGCCGGCATGAAAATCCAACATCAACGCGGCATTTACAGCAAATCTATCCTATACATCATTCTGGCGGCGTTCGCGGCTGGCTTTGGTTTATGGGCCGCGCAGAATTTATTCAATAAGCCGCAGCACGCTTCCGCGACAACAATGCAGACAGTTCGTTTGTTTCCACAAGTCCGTGAAATACCCGACTTTGCCCTTCAAAGCGTGGATGGAAAACTGATCAACAAAGCCACTCTCAATAAACATTGGACGGTGGTTTTTTTAGGCTTTACCCATTGCCCGGATATTTGCCCAACGACGTTGGCTGAGCTATCAAAAGCACAAAAAATTTGGGAAGCGCTTCCTTCCGAAACCAAACCTCGCGTCTTGTTTGTTTCGGTGGACCCTCAACGCGATACCCCAAAAGCGATTGCCGAGTACGCCGCGTTTTTTCACAAAGACACTCTGACCGCGACCGCGCAAGAGCCGGCACTCACCGACTTTGTGCAATCGCTGGCACTGGTTTACGCCAAAATGCCATTGAAGAACGGTGACTACACCATGGACCATTCGGCGACCATCGTCGTGCTTAACCCCCAAGGCAATGAAGTGGGCATTATTCGTCCGCCGTTTATGCCGAAAAAAATAGCCACCGATTTAATCGCGCTATCAAATAACAAGTAAAACAAATAGGACACACAATGAGTCTTGCCGTATTTCTTCAATATGTAATGCCGCATCGTTTTTTTTCGCGGCTGGCCTATTTCATCGCAAGAAATGAATGGCGCCCTTTCAAAAATTGGTTGATCGCGCTAGTGGTCAGAAAATTCAATGTCAATATGAGCGAAGCCGACGTTAGCGACCCGCTCAGCTATAAAAGTTTCAACCGATTTTTTACCCGCGCCTTGAAACCCGGCGCACGCGTTGCCGATGCCAACGCAGAGGCATTATTAATGCCGGCCGATGGGAAAATCAGCCAGGTAGGTCGCATTAAAGACGGCGATATTTTCCAGGCCAAAGGCCACAGTTTTACCGCCGCCCAATTATTGGGTGACGAAGAAGCCGCCAAGCCATTTGCCGATGGCTGGTTTGCCAATATTTATTTATCGCCACGCGATTATCACCGCGTGCACATGCCATGGACCGGAACTCTAACCGAAACTGTGCATGTGCCGGGACGTTTATTTACTGTAGCACCGTGGGGCGTACGAGCCATTCCTCGTTTGTTCGCCCGCAACGAACGTCTGGTTTGTCATTTCGATACCGATCATGGTCCGATGTGTTTAGTGATGGTCGGCGCCCTACTCGTCTCAGGCGTAGAAACGGTCTGGAGTGGCGTTGAAATTCCAAAATACGGTTCGCGAATCCAGCGTAAAGATTATCGCGGCAAGAATATCCAGATTGAACGCTTCGCCGAGATGGCCCGCTTTAACTACGGCTCCACCGTTATTTGTTTGTGGTCGAAAGATGCCGTGCAGCTCGATGATTTTGCAACGGAAACGCCCACGGTATTGGGGCGAGTGCTGGGCAGAGTTAATTCTGCCTAGGGTGCGCTCATAACCAGCGCGAAACCAACCAATACGTAGGAGGCCCCTTGGGGGCGACCCATCTTCTTCGTGGGAGGGCCGTAA
>JAYUUM010000090.1:0-13121 GCA_043754555.1 Arenimonas sp. | reverse complement strand
GCTCGCGGTATTAACAAAGTAATTTTGGTCGGAAATTTAGGTAATGATCCGGAAGTGCGCTATTCACAGTCGGGCATGGCCATGACCAGTATTAGCATCGCCACTTCTGAATCATGGAAAGACAAGACATCGGGCGAACAGCAAGAACGTACCGAATGGCATCGCGTCAAATTTTTTGGTCGCCTGGCCGAAATCGCCGGTGAATATCTGAAAAAAGGCGGGCAGGTTTATATCGAAGGCAAATTGCGTACTGATAAATATACCGACAAGGCTGGTGTGGAAAAATACAGCACCGACATTATTGCCGATGAAATGCAAATGCTCGGCAGCAAAATGCCTAGCGGTGAAGGCGGCGGTAGCTCGCGCCCCATGGGCGGTGGCGCTCCACGCAGTAGCGGCGGTGGTTCGTCTTACGGCGGTGGTGGTTCGAATGAATCACGCGGCAGCGGGGGCAGCAGTAATCAAATGCCACCTTCTCGCAATGATGATCCGTTTCCGGAAGACGATATTCCGTTCTAATAGTTATCAATCAAAAGCACTTGTCCAAAAAACCGCAACCTATGAAAAGAAGCTGCGGTTTTTTTGGTTTATGTCGCAATGTATGCGACGACAAAGAAGTACTGTGTGCAAATGGAAAACACTCGAAAACCCCAAACGGCGATCAAAGGACGCGGATCAGCGTCCTTCGTGGCGGGGCGGTTTGAAAAAACTCTCAACATCGGTGAGGACGATGGTTGGGGTTCGGCGTACGACAGGGAAGGCGAGCCAGAGCGTCTCCAGACCACGGTTCGGGAAGAGCGGGCACGCAGCATTATCAGTCGTAATGATTCTCCCGATATCGGGTTTGGCCAATCGGTAAATCCCTATCGCGGCTGTGAACATGGCTGTGTCTATTGCTTTGCACGGCCCAGTCACGCTTATCTGGAATTATCGCCTGGGCTCGATTTCGAGACAAAGCTATTTGCAAAGACCAATGCCGCCGATCAATTGCGGATCGAACTTGCCAAACGAGACTACCAGGTATCGCCAATTGCGCTCGGCATCAACACCGATAGCTATCAGCCGATTGAACGGGAATATGAAATTACCCGCGAAGTGCTGGAGGTTTTGCTTGAGTGTCGGCATCCGGTCAGTTTTGTGACAAAAGGGTCGCTGATTACCCGGGATCTGGATTTACTGGCGCAGATGGCGGAAAAAAATCTGATCAGCGTTTATTTATCGGTCACCACACTCGACAATAAATTGTCCGCGAAGCTAGAGCCACGCGCATCGGCGCCACATACGAGATTGAAAACGATAAAAATCTTGCACGAAGCGGGCGTGCCGGTCGGCGTACTAATAGCCCCGGTTATCCCGATGATTACTGATCGCGATCTCGAACATATTCTTGAAGCTGCACGTGAGGCGGGTGCGGCTGCGGCGGGCTACGTGCTACTTCGGTTACCGCACGAACTAAAACAGATTTGGCGTGAATGGTTGGAGTTGCATTATCCCGAGCGGGCCCTGCATGTGATGAGTCTTATGCAACAAATGCATGGTGGCAAAGATTACGACAGCACTTTTGGAAAACGTATGCGCGGGCAGGGGCCGTTTGCCGATTTGATTTCACAGCGTTTTGCCAAAGCCTATAAACGCCTCGGCTACGGGCGACTAAATGCACTCGATTGCAGCCAATTTGTGGCTCCACGAAAGCCCTCTGCGCAAATCGAGATGTTCTGAAACATCAAAAAGAAACGGCGCCTCAGCGCCGTTTGATATGGTGATCAGGCCGTTTTTATGGCTTCGGCATTTTGTTCAAGACGGTAGCCATGTTGAAAAACCCCTGACAGTGTCCAGCCATGTTGGCCCTCGAGCTCCAATTTTTTGCGCAAACGGCTGACGTGGGTATCGACCGTGCGCGAGCTTACCAGGCCTTGCATATTCCAGACCTGTTTGAGCAAGGTTTCGCGGCTGACGATATTGCCACGACGACGGAACAAATATTGCATCAAATCAAACTCACGGTCCGTAGTAGGAACGCGTTCATTGTTCAAATGAATTTCCCGCAAATCTTCACGCAGGAAATACGGAGCGAATTCATTGTTGGAGGCTGTTTGCGCAGCAAACCCCGACCGACGCATCACCGCATTGATCCGAGCCAGCAACTGAGCTGGATGCGGCGGCTTGACTATGTAGTCGTCCGCGCCAGCAGTCAAACCGGTAACTACATCTTCATCGGTTTCTCGGCCAGTAATGAGAATGACCGGTAGCTTGGATTGGTTCGATGCCCGGATCCATTCCAGCAATTCAAGGCCGCAGCCATCTGGCAGCATCCAGTCCAGCAGCACTAGATCAACCGAGCTGCCCCGCACATGTCGGCGAAAGCTATCGGTGTCGGCAAAACTGTGGACTTCAAAACCAGCACTTTCGAGTAATGTAGCTACTAATAAGCGATGGCTGGGATCGTCTTCTACATGCGCCACTTGGGGGCGAGGGGATACCCTGTTTTCCACTATTTTTCAACTCGCGAGGTCAGAATGGTGATTAATGTAACAATTTGTAGCATGTTGCGATAGCGTATACAGACTTCTACCGGTATGAATGGCCTATTTTTTGCAATAAATGGTCGTTAGTGGATCGAGCAGTTCGGTAAAACGGTTAATTTCAGTAAAAAGCGAGCCCTTGAATAAAATGATGCGCTTAAGTTCGATTTTCGGAAATAAAGGCAGCGTCGCGCGCAGATTAAGCCTGAGTGTGTTGACCGCCAGTATGCTCCTGATTTTCTTGTTCTCATTGGCCCTGCTTAGTGCTGAGGTGGTGGCCGATCGCAGCAAGGAAGAAAAACATATTCAAAATATCAGTAGAATCATGGCGCTGAATGTAGCACCAGCGACTTTTTTTGATGACGAAAAAATGGCGAAGCAGCAGTTAATGAACTTGCTTGCTTACCCTAATATTATTCAGGCCAGGATTTACCGCAACGACGGTAGTGTCCTGTCGGAAGTTAATTGGGACAGGGATCGGCTGGTCACCCCCGATAACACCGCTGAGCGTGGCGATGCATTTCAAGCTGCGGATAATTTGTTGATTACGCAAAATATCAAAATTAAAAATACTGTGATTGGCCGGCTGGAGATTTCGACAAAATATATCGAATTACAGGATCGACCTTATTGGTTTTATTGGTTGATATCGGCAGGCTTGTTATTCGCCCTATGTTTTGCTGCTTATACCGCTTGGCGTACGAGCAAAGTGGTCCATACACCTTTGCAGAATATGCTGGAAAAAATAAAAGAAGTTACGCAATCAACCGACTTTAGTGAACGCGTTGTGGTTCAGAGTCAGGATGAAATTGGCGATACCGCTATTGCGTTCAATCATCTGTTGGCACATCTGCAAGAACGCGAAATCAATGCCTACGGTTATCAGGATCAACTTGAAGCGTTGGTAAATCGTCGTGCGCGTGAAGTTGAAGTGGCGAATGAAAGTTTGCAGAAAACCGTGTCTGAACTGGAAATTGCGCGTGATACAGCGGAGGCCGCCAATCGTGCAAAATCCCAATTCCTGGCCAATATGAGTCATGAAATTCGCACCCCGATGAATGGCGTGCTTGGGATGACCGAATTATTGCTGGCATCAAAACTACAGCCCGACCAGCGCCGATTAGCCGATACCGTGTCGCGTTCGGGACATGCATTATTGGAAGTATTAAACGATATTCTTGATTTGTCGCGTATTGAAGCCGGTAAGTTAGCGCTTGAAGAGGCTGATTATGATCTCTGGGAATTGGCAGAAGATACTATCGGATTATTTGCCGAGCGAGCAGGTCGAAAAGGTCTGGATTTATCCCTGGAAATTGATGAGGAAGTACCCACTTGGGTACGTGGTGATTCGGTTCGCTTGCGACAAATTTTGAATAATTTAGTCAGCAATGCGATCAAGTTTACCGAGCAAGGCGGGGTCAGCGTTATCGTTTCGCATAATCAAGACAGTGATAACGAATTTGCTTTGAGAATCGATGTCATGGATACCGGAATCGGGATCAGTGATGATGCGCAGGCAAGAATATTTGATGCGTTTGCCCAAGCCGACAGTTCAACTGCCCGGCGTTTTGGCGGAACTGGCTTGGGCTTGGCTATTTCAAAACAACTGGCCGAATTAATGGGCGGCACGATTAGCATGGTCGGCCAAATTGGCAGTGGTTCGCGGTTCTATTTTACCGTTCAATTACAAACACCAAAAACACAAGACGAGCACAAACTAAGCGAAACCGTATTTGATATTCCGATAAAAGTATTGATCGTGGAATCCAATCCACGCATTGGCGGAATGCTGCAACGAATCTTGCAGAAATGGCGGGTGTCATGTGATCTAGTGCAAACAACTCCCCAGGCCACTTTGGCCTTGGCGACAGCGGAAAAATATCCAACGCCGATTAATCTGGTATTACTGGATTGGAGTTTGCCCGACAATAATGCAGCTATTTTAGCGAAAGACATTCAACAGGGTGTTTTTCCGATTCAGCCCAAAGTGATTGCCATGACGCCGGCTTCCAGTATTTACGCCACCATGGAAATCTCAAAACTAGAAGTTCTGGCCAGAATTCTTAAACCGATTGATCGGTCTTCGTTGCGCAACACATTGCAGGAGTTTGTCAGAGTTTCATCCGATAGACCTGTCATGGAAAGTACCGATGAAAGTTTGTTGAATACTTTTAACGGCGTGAAAGTGCTTTTAGTGGAAGACAATCCGGTCAATCAGGAATTTGCTTCCCTGCTTTTACAAAATATGAGCTGCGAAGTTGTACTGGCTTCGGATGGGTTTGCAGCGATCGAGGCGGCTAAGGAAATGCGTTTCGACATTATTTTCATGGACTGTCAAATGCCTGGGATGGACGGTTTTGAAGCGACTGAAAAAATACGAAAGATGGAAGCAAACCCATCATTAAATTTGAAACACACCCCGATTATTGCACTCACCGCGCACGCGACCGCAGGCTATCGCGACTTGTGTATTGCCAAGGGGATGGACGATTATTTAAGCAAGCCGTTTAACAGCCAACAAATTATCGACAAATTGGAGCGCTGGATTAAAAACCCGTCCGATCACATCCTGGTTGATCAATCTGAGCATGTGTTGCCGGGCCAGCTAAACCGGCTTACAGAAACGCCCGGCCGTGACCCAGTGGTCCCGAGATCGGAAAGATTCAATGAAAGCCGTCTTGATCAAATGGCCTTGATTAAACTGCCCGGCAAGCCCGATCTAAGGGAGGGCTTACTGAAGCTTTATTTTGAAAATGCGCCGGAATTGGCAAATCAAATGAAAATTGCATGGTCAGAAAAAGATATTGAAACCCTTCATCGTGCGAGCCACAGCCTTAAATCTACCAGCGCGAATATGGGTCTAGACCATTTATCTAAATTGGCAGGACGATTGGAGGACAGTTCAAATTCAAGACGCTTGGGTGATATCCCACAACAATTAGATGCCTTACTATACGAGCACGAATGGGCTCTGGAAACGCTGCGCGCGTATCATAAGCGTTGTGGATAGTGCATTTGACGTTAAAATAACGCTATGAACCAACACTATGAAACTACACGCGGATTAGAAAATGAAAAATAAAGCTGTCTTATTAGTCACTGGCGGTGCTGGTTTTATTGGTAGCAATTTTGTCTTGATGGCGATAGAAGCTGGTCATACCGTTATTAATGTTGATGCCCTGACTTATGCTGGCAATACCGAATCGCTCAAAAGTATTGAAGCTAACTCGCAACATCATTTTTTTCATGCTGATATTGCAGATAAAGATAAAATGGTGGAATTGTTGAATCATCATCAACCCGATGCCATTGTTAATTTTGCCGCAGAAAGTCATGTCGATAGATCAATTGACGGTCCTGCCGCTTTCATCCAAACCAATGTTGTTGGAACACTTAACTTACTTGAATGCGCTCGCGATTATTGGCGTGCATTAGAAGGTGCGAAACAAGATGAGTTTCGTTTTTTGCATGTGTCGACCGATGAAGTCTATGGCTCATTAGGCGAAACCGGTGCCTTTACCGAGCAAACGGCGTTTGCGCCGAATTCCCCCTATTCGGCCAGCAAAGCAGCCTCTGATCATTTGGTGCGAGCGTTTCATCACACCTATGGCCTGCCAACCGTGACAACCAATTGTTCCAATAATTATGGGCCGCACCAGTTTCCGGAAAAATTAATTCCGCTGATTATTCAAAAAGCATTGTCCGGTGCGGCTTTGCCGATTTATGGCGATGGCAGAAATATTCGTGACTGGCTGTACGTCACTGACCATTGCACTGCTATTGCGAAAGTGCTGGAAGCAGGGCGAGTAGGCGAAACCTATAACGTCGGTGGTGATGCGGAGCGCGAAAACATTGCTGTAGTTAAAGCGATTTGTTCGGTACTGGATTCCAAGCAGCCACGTAACGATGGAAAATCCTATACAGAGCAAATGACTTTCGTCAAAGATCGCCCTGGCCACGACCGTCGTTATGCTATCGATGCCACTAAGATAAAGTCTGAACTTGGTTGGCATGCCACTCTTAGTTTCGAACAGGGAATTGAAAAAACCATTGACTGGTATTTGAATCATCAAGATTGGGTGCAGCGTGTGTTAGACGGTAGTTACCGTTTGGAGCGTATCGGACAAGGAGCGTTGGCATGATGAAACGCAAGGGCATTATTCTCGCGGGAGGTTCCGGTACTCGCTTGTATCCGATAACTCAAGCGGTCAGTAAACAATTACTTCCGGTCTACGACAAACCGATGATTTATTATCCGCTTGCCGTGTTAATGCTGACTGGCATTCGCGAAGTATTAGTTATCAATACGCCGCATGAGCAAGAACAATTTAAACGGCTATTGGGTGACGGTTCGCAATGGGGTATAAAAATTGAATATGCCGTGCAGGCATCGCCTGATGGTTTAGCCCAAGCCTTATTAATTGCGAAGGATTTTCTTGCTGGTGCACCTAGTTGCTTAGTGCTGGGCGATAATATTTTTCATGGCCAAGGCTTGAGTTTGTTGCTTAGTAAAGCAGATGCGCAAATAGATGGCGCAACGGTATTTGGTTATTGGGTGCGTGACCCTGAGCGTTATGGGGTGGCTGAATTTGATGATACCGGCCGTGTTATTGGTCTTGAAGAAAAGCCAAAAAAACCACGTTCGCACTATGCGGTCACTGGGCTATATTTTTATGATGGTCGCGCGCCTGAGTTAGCGGCGCAATTAAGCCCTTCTGCACGCGGCGAATTAGAAATTACCGATCTGAATCGCCTGTATTTACAAGAAGCCAATTTACGGCTTGAAAAAATGGGGCGTGGCTATGCCTGGTTAGACACCGGCACGCACGAATCTTTACTGCAAGCGTCTAATTTTATCGAGACCATAGAGCAGCGCCAAGGTTTGCGTGTTTGTTGTCCCGAAGAAATTGCTTACTCCAATCATTGGATCGATGCCGAACAATTAAAAAAACTAGCGGTGCCATTATCCAAAAATGGCTATGGAGAGTATCTGCTTTCTTTACTTGAATTTGGTGCTGCCGAATGAGGGTGGTACAGACGCAATTACCGGGCTGCTGGGTGCTTGAGCCTAAAGTTTTTAGCGATGAGCGTGGCTATTTTTACGAAACCTGGAACAAAAAAGTCTTCTCCGATCTGGGTCTGAATCTAGAATTTCAGCAAGCCAATGTCTCTTCATCCAGTCGTGGCGTGTTGCGCGGATTACATTATCAATGGCCCAAACCGCAGGGTAAATTGGTGCATGTTCTAGAAGGCGAGGTGTACGACGTTGCGGTCGATATTCGCCGCGATTCCCCGACGTACGGGCGATGGGCGTCGGTCATTTTATCGGCAGAAAATAAGCGTCAATTCTGGATACCGCCTGGCTTTGCGCATGGCTTTGTAACATTGAGCGAACATGCGACATTCAGTTATTTATGTACTGAAATGTATGATTCGGAATGCGATTCCGCTCTACGCTGGGACGATGCCAGTCTGGCGATTGACTGGCCAGTGAGCAAGCCCATACTCTCGAATAAAGATGCCAAAGCGCCGTTTTTAAGTGATATCCCACCTGAAAAATTACCAGGAATTTAAAGATGAAAATTTTATTGCTGGGCGCAGATGGACAAGTCGGTTTTGAGTTGCATCGAGCCTTTGCGCCACTGGGACAAATTACCGCTTGTACCTACAGCGGGCAGTTGCCGGGCGGTACAGCGTGTACAAAAATTGATTTTGAAAAGACAGGCGATTTAACCAGTTTGATTCAAGCCAGCAAGCCTGATCTAGTGTTAAACGCGGTTGCCCATACTCAGGTGGACCGTGCTGAAGACGAACCTACATTATCACAACGGGTTAATGCCGATGCCGTTGCGGAACTCGCGCAGGCCTGCAAAGCACACTCTAGTAAATTGGTACATTACTCCACCGATTATGTTTTCAGCGGCACCTTGTTACGCCCCATACGTGAAGACGACACCACTGCGCCCGCAAGCGTCTATGGCAAAACAAAATTAGCAGGTGAAATCGCGATTCGAGAATCTGGCTGTTCGCATTTTATATTCCGCACCGCGTGGCTATATGCCGCACGTGGACAAAACTTTCTTCGTACAGCACTAAAATTAGCGAAAGAGCGCGACGAGTTACGTATCGTTAATGACCAGATTGGCTCACCTACGCCGGCCCGTTGGTTGGCGGCTGCGACAGCTCTAGCTGTCAGCAAAAAATTTGATGCGAATGGAACCTGGCACGTCGCCGCCGATGGCGAATGTAGCTGGCATCAATTTGCCCAAACGATTTACCAGGAAGCGCTTGCTGCTCGCGTGCTGGAAAAAGCCCCGCGTTTAGTTGGCATCCCCAGCAACGAATACCCCACAAAAGCCAAGCGCCCGATGTACTCTCGCCTCGATTGCAGTCGATTCGCCCAGGATTTTGGTATGCGACTGCCAGATTGGCGTCTAGGGCTTAATCAAGTGCTGGCGGAAATGGTTTGATCTAACACACAGAATTGAAAACGGCACCTTTCGGTGCCGTTTTTTATCGGAATGTAAAAGTTATTTCACGCCATGCATCCATCGTTTTAATAGTGGCACCATCAAGAATGCGATGACGGCACATACGAAGCCACCGACTGCAAGATTCCAAAATAAGTCGCCATATTTATTAGCAGCTTCAGTCCAGGCTGCCGAATGTTCGACTACTGCTCCGGCGTCTTCAACGGAGGCGAGTGTGGCCAGTTTGTGTGCCAGTAATTCCGAGAACGCGGTTGCCAGGAACCAGGTACCCATCATCAGGCTGACTACGCGGGGTACTGATAATTGGGTCACTGCCGATAAACCGACGGGCGATAAACACATCTCGCCAATTTCCAGAATGAAATACGCCAGTACCAACCACCAAATACTCGTTACTGTTCCGGTATCGCCTGCTTGTTGGGCTGCGATCACCAACGGAATAAAGGCAAGGGCGCCAGCCAGCAAACCAATCGCATTTTTCATGGGCTTGCTCGGATTTAAATTACGTTTATCGAGCCATCCCCATAGGCCGGTAAAAATCGGTGCCAGCAATAGAATAAATAGCGCACCTAAAAAGGTCAGTGAACCGCCATTTTGTTCTTGCAATACCGCCATACCCAATACCATCAATAAGGAAATAACGGCAGCTATGATGAATATGGCCAATGGCAGTTTTGAAGCAGGATTTTTTTCGTGGAAAAAGTTCGAGATCAAAAAGGCGGATGGCATGATCAACACGGGAATGATGAAGTACCACAATGGCAAACCACCAGAGATTATTAATTCCGGAAAGAAATTCTTCGTCATCAGACGGTCGGTAAAAACAACCCATGAGCCATAAGTTTGTTCGTACAACGTGAAGAAAAGTAAGGCCATGAAAATCATGATCATCATGGTGATCATTTGTTCGCGCTGAACCTTGCTGCACTGGGTCGTGATGAAATATACAAACCAGATCAACACAATGCTAAACACCAGTGTCATCAGCATTTGTGCCAGAGTAAGATCGAAGCCAATGTCTAAGGTAAACGCATTATTGCCGGTCGCCCCACATCAAGCCTGCGACCGGAACCAAGCCGATAATTGCGGAAATATAAATCAACCATTCGCGCGGAATACCCAGCACACGTTCTTTTAGACTTTCTGGCGCAGAAGGTTCCGCATGTCCGTGCAGGTATTTCTGTCCCCAAATAAACATGGCTAATCCCGCTAACATGCCGATGCCGGCCGCGCCGAAGCCGTATTTCCAACCATACTGCACACCCAAAACGCCGCATACTAATGAAGCAAACAAAGCCCCCAAGTTGATGCCTGCATAAAACAGCGAGAAACCCGAGTCACGTCGTGGGTCGTTTTCTTCATACAACTTTCCAACAATGGTGGAAATATTGGGCTTTAAAAAACCAACGCCCATAATGATTAAGGATAAGGAAAAATAAAACACCAGCAAGGCCGAAGTATCACGCACAATATTCTCGCCAGTCCCGGTTGCGGGGGCACCTTCGTATGCCATACCCACATGACCCAGCACCAGTAGAATGCCGCCAAAAATTACTGCTTTGCGCATGCCCAGATAACGGTCCGCAAGCAAGCCGCCGATAACCGGCAGGCAATACACCATGCCACCATAAGCCCCCAGCATGTTCAATCCGCCGGTATCGCCAAATTTGTGATGTTGCACCAGGAACAATAACAACAAGGCCTTCATTCCATAAAATGAAAACCGCTCCCACATTTCCGTGAAGAAGCAAACGAACACACCTTTGGGGTGTCCTAAAAATGTGTCTTGGGCATTATAAGAAGGCAGGGCCGCTGTATTCACAAACCAACTCCGGGAAACATAAAACCTGAGTATAGCCTGAGCTTTGGCTGCGTAGGCTAGACCTAAAGCTTGGCGTAGGGCTCACCTAGGCCTAAACTGGGCATCTTTACAAACGCCGGATGTTCTTATGAATAAGCGCTTCGCCCTGGTAGCTTTTTTAATACCGATGTTGTTCTCGACGCAGGCTTTGGCGGCCCGAGGTTTAGATGTTCGTGACTTGGTGAATTTTGATCGAGTGTCCGAACCGACACTTTCGCCTGATGGCAAGACTGTGGTGTACGGTTTAAGGCAAGTAGATTTCGTCGCGAATAAAGCTAAAACCGGTTTTTGGAAAAAGTCCTTAAATTCTAATCAGGCGCCAGTGCGAATTACTGCCGAAGCTTTCAATGTCAATAGCCTTAGCTTTTCTGGTGATGGCCAATCCATTTATTTTTTGAGTAGCAAGTCCGGTTCAATGCAATTGTGGAAACAATCGCTTTCAGGCGGCGACGCGTTTCAGGTAACGAATTATGCTCTGGACATTGGTAGTTATAAATTATCGCCTGACGGTAAATCGGTAGCGTTTAATCTTGAAGTTTTCAATGACTGCAACGATCTGGCCTGTACCAAAAAACGTCTCGATGATGTTGAAGCCAGCAAGGTGACTGGCGTACTTTACGAGAAACTATTTATTCGGCATTGGGATGCCTGGGCCGATGGCCGCAATAATCAACTTTTTATCGCCCGTTTTGCAGCTGATGGAAAATTAAATGGCGAGCCAAAAAAAATTACCAATGGCATTGATGGTGATGTGCCATCGAAACCTTTCGGTGATGCCAGCGAATATGCATTTTCACCCGACAGTAAAACCATTATTTTTAATGCCCGCATCGCCGGTAAAACCGAAGCTTGGTCAACCAATTTTGATTTGTATTCGGTTTCTGTCGATGGCATGGGTGTGGCTAAAAATCTAACTGCCGACAATCAGGCCTGGGACACCGGCCCGGTATTTAGTCACGATGGAAAAATCCTGTATTACCGCGCCATGAAGCACGCTACTTTTGAAGCCGATCGTTTCGGTATTATCGCAATGGATCTCGCCACCGGCGCCAAACGTGAAATTAATTCGGCCTGGGACCGCAGTGCTGATAGTCTATTACTGAGCGCCGACGGAAAGTCACTTTATACCGTGACCGATGATGTTGGTTCACACGCTTTGTTTGCGATTGATACCGCTACTGGTACAGCGCGTAAATTGGTGAGCAATGGAACGGTGTCGGCTTTCGATATTGCCGGCGATACATTGGTATTTGTTCGCAGCACGCTTACTTCACCGGCGCAGTTATTCACTGGCAATGCGACCGGTGCAAAGCTAAAACAAATATCGAATTTCAATGCCGATAAATTGAACGATATTGCGATGGGCGCTTATGAGCAATTCAACTTCAAAGGTTGGAATAACGAAACGGTCTATGGCTATGTAGTTAAGCCGGCGAACTTTGACAAGAACAAGAAATATCCGGTTGCGTTTTTAATTCATGGTGGCCCGCAAGGAAGTTTCGGAAATAATTTCCACTACCGTTGGAACGCGCAAACTTATGCCGGAATGGGTTTTGCAGTAGTCATGATCGACTTCCACGGCTCTACCGGTTACGGCCAAGCTTTTACCGATTCGATCTCGGGTGATTGGGGTGGCAAACCACTCGAAGATTTGCAAAAAGGCTGGGCCGCCGCGCTCGGTAAATATAGCTATTTGAATGGCGAACGAGCCTGTGCACTTGGTGGCAGTTACGGTGGTTACATGGTCAACTGGATTGCCGGAAATTGGGCAGCACCATGGAAATGTCTGGTATCGCATTCGGGAGTTTTTGATAACCGAATGATGGGTTACTCGACCGAAGAATTATGGTTCGACGAATGGGAAATGAAAGGCACGCCTTACGAAAAGCCGGAAAACTACGAAAAACATAATCCAGTGAATCATGTTTCAAAGTGGAAAACGCCCATGCTCGTAGTGCATGGCCAACTTGATTACCGCATTCCGGTTGAACAGAGTATTGGCGCTTTTACTGCTCTGCAACGCCGTGGAGTGGATAGCCAGTTGCTGACCTTTCCGGATGAGAATCACTGGATTCTGAAACCGCATAACAGCGTGTTGTGGCATGACACGGTGAATGCTTGGTTGAAGAAATATACGGCGGAGTAATTGTAGATACCATCTCTCCCATACGCCAGCAAGTCGTTTCAAATGGCTTGCTGGCAGTACTCGGTTTGATGCTTCAGCACACCAAAGCACTGATGCACCAG
>JAYUUM010000089.1:0-13181 GCA_043754555.1 Arenimonas sp. | reverse complement strand
CAGAGTTTTTTTATCCGTGATGTATGGAATGCACCAAATTCCCGCCCAACCAATAACAAAGCTCGGCCGGATGCTTGAAACGCCACTGCACAAAATCGGCGCGTTGACCGACAATTAATTGGCCGCGATCTTTTAAGCCCAATGCAATTGCAGCATGCACCGTGGTACCGCGCAGTGCTTCTTCGGGTGTCAATTTGAAATGCGTACAGGCCAGTGACATCGCAAGATGGATGGATTGTAATGGCGACGTGCCTGGATTCAAGTCAGTGGAAATTGCGATGGACACTTGGTGCTTGCGAAGTAAATCAATTGGTGGAAGTTTGGTTTCGCGTAAACAATGAAACGATCCCGGTAACAAGACGGCGGCAGTCCCCGCTTGTTTCATCGCGATAACGGCGGCTTCATCGGTATGTTCAATATGGTCAGCCGACAACCCTGAAAATTCGGCGCACAGTGCTGCCGCTTTCATATCGCTAAGTTGATCAGCATGCAGTTTTATCGGCAGCCCCAGGTTTTTAGCACACTCGAAAACACGACGGGTTTGTTCAAGAGTGAAGGCAATATTTTCGCAGAAGGCATCAACAGCATCGATTAGTTTTTCCTGATACAAGCGCTGCATCCAATCACAGACAGTGTTGATGTATTCATCGCCGCGCCCGACAAATTCCGGCGGCAGCGCATGCGCACCAAGAAAAGTGGTTTTGATAGTAATGCCGGTGTGTTCCGCCAAGCGTCGTGCGACGACGAGCATTTTTCGTTCGGATTCAAAGGTCAGGCCGTAACCGGATTTTATTTCCAGCGTGCAAACGCCTTCATGAATCAGCGTTTGCAGACGCGGCAATGATTGTGCAAACAGTTCGTCTTCTGTGGCCTCGCGAGTTTGTTTGACGGTCGAAATAATGCCACCGCCTTCGCGGGCAATTTGTTCATAACTCACGCCTTCCAGACGGCGTTCAAACTCTACAGCACGATCACCGGCAAACACCAGATGGGTATGGCAATCAATCAGTGCAGGCGTTATCCAGCGGTTATAAGCATCTTCAACATGATGCGCGGGAATATCCGTGAGTTCGGGCATATCTTTCATCGGACCTGCGTAGATGATGACACCGTCTTTCCAGGCAATAGCGGCTTTCTCGATCTGGCCATAAGCGCCGAGATCAGTACGCATGGTTGCCAGCTTGGCATTGATGATTAATCCGTTTTTTGAAATCATGCGATCAAACCCTGTTGGCGAAGTTCGTTCAAGATGATATCGCGATGGGCATCAAGTTGCGGCGGCGGCAAGCGATAGCTCACCGGCGTCTGCGCAAGTTTTAATGGACTGCCAATCATCGCTACATTCCCGCAATCGATCCGCATTTCGCGAGCTAGCGTGACTGGATGTTCAATGGCTTGCTGCACGGAATTAATCGGTGCAATCGGGATGCCGGCCTTTTCAAACACATTCTGCCAATGCAACAAACTTTCAAATGCGAATATCTTTTGTAATTGCTCAATCAATGTACCGCGATTAGCAACACGAGCGGCATTGTCGACATAACGCGGATCAGATAACCATTCGGTTTTTGCTAAAACAGTACAACATTCGCGCCAGAGTTTTTCACTGGCGACGGCGAGTACGAAATGACCGTTATTCGCAGAAAAAACCTGGTACGGAACAATGCTTGGATGCTGATTACCCAGTCGTTTGGCATCATTGCCACTAAATAAAACCGCGCTCGCCGAGTTTGCCAATAATTGCAGTTGCGAATCGAATAATGAAATTTCGATTGACTGGCCTTCGCCGGTTTTCATCCGGTGAATTAACGCGGCAAGAATTGCCATCGTGGCATTTTGACCAGTCGCAATATCGGCAACGGCGGTTCCTGTGCGATAAGGCATGTCATCAACTGGACCAGTAATCGACATCAAGCCGGCCTCGGCTTGAATGGCGAAATCGTAGCCAGGTTTGTTGGCATCGGGCCCGGTGCGACCGTAGCCCGATATCGAACAATAAATAATTTTCGGGTTGATTTTTTTTGCAGTGGCGTAATCCACACCAAGTGTTTCGGCGCCACCGGTGCGATAGTTCTCGATCACAATATCGCTTTGCTTAATCAATGCCTCGATGATGGGACGTGAATCGAGCAATTGAAGATCCAGTGCAATCGAACGTTTATTGCGATTACAGCAGGCGAAGTAGGCCGACAAGCCGTCGCGAAATGGCGGGCCCCAGCCACGCGTATCATCACCTGCCAGTGGTTCGACTTTGATCACGTCGGCACCCAGATCAGCTAGCGTCATGCCGCACCATGGGCCTGCCAATACGCGGGCCAATTCCAGTACTTTAATTCCAGATAATGCACTCATGCCAATATTGTAGCCTGAGGTTAGAATGTAGGCATGAGCAAACTACTTACAGTGCCTGGCATGCCCAATCTGCATTCGCATGCATTTCAGCGGGCTATGGCGGGACTGACCGAAAGGCAAACCAACCCGAGTGATAGCTTCTGGACTTGGCGTGAATTGATGTATCGCTTTGCTTCACGTATTACGCCCGAGCAATTGCATGGCATCGCCGCGCAGCTTTATGTTGAGATGTTGGAAGCCGGTTACACCTCGGTCTGCGAATTTCATTATTTGCATCATCAGCCCAATGGGTTGCCTTACGAAAATTCTTCGGCGATGTCGCAAGCAATTATCCAGGCAGCGCAGGACACCGGCATTCGTTTGACACTACTACCGGTACTTTACCTGGCCGGTGGTTTTGATGGCCGCGCACTGAATGAACAGCAAAAGCGATTTGGCCATTCTGTGGAAGAATTTCTTGGTTTGATTGAGAAATTACAGACGCAAGAAAACGAAAAACTGAAAATCGGTATCGCTTTGCATAGCTTGCGTGCGGTTCCGGAAACAGCCATGCAAGAAGTATTGTCGGGTATTTCAGGCAAGCTTCCGATTCATATTCACATTGCAGAACAAATGAACGAAGTGAATGAATGTGTCGCTTTGCGTGGCGCTAGGCCGGTACAGTGGTTAATGGACCATGCCAATGTAAATGCGGATTGGACCTTGGTGCATGCCACCCATCTGGACGAGGCGGAAGTTGCCTTGGTTGCGAAATCGAAAGCTACCGTGGCCATTTGCACTACGACAGAAGCGAATCTGGGCGATGGTTTTTTTCGTCTGCGTGATTTCATAGCCGTTGACGGTGCCTTTGGTATTGGTTCGGATTCAAATACCTCAATATCACCGATCGAAGAATTACGTTGGTTGGAATATGGCCAGCGGCTTATGCACCAACAACGCAATATTGCAGTGACAGCAGAACAATCGAGTGTGGGTGAATTCCTGTGGCAGAAAGCAGTTCGTGATGGTCGTGTTTCTACACAACAAGACTGCGCTGGTGATTATTTTATTTTGGATAAGGATGCGCTGGCGTTTGCGGGGGTTAACGACAGCACGCTTTATGATCGATTGGTATTTGGTGGTAACCGATCTTTGGTCAAAGATGTATTTGTGGGTAACAAGCAATGGGTCAGCAATGGGTTGCATACTGATAGAGAAAGCATTGCGACGAATTACACGGAGGTATTAAACCAATTGCTTACGTAGGAGGGCCCTTGGGCCCGATAGATCGCCCGGCCGGAAAATGCTCCTGCATTTGACCAGACATGCGTCTGTTGAAAGCCGGCACTCCCGCCATCCATGGCGCCCGCAAGCGGCCTCCTACTGAGGGCTGGCACTCATCGAGAGAACGTATCGCTGCGAATTATTCAAAGGCTTTGAACCAATTGCTTTTGTAGGAGGGCCCTTGGGCCCGATAGATCGCCCGGCCGGAAAATGCTCCTGCATTTCCGGCACTCCCGCCCTCCATGGCGGTCGTAAGCGGCCTCCTACAGCCAGCCTTGCTGCCGTGCCAGTCGATACGCTTCAATACGATTCGATACGCCAAGCTTGCTGATAATCTCCGATAAATAATTTCGCACGGTGCCTTGCGATAGTGAAAGTTGCTCGGCGATATCAGCGGAGCTGCTGCCTTCACCGGCCATGCGTAACACCTGACGCTCGCGATCGGTGAGCGGGTCTTGTTCGGTCCATGCCGCCATCGCCAGTTGCGGATCAATCACACGGCCACCGCGATGCACTTGTCTCAAGGCATCGGCCAATTGCGCCGAGGGTGAATCTTTCAGTAGATAACCGCGTACACCGGCGTCCAGTGCACGTCGCAGATAACCTGCACGCGCAAACGTTGTCACTATTACTACACGCGTATTGCCAGCTTCGTCATTGACGCGCTGAGCGAGTTCGAGTCCAGTAAGTTTCGGCATTTCAATATCAGAAACCAGTAAATCGGGCTTGTGTAATTTCACCAAGTCCCACGCTACCTCACCGTCGGGTGCATCGGCGACGATTTCAAAATCTGATTCAAGTTTGAGCAAGGCGACAAGCGCGCCACGTACCATCGCCTGGTCTTCGGCTAGAACGATACGAATCATTTGATGCTTTCAGAGAAAATAAACATATCGAACGTTAACATTCGTCATCGCGCATGACCAGATCGTTCTGAGCATGGCCGACAGGCTGGTGTTCAGTGATCGGGCAACTCAAGTTTAGTCGCACACCACCGTTGGGTCCGGTATCAATTTCTAATCGGCCACCCTGTAATTCAAGCCTTTCCCGCATGCCGCTCAGGCCGTGTCCAGGTGTGACCAAGGTATTTTTTCCATCGTCGGAAATTTTCAGTTGTAGCTCATTATTTATTTTGGCTAGTTCAATTTCAACACGGCCGGCACTTGAGTGGCGGATAATATTGGTCACCGCTTCGCGTACCGCCAGTGCCAATACGGTTTCGACTTCCGTCGATAATTGCACCGGGGCAAGCTGATAATGCAATTGAATATCGGCCGACAATAGCGAGAGCCTGGCATTCGCCAGCTCCGCTTCCAGTCCGGCCAAACGTATTCCTGCTACTGCTATGCGAATCTGTCCAAGGGAATCCCGCGCAATTTTTTCTACTTCCCTAATTTGTATGGCAGCGGCAGTTGGGTCGCGGTCGAATAGGCGGCTGGCTAGTTCGCTCTTCATCACAATGAGTGACATGGTGTGGCCCAGAACATCATGCAGATCGCGCCCTATGCGTTCACGCTCGGCGCTTTGCGCCAGTCGTTGAACTTCCTGCTGGCTCAGTTTCAGACTTCGATTACTGCGCTCGATACTGCGGCTATATAGCGTATAAAAAACCAGCATGATGGCCATCACGGCCGTTGTTGCAAAAAACATGATATGAAGTTTCAGCCAGACCGTCAGAATAAGCATCAACACAAGGGCGACGACCAGAAACAGTAATGCATGTCTTGGCTTGAACACATAGGCAGCGGAAATTACGCCATAAATCAAATAGGTGTTCGCACCGTAATTGAACGGCAATACGGCATAGCACAAGAGCACCATCGCGCTTGCAATAAAAATCATATGACGGCCAGTGTTTCCATAAGACATGAAATGCAATGGCAGAAAAATTGCCAGGCTGGCCAGTGTGACAATAATATGGGTGCTGTCGAAGCGCGGGTTGAAAAACAGCGGCAGAAATAGAAACATCAAATACACAAGGTTGAGATAAGGCATGTATTTGTATTCTTGAACTTCGCTGCCGTTCTCCGAAGCAAGGCGTCGGTATTCTTCACGGGCCGGCTGATAAAAGCGCAACCACCATGACGTTTGCTCCGTTGTGGCTTTTTTGTCTGGTAGCGTCATGGCGATTCCCGGGATTATTTAGCGAATTTCAACATTGTCGATCATGAAACTAAACTCGCCTTCAGACGCAATGGCGTTGAACGAGAAGCCGGAGACAGACGACAATTCTAGACCCTCGAAGCCGTCGAGAGGAAGCCGAATTTCTCTCCATTCACTGCTGCTTGAAAAGCTTTGGCTTGGCGGCGCACCGACCGCACTCATGTTAGAAAGCGCCATTACGCTGTATTTACGGCCATCGCCTTTTACCCAGAACACCAGTTCTTTGGCATGTGAATAATTCACTGGCTGCATCGCTTTGGCTCCCGGACCAAAAAATACGCCGGCCCAGGGATATGCAAAGCCAGGTTTAATTTTTCCGCTAACTTCCAGTGCGCCTTTGCTGTTTTTCACACCTTGCGGCACTAATCTAATACTGGCTTCAGATTCGCCATTCATCTGTTGATCGGTGGTGATATGCCAACCATTACCATAGCGACTAGTAATTTTGTCTTGTTCGAAATCGCTAATCAGTCCGGTGGATGCCACCACTGCCACGTCGGCAACTGCATCAGCTATTTTTTCACGCTGCAGGCGATAGCCATTCTTCCAGATAAAGTCGATCTTGCGAGTGCCTTCTATGTTCTTGGTCGGATCACCACTCACCAAAATAAAATCCGCCCGCATGCCGACAGTGATGCGTCCACGATCATGCAAGCCAAATATTTTTGCGGGCAGAGCAGTGGCTGCATTCAATGCTTCACTGGGTGACAAACCTGCTTTAACCAAGAGTGACAGTTCACCGTGCATGCTGGCACCGTGCGTTGTACTCGGGTTTCCTGCATCAGTACCGGCCAATAATGGAATGCCGGCCGCATGCAAAATTTTTACACTCGCCAATGCATTCATGAGAACTTTCGGATTCTGCCACTGTGACGGAAAGCTCGCTTTGAGCGAATTGCTTTGCGATATTGTCAGATAGTTTTTCAATTGCGCATCAGCTGCCAATTGTTTACCTTCGTCAGCGCCCGCCAAACTTCCCGTCACGGAGAGTGTCGGGATGATAAACATGTTCTTTTTCTTTGCCTGTTGTACAAATTCGGCGTCAGCCACTTGGTCGATAAAACTATGGACCAGACCATCGGCGCCTTGATCGGCCATCAGTTTTGCCTGATCCAATGAAGCGATATGTATGAGCGCCTGTTTACTATTTGCGTGTGCGGATTTGATCAACGCTTCGGTGACATCCGGTGTCAATGATTTTATTTTGACAGTTGGACCGTACGCGCTGCCGTCATCAAATACGATCTTGATATAGTCTGAGCCTTCCTTGATTCGTTCTTGAACGAAAGCAGGTGCTTCTTCGACCGTACTAAGCGTTGGAATTTTCATGCCGTATTCGGTACCGTGGCCGCCGGGAACGGTCGCTAATGTACCGGCAGACCAAAGGTCGGCCTGTTCAACACGGCCAAAACTTTCGCGTTGTTTCTTAGCATCGGCTAATTGATGCCAGTCAGTGAACATGTCGATTTCGGTGGTTACACCAAAGCGTAATGCGTCTTTTTGTGCATTGCCATAAGTGTGTGTATGCGAATCGATCAGGCCGGGCAATAATGTTTTCCCGGCACCGTCATAGATCGGGGTATTCTCCGGAATTTTGATATTACTACCAATGAACGAAATCTTGCCTTGTTCGATCAGCACAGAAGTTTTTTCGATAGTCGTATCGCCGTCAAATATTCGTACATTGGTGACAGCAAAAGAATTTTCAGCTTGTTTAACTTGTATAGCTTCAGAAAGCTTGTCGTTCTTCTTATGCGTTGCAGGATTCATCAACACTGCCGCACTCGCTGTCGCCACCAGAACGGAACATGCCAACACCACTTGCCAACCGGTTGAAATTTTCATCATAAATTCCTTATTTCACCTTCATTCGGGACCACAACGTCACCGCGAGCCAGAGCATGCCCAGTGTGAATACGGCCAAGTACGAGATATGTATCCAAATTGGTGTCCCTAGATCATCGCCGATCACTTTCAAGGCAATTTGCGAGGCATGGTAGGAAGGCCAGATCGGAGCGAGTGTGCCGAGAAATTTGGGCAGCATATTAATGGGAAGCCACAGGCCGGATAAAAATGCCATCGGTAAATAAATAAAATTCACGATCGCAGGTGCGGCCTGTCCATTCACCAATATACCAATCACCAAACCTAGAGCACAGAATGGCAAAGAGCTGAGCAAGCTGATGATCATTAATTGCGACCATTGCAACACGCTTAAATCAACACCGCCAAACGTACTGGCAAGTACCGCCAGTTCGACAAAAATAATGAAAGCGAAAATCAATGCCATCGCCATTTTTGATACGAAATATGCACCGGGCAAGGCTGGAACCGCGCGGCGCCATTTCAACCAGCCTTGATCTTTTTCAAGTGCGACACTCACGCCGAAACCGAACAGGCCCGGGCCCATCACGCCGAAGATGCAATAAGTAGCAAGTAAATAAGCACTGACTTCCGCTTTGCCTTTGCCCATCAACACGCCGAACAACAAATAGAACATAGCCGGAAAGACCAATGCAGGCAGCGCAAACATCGGCATCCGTAACATGCGAATAAACTCAAAGCGTGCTTCGGTCAGATACACCGACAGGGCACTGTATTGTGAAACAGGCGATACGGCATTCATGACACTGGCTCCTTGGTCAATTCGATAAAGGCTTCAGCCAGGCCGGCGCGTTTAATTTCTAGTTGCTGAAGCGCAGGGTCTTCGATTAATAGTTGGCGGCTTACCGATTCGGCATCGGTGGTTTGAATCGTCAGATACTGACCGTCGTGGCCAACGCTTTCGATATGCGGCCAATGTTTAATGTCGGTAATATTCAGGCTGCTGACGCAGCGGATCTTGCGCAAGGCAACTCTTGAGCGGATC
The DNA here is from genome assembly GCA_043754555.1 of Arenimonas sp. Classification (GTDB taxonomy): domain Bacteria; phylum Pseudomonadota; class Gammaproteobacteria; order Xanthomonadales; family Xanthomonadaceae; genus Arenimonas. The sequence goes on along the minus strand of JAYUUM010000089.1, from coordinate 4,534 downwards.
GACTCCACACTACCTTCGGCAATGACCGAACCTTGTGCAATCACCATCACGCGGTTGGCCAGCGCTTCGGCTTCTTCCAGATAATGCGTGGTTAGTACGATGGCACAACCTTCGGCAACCAACTTTCGCAAACTAACCCACATCGCTTCGCGGGCTTCGATATCCAGGCCTACGGTCGGTTCATCCAAAAATAAAATATCGACCTTGGCACAAATAGCCATCGCAAATTGCACGCGTCGTTGCTGGCCACCGGACAATTTGCCGTAAGGACGTTGCAGCAAATCGGTGATGGCTGCCATCTCCGCAATTTCTTTCACATCACGTGGAAACGGATAATAGCTTTGCGTCAACGTGATTAATTCCGACACACGCAAAGTTTCCGGCAACGCGGCACTCTGCAACATCACGCCGATGCGTTGTCGTGCAGAGAGTTGCTGCGGGTCCTGATTGAACAAACTGACCTTGCCAGTATCGGCTTCGATTAGATTCAGCAATAAAGAAACTGCCGTTGTCTTGCCTGCGCCATTTGGCCCGAGCAAAGCGAGAATTTCGCCGGCGTTAACCGAAAGGCTGAGACCGTTAAGGGCAGTAACGTTGCCGTAACGCTTGCTGACATTCTCAAGCCTGGCCAGCGTTGTCTTGGTGTTTTGTAAATCGCACATGGGTGGTTCCTCCGTGCGAGCAGTTTGCTGATTCGGTCTGAGCCTCGTTAGTGGGCATCGTCAGCCATGCCATATGACATTTGTCAGGTGGTGTCGGGCCCAAGGGCCCTCCTACGTAATGCTGTCGGGCCGTCCTACGTAACTGCTATCGGGCCCTCCAACGTAATGCTGTCGGGCCTTCCTACCTAGGAGGGCCCTTGGGCCCGACCCATTGCTTTAAACTGCCGAATGTCCACCACATTTGGAAATGCGATGACCATCCACATCAGCGGCCTTTTTGATGTAAAAATGAGCCCGCAAGCTGCAGGCGAGAATGAAGAAACCAGCATTGGTCGCATGCTGCTAGATAAAAAATTCCATGGCGACTTGGAAGCCGACAGCAAAGGCCAAATGCTGGCGCATATGACATCGGTAAAAGGTTCTGCCGGTTATGTCGCGATGGAAAAAGTGATCGGTAATCTGCAAGGCCGCAAAGGTAGTTTCGTGTTGCAGCATAGCGGTACGATGAATCGTGGCGAAGCAACACTCGTGCTTACCGTAGTGCCTGATTCCGGCACCGAAGAACTGGAAGGTTTGTCGGGAAGCATGACCATCACCATTACCGACGGTAAGCATTACTACGGCTTTGATTTTGATTTTCCGGAGAAATAAATACTGCATTCCAGTGCCTGCGAATAGTGAAATTATTCGTCATCCTGACGGTTTTTAACAGACGTATGTCTGGTCAAGTTGGGACCCAGAGACACCTGCAAAAAAAGTATCTAAATGGCGAACTGATCTTTATTTTTGGACCTCGACGTGTGCCAGGCTTGCATTTCGTCGAGCTTATCCGCAAAAACAGCCCATTCATCACAAAGCCCGGCATGTAGTCTAGGCTCTGGATAAGGTGCATACACCTGAACTGGAGATTGGCATGAAATATTCGAAGCATATTCTTGGACTCGCGATTGCGCTGGCTTCCGGCCAAGCAGCCGCAATGACGGATGCCGAACTCAAAGGCGTTACTGAGCAACGCTTATTGGGCGATAGAACCGGTGCTTGCTTTGCCGTCGCAGTTATCGATGAAACCGTGTCACGTGCCTATGTGTGCGCCGATCCGAAAAATGTAAACCGAATTTCGCCAACGACAGCATTTGAAATCGGTTCAATCAGTAAAACCATGACCTCGGCTTTGTTGGCGGATTTGATCTTGCAAGGCAAGGCATCACTGGAAGACCCTTTAAGCAATTATTTGCCTGAAGGAGCAATTGTTCCTTCGTTTGAAGGCAAACCCATTCTAATAAAACATCTCGTTACGCATACATCGGGCTTGCCGGTAGTGCCGGATTTTGGTTCTGCACCGAATATGGAAAATCCCTATGCCAATATTGATGAAGCCTCATTACTGAAAACATTAAGCAGTACGAAATTGCAACGTGCGCCTGGCAGCCAATTCGAATATTCGAACTATGCGAGCATGTTGCTTTCCAGCATTATTGCCAAACGTGCCGGCACCGATTTTGAAACGCTCCTGCGAACGCGTTTGTTCACACCGACCGGCATGAACAATAGCTACATCAATCAGAAGCCGCCAGAGGTGAAAGCTGCACAAGGCCATACACCCAATAATAAAACCACACCGGCCTGGACGTTTAAAACAAACGCAGCCGGTGTCGGTGGCGTACGCGCCACGCTGGACGATATGGTGAGCTATGTGCAAGCACAACTGCGGAAGACAGAATCGACGATTTCGCCCGCATTGAAATTGACCCAGCAGCAAGTCAACACAGACGCCAATAACAAAATGGCGATGAACTGGATGCTAGCGCCATTGGATGCACATTTTGTACATCTGCATGAAGGCGGCACCGGCGGTTTTTCAGCATTCACCGCATTTGACCTTGAGAAAAAGCGTGGTGTTGTGATTTTGAGTGATACCGCACTTACTTCGGTTGGCGGTTTGAGTAGTTTGGGCAATCATCTATTGGATAGTCGTTTGCCATTGGGCAAGGCACGCAAGGTAAAACAAGCGGGTGCCGAATTGCTGAAAGCCATTGTCGGTGAATATGATTTTTTGCCAAGCATGAAAATGACGCTCACTGAAAAAAATGGGCGTTTGTATACACAGGCAGCCGGGCAGCAAAAATTTGAAATGGGCTATGACAGCGCAGGGGATTTCTATCCGTTGGAATTTGACGCCACCATCCGCCCGCAAAAGAAATCCGATGGCAGCTACGCCTTGTTGTTCCTACAAAGCGGCGGTGCATTTCCTCTGAAGAAGATCGATCCTAATGCCATTGCAAAACCAGCCGTTGTAAAACCAAGTGCAGAACAACTGCAAGCCTACGTTGGCGTCTACACACTTACACCTAATTTCGATCTGAAAGTGTCGGTGGAAAATGGCAGCTTGATGGCACAAGCCACCGGGCAGGGTGCATTTCCTCTCGATATAAAGGCGAAGGATCAGTTTTCCGCCGATGCGTACGGAATTGAAATTTATTTTGAACGCGATGCCAATGGCACTGTTAACAGTTTGCAGTTACTACAAGGCGGACATACCACACCGGCAAAGAAGAAATAAATAAATTCCTGAAGATCACTAGGAGAAAAAATGAATGCCCAAGAAATCAATGGCAACGAATGGAATAACGCTAATAACTGGTCACGCATGGGACTGTTCGGCGTGTATTTCAGCAAAAAAGATACACGAGTCATCGTACCCAAAGTCATTCCTGCCTTTGGCTGGACGTTAAATGTGGGTCATCGCTATTCGGTATTGTCGCTGGCAGCTGCGATGGTTTCACCTGTGATGTTAGTGCTGATTGCGTTAGCCTTGCAGAATAAGATTTAATCCAAGGACCACAATGAGTTCTGAATTCTTGCAGCTAAATCAAGCCTTGCCCGACGATGTTGTCGCAGGTGGCAGCTCACGAATAACTGCCTACCGTAACTACCCGGTGTTTAGTTTGCCGTGGTTGAAAAAACGCAGCCTACTATTCGCTATTGTGATCGGTTTATTTGCATTGCCGGTGGGTCTGGGCTTTTCCGTTATGACTCAGAAAATTGAGTTGGGACTTTTAACCGGCGGCCACTTCTTTGTTGCGTTCATGGTTATGGCAACTGCCGGGCCAGCTTTTGCCACCTGGGTTCGTCATCATCGTTTCAGCATTTCCAACGAACGGCGTGCAGTAGTATTGGCGGTATTGCTGGGAATCGTTGCCAGCTATTTTGCCGATCAATGGTCATCGGGTTACATCGAGACAACTACCGCGCCATATCTCGGCAATAAAGCGGTCAATATCAATTCGAAAGGCTCGGAAAAAATTCCCGGCAACGTCAATATTAGTAAAGTGAATGTCAGTAAGGACATGAAAAAAGCGGCGCGTGCTCCTTGGGTCATTGCAACCAATATTGTTTTTCTAGTGATGGCCTACGGCGCGCTCGGTGGTGGTTTGGCTTTGCGGTCGTATTTCAGTGAACAACGGCGTCTTGCCGAAAGCCGCCATAAACACGAATTGAATGCCATGCGTTTGCAGAAAGACGAAAGCGATTTGCGTCTTGGTGTGTTGCAGGCACAGATCGAACCGCATTTTTTATTCAACACCCTGGCTTCACTGCGTTCCTTGATTAAACAGAATCCGGATCGCGCTGAAACAACGCTGGACGCGTTAGTCGATCATTTGCGTGCCACCATTCCGAAATTGCGCGAGCAGCAGGGCGGGCTTGTTTCAACTCTGGGCCAGCAATTAGATATTTGTAGCAGTTATCTGGCGCTGATGCAGGTGAGGATGGGTTCGCGACTGGGCTTTGAAATCAATGTGTCGGCTGAACATCGCGATCTTGATTTCCCGCCGCTCATGTTAATTTCCTTAGTCGAAAACGCCATCAAACAT
>JAYUUM010000088.1:0-4385 GCA_043754555.1 Arenimonas sp. | reverse complement strand
GGGAATGTCGAGATGTAAAACCCGTGTCAGATAAAGCCATGACCCGGGCTACGAATTAAATTATCTGCCGATAAACTCGGACACCGCTTGGTCATATTCGGTCGAATCGGCCGGCGTGTTATGTCCGGCCTTTTCAAATAAGATAATTTTTGGTTTCCGCTTGAAGTAGCGAAGTAAATTATCGGTACTGGCACGCGGAATTACTTCGTCCGACCCTGCAATCATGACCAATACATCGGATTGGACAGCAGGCACGCGCCGCCATGATTCATAACGATCTTTCAACAATAGACTAACCGGAAAAATCGGATATTTACTTTGCGCGACATTCACTATGCTGTCGTAAGGCGTTACCAATATCAATTTATCAATCTTTCTTTGCGATGCAAGATAAGTCGCAACGCCCGAACCGAGACTTCTACCCAGTGCACTAATCGAGCGGTGTCGGCTTTTAATTTGATCGTATAGTTTTAAGGCATCGCGGTAACAATTTTCTTCGCTAATCTCGCCCGGATTGCCACTGTAAGAACGATATGGCAGTAAATACACGCTTACATCAGGCAATATTTTTTTGAATACTTCGGCGTTATATTCAACGGCTTCGCCATTGCCACCGAAATAAATCATAGCTCGCTCTTTACCTGGATTAATAACCCAGCCTTTTAACAACAATTTGCCGTCCTGCAATTCAAGAGTTTTCGCCTGTATTCCAACAGCAGCGGGCGTTGGAAAATACAGCATGGAACGCTGTTTTAGATAAAGCCAGGTACACAGTGCGACGTACACGATGGCTGCGATGACAAAAAGGCGAAGCAGGATTTTTTTGAGAGTTGCGATAAAAAATATTCCTCGTAGCCCGGGTCTCGCTCCACCGACCCGGGAATGCGGGATGTATAAAACCCGGGTCGCTGGAGCGTGACAAGGCCTACGTCAAACCAGCTTTATTTCACGCAAGCGTTCCATCAAATATTCATGCGAAGTAATCGGCGTTGGGTAACGATTCGGATTTTCGGCACTAATGCATGACGGCAGCGTTTCAATCAAATAATCCGGATTAGGGTGCAAAAAGAACGGCACCGAATACCGCGGATTGCGTGCCGCTTCTCCTGGCGGATTAACGACACGGTGTGTTGTCGATGGATACACATGATTGGTTAGTCGCTGCAGCATGTCGCCAATATTCACCACAATCGTATCGGCTTCGGCAGTAAACGCGACCCACTCGCCTTTATGCGACAACACTTCCAGACCAGCCGCACTAGCACCGACGAGTAAAGTAATGAAGTTAATATCCTCATGGGCGCCGGCACGCACATTCGGAATATCCGGCGCGGTGATAGGTGGATAATGAATCGGCCGCAAAATGGAATTGCCATTATTGCTTTTATCGGCAAAAAAGTTTTGTGGCAAATCGATATGCAAGGCCAGTGCCTGCAATACACGAGCACCAAGATTATCAAGGGATTGATACAAGCCGTAGCCGTATTCTTTAAAGTTGGCGACCTCATCCGGCCAGACATTAGGCGTCATAACATCGGCATAGGGTGAGTCAGCAGGTAATTCGCGACCAATATGAAAAAATTCTTTCAAGTCTGGAAACTTTGAATCTTTAGCCGTTTCAATTCCAAACGGTGTGTAGCCACGGGCGCCACCTGTGCCTTTAAGGTGGTATTTCAATTTCACATCGGTCGGTAGCGCAAAAAATTGTTTGAACACATCATAGGCGTTGCTTAGTGCTTCTGTACTCAGACCGTGTCCGCTGATGCCGCAAAAACCCCATTCGCGATAGGCTGCGCCAAGTTCTGCAACAAAAGCCTCTTTGTCGGTATCAAAACGCCGAATATCCAGGCTGGGAATCTTGCTCATAAAAACCTCTATATTTATTTAGATCAGATGGCCGCACGCACGGCGTTTGCTAATTTATCCAAAACAGATTGCATTAAAACCGCATCTGCGGCTTCAACGGTCACACGAATTAATGGCTCGGTGCCCGACGCCCGTAACACTAAACGACCTTTGCTATGCAATTCAGCCTCCGCTTCTTTACGAGCAGTTTGCACACTGGCCGACTCAAGCGGTTTTGCGGCAGCGGTAACTCTGACATTCACGGTTTTCTGTGGCAGTGGTTGATAGGCACTAACCGCCTGCTTCAAAGATGTATTACGAGCGCACAAGGCTTCCAATACTTGCAACGCTGCGACAATCGCATCGCCGGTGCCGCTGCGGTCCAGACACAACAGATGGCCAGACGCCTCACCACCCAGCACGCCAGCGTTTTCATGCAAGGCTTGATGTACAAAGCGGTCGCCGACTTTTGCACGAACAAAACCAATACCAGAATCGCCGAGTGCTTTTTCCATCGCATAGTTGGTCATCAAGGTGCCGACTACAGGGCCGTGCAGACGGCCAATATTTTTCCAATGATTGGCCAATACGAAAAGAAGTGCATCGCCATCATGAAGTTGTCCATCACTATCGACCATCAATACACGATCACCATCACCGTCAAAAGCGATACCTAGATCGCATTTATTTTCCAGTACTAATTTCTGTAAACTTTCCGGATGTGTGGAGCCCACTTCGTGATTGATATTCAAGCCATTGGGCTGAATGCCGATCGCAACCACTTCGGCTCCCAATTCGGAAAATACTTTTGGCGCGACGTTATAAGTGGCTCCATGGGCACAATCCAGAGCAATTTTCATACCCTTCAAACTGAAAGTATCGGGCACACTAGCTTTGCAAAATTCGGCATAACGCGTCAGTGCATCATTAACCCGCTGCGCCTTGCCCAAATGTTCCGACGACACGGTTGAAAATGGTCTGTCGAGTTCGGCCTCAATCGCTTGCTCAACTTCATCGCTTAGTTTTTCGCCTTTGGCCGAAAAAAACTTGATGCCATTATCTTCGTGCGGATTATGCGAGGCGGAAATCACGATACCGGCATCGGCACGCAAGGTTTTAGTGAGATGCGCAATACCTGGCGTTGGCATCGGGCCCAGCAAACGGACATCGGCACCGGCTGCGACCAGGCCTGCTTCAAGCGCCGACTCAAACATATAGCCGGAAATGCGGGTGTCCTTTCCAATCACGATTATGGCGTGTGGCTTATCACCCGCCAAAACACGACCGGCAGCATTGCCCAGACGCAGCATAAAATCAGCGGAAATAACGCCCTCACCCACGCGACCACGTATACCATCGGTACCGAAGTATTTACGTGTTGCCACGCTTATGCCTCAACTTTTTCCGGCGCAGGACGATTCATCATCAAGGCCAGTAATTCGGCAATACGGTCGCGCATTTCACGGCGATCAATAATTAGATCCACTGTGCCATGTTCGAGTAAAAATTCAGAACGTTGAAAACCTTCCGGCAATTTTTCGCGCACTGTTTGTTCGATCACGCGCGGACCGGCGAAACCAATCAAGGCCTGCGGTTCACCAATATTCAAGTCACCCAGCATTGCCAACGAAGCAGTGACGCCGCCAGTGGTTGGATGTGTGAGTACCGAAATAAATGGCAAGCCAGCGGCTTGCAAACGACCAATAGCCGCCGAAGTTTTTGCCATCTGCATTAGCGAGAATAAACTCTCTTGCATGCGGGCACCGCCCGACGATGCAAAACAGACCATCGGACATTTTTCTTGTAATGCCCGCTCAGCGGTTAGTGCGAACTTCTCACCGACCACCGAACCCATTGAGCCACCCATGAAACGGAATTCAAAAGCGGCTACGCAAATATCATGGCCTTTCAACAATCCCTTGACGGCAATCAAGGCATCTTTTTCGCCGGTTTGTTTTTGAGCCGCTTTTATGCGATCGGAATATTTTTTCTGGTCTTTGAAATGGAGTGCGTCGCGTGGACCTAGATCCGGCGCAATTTCTTCGACCGGACCTTCATCGAGAAAAGAAGCCAGACGCTCGCGAGCTTCGATGCTCATATGATGATTACACTTCGGGCAAACCCGAATATTTTTTTCGAGCTCGGGGCCGTACAAAGCAGCGCCACAGCTATCGCATTTTTCCCAAAGACCTTCGGGTACCCCTCGCTTGCCACCACCTTCGGTGCGGATGCGCGCTGGCATTAATTTGGTCAACCAACTCATGCAAATTCCGTCTTGTTTGCTGGAGGGACAGTGTAGCCGGAAACGCCCTCAGGGTCAGCTAAGACTGTCCAATGCCAGCCGAATAGGCTGCAGAAAGGCTTCTGCCGTAATCGAGGGATCGACACTCGCCGCCAAAGCTTCCACCAGCGCACTACCAATCACGATGCCGTCTGCAGCCGGTGCCAATGCTTTTGCCGAGGCCGCATCTTTAATGCCGAAGCCAATCATGACCGGTACCTTAGATTGCACACGCAAGGCGCTGGCTTTCTTCAATACT
>JAYUUM010000087.1:0-4403 GCA_043754555.1 Arenimonas sp. | reverse complement strand
CTAGCTGCTGTGCTGCCAATCCTCCAACGAAAAGGTTTCCGTACCATGCACTGTTTTTATTCCTGTCATAGAACGCCATGCCACTGGTTGCGATCGACGGTACCCAATAGTGTTTCGGTTGTTCCATGTTAGGGGCGCTGGTGCCGGTAGATTCTGGGATTGGTTGACCGTTGTAATCAATGCCGTAGGTGATAATCGGCCAGCCATAATTCTTGCCGGCCAAAGGTATGTTGATTTCGTCACCGCCCTTCGGGCCATGTTCATTCATCCATAACTTCCCGGTCCACGGATTTAGTGTGGCGCCCTGTGGGTTGCGATGGCCATACGACCAAATTTCGGATTTGACATTGGCTTGGCCGATAAACGGGTTATCGGTAGGTATCGTACCGTCGGGCCAAAGTCGAATTATCTTGCCCTGATGATGATCGAGATGTTGCGCGGTGATGCGATTATTGTTTTCGCCCAGTGTGACAAATAAATAGCCTGCTTTATCAAATACCAAGCGCGATCCAAAATGATTACCGGTACTCAGTTTCGGCATTTGGCGAAATAGCACTTGGGTATTTTCCAAATTATTGCCATTTAATTTGCCTCGCATAACCGCTGTGCCGGCAGTTCCTCCTGCACCTGCTTCAGCGTAGGTCAGATAAACCCATTGGTTCTGGCTGAAGTTCGGGTCAATGGCGACATCCAGCAAGCCACCTTGGCCCTGGTTATAAACTGCGGGCGTACCGGTAACCGCAGGTGAAATTTGGCCCTGCGAAAAAATGCGTAAGCGTCCTACACGTTCGGTAATCAGGAGTCGTCCATCAGGCAAAAATGCCATGCCCCAGGGGTTGGAAAGATTTTTAACAACGGTAGTAATTTTTAGAGGTCCCAATGAGCTGGGGCTATAAACGACCTCTTGCGCACTTACATTGCTGCTGGCAAGTACTAAAGAGGCAAACAATAGGTGCAATCGAGGCATGCTGCACTTCCTATGGTTGGGGAGTTTAAATTTACGCCAACTAACATTAACTTTGTGTGGATATCAAACACTAAATGAGTTCTTTAATAGGGTTGTCCGTTTGCTAAGCCGCTTTTTTCCTGACTACTTTTTTCTTGGCGCTTTTTTTCTTGGGAGCTGACCGGCTCAAGGACTTTTCAGGTTGTTTGGGCGCTTGATCGCCAATAATTGATTTCACGGGACAGGCGACATAAATAGGACACTTTCTGCAACCAACGGCAATGGCAATGGGGCATATCGTCATGGCTATACTCACTTGCTTTGGCGAAAGAATGCAGTTCAGGCCAATGGCCGCAAACCTGCTCGTTAGCTTACAACATCTTTAGCTTAAATAATTAGCGATAGAATGCACTGCCGACAAGCTGTCACTTTGATGTCATCAGGTGTAGGGAAGACGATATGAGCAAAAATGCCGAATTACAACAGCGTCGTGAAACTGCAGTAGCGCGTGGCATTGGCCATGCAACCCAGCGTTATGCAGTGCGGGCATTAAATGCGGAAATCTGGGACGCCGACGACAAGCGTTATATTGATTTTGCCGGAGGCATTGGCGTACTCAATACCGGGCATCGACATCCCCAAGTACTGGCGGCTATTCAAAAGCAGCTTGATTGCTTTATCCACACTTGCGTCCAGGTAATGCCCTATGAACCTTATGTAGCGTTGGCAGAAAAACTTAACGCAAAAGCACCCATTTCAGGCAATGCAAAATCATTTTTTGTCAGTACCGGTGCCGAAGCGGTAGAAAATGCCGTCAAAATCGCACGTGCTTATACCAAGCGTCCCGGGGTAATTGCTTTCTCAGGGGGTTTTCACGGTCGCACGCTATTGGGCATGGCTTTGACTGGCAAAGTAGTGCCGTATAAAACAGGTTTTGGTCCATTCCCTGCGGACATTTATCATGCTCGTTTTCCGCATTCTTATCACGGCGTTACTGTACAAGATGCGTTGGACGATATCGCGCATTTATTTAAATACGATATTGAGCCTGCCCGTGTGGCTGCTTTTATTGTCGAGCCCGTACAAGGCGAGGGCGGCTTTACCGTAGCGCCGCCAGAATTCATGCTGGCGTTAAGAAAACTCTGCGATGACTACGGAATATTATTAATTGCCGACGAGGTGCAAAGTGGTTTTGCCCGTACCGGGAAGTTATTTGCGATGGAACACTACAGCGTTTACGCAGACATTATTACGGTAGCTAAATCCATAGGTGGCGGCTTGCCATTGGCTGGCGTTGTCGGTCGCGCTGAAGTAATGGACGCCCCGGCTCCGGGCGGTTTGGGCGGCACCTATGGCGGCAATCCGGTTGCTTGCGTGGCGGCTCTGGCAGTATTCGATGTGATTGAATCGGAAAATCTTTTGCAGCGATCGCAAATTATTGGCGAGCGAGTTCGCGACTTTGTCGCCGAATTACAAAAAGATGCCAGTTTGGGTATTGGTGAAATTCGTGGTCTTGGCGGAATGATGGCATTCGAAATTATTCAACCCGGAACCAGAAATACACCAGATGCCGACGCTACCAAAACACTGACCAGTCATGCAGCCGACTTAGGGCTAATTTTGCTTTCCTGTGGTGTGTACGCCAATACCATCCGCGTGCTGGTGCCTTTAACGGTCGAAGACGAAATTTTAGAAGAGGCTTTAAGCTTGTTGGAACGTGCCTTGCATGATGTGCGTCGGTAGTAGCGGTGATTTTTAACATGCACATGTTTGCACAAGCCGCTAATAGATCTGCTGCATTCATTCATGCCTTTCAACACTGTTCTGGGCTTAAATTGATTCAAGTATTTACTCAATTTCGATAGCATCCGGCCCTTGGCACTCGTTACAATACGCGTCTTGTCCCATCTGACCGATATTATGAGCGCCCAAATCGCACCGACCGCATCACAGAACGCCATTACTGCTGCTGCCAGCCTTGGTTTAACTGGGGGGGCTGCTAGCCAAATCGAAGCATTTACCGCAGCGTTATACGCGCGATTACCCGAAGAAGAATTGGCTTTGCGTAGTGCGCAAGACTGGGCCAATATTGCCCGTAGCAGCTTCGCCTTTATTCAGAAACGTCAAATCGCTGCCGCCAATATTCGCGTGTTTAATCCACAACTTGCCAGTGATGGTTTTGAAACCAGCCACACGGTGATTCATATCGTGAATGACGATATGCCGTTTTTGGTTGATTCGGTCAGCATGGCGCTGAGTAATTTGGCCTGCTCGCTACATACTTTGGTGCATCCGGTCATCGCTATTTCGCGCGATGCCAGTGGTCAGCTATTAGCGATAGAATCAGGCGCCAACGAATCTTTAATTTATTTGGAAATTGATCGTCAAGCCAGCAATGACGACATGGAAAAAATTCGCAGCGCCATTGCCACGGCGTTGAGCGACGTGCGTGAGTCAGTCGCCGATTGGCGAATTATGCGCGACAAAATGAATGCAATAGCCGATGAAATGGCAACCCGCCCGATGCCGGCAACCACTAGCCAGCGCTTGGAAGCACAGGACTTTTTGCGCTGGGCGGCAGACAATCATTTTACATTTCTCGGCTATCGCGAATACGAAGTTTCCAATATCCAAAATCAGCGCATGCTGACCGTGGTGGCTGGCAGTGGTCTGGGTTTAATGCGTGGCAAGGACGAAGATGTAAAGCCGCGCTCGCTTGCAGGTTTGGCCGCCGCTGATTTGCCCGCTGGCGCTACCATGGAACCATTAATTCTTACTAAAACCAATGCGCGCTCCACCGTGCATCGTGCCGGTTACATGGATTATATCGGTGTGCTGGTTTTTGATGAAAGCGGTAAAGCAATTCGCGAACAGCGCTTTCTGGGTTTATACACATCAAGCGCATATAAACGCCGCCCTTGGGAAATTCCTTTGGTGCGTCAGCGCCATGAAGCCGTGATGGAAGCTTCGGGTTTAGGCGAAGGTAGTCATAGCGGAAAAGCCTTGCGGCACATTCTAGAAACCTTGCCGCGTGATGAACTTTTTCAGGCAAGTACCGAAGAGCTGTCACGAACCTGTATGGGCATTTTGGCTTTGCAGGAACGTGTTCGCCCGAAATTATTCTTGCGTCGTGATCCATTCGGCCGTTTTTATTCGGCATTGGTTTACATTCCGCGCGATCGTTTTAGTACTGAAGTGCGTGAGCGTATTGAAGCCTTGTTTATGCGTGAACTTAAAGGCGAACGTCTGGATACCAATATTCAAATTGGTGAATCGCCGCTGGCACAATTGCACTTAATTATTCGCCCGAAAAGTGGTCAGAAAACGACGGCCGACACCGCGATGCTCGAAGCCGAGTTATTACGAATCGTACGTAATTTTCAAGACGAGTTACGTGATGCCCTGGTTCAACAAAGTGGCGAAGAAAAAGGTCTGAAACTAGCTAATCGGTTTGGCC
>JAYUUM010000086.1:0-13426 GCA_043754555.1 Arenimonas sp. | reverse complement strand
GGTACATCCTGGGTTTCTGCGGGAAACCGCCGCCATTGGCTTAAAAGAATACCCCCGCTATTTGAAAGCGATTGCATTGCGTGCCGAACGCGCCTTGGCTGATCCGATTAAAGATCAAACTCGCATGCTGGAATTAAAAAGTTTTACCGACGCGATTAATCGCGCACATGAAAAAGGCCAGATGCAAGATCTGGCCTGGCAACAATTTCGCTGGGATTATGAAGAGCTGCGTGTACAAGTCTTTGCACAGGAGCTTGGCACTCAGCGCTCGGTATCGGCCAAGCGCCTGGCTAAACAGTTGCAGCAACTTACTGAACGCGTTTAACTTTTGCGACTGAATTATAGCCATCTACTTGTAAGCGCCAGCCGCCAATCAATCCTGGGCGGATAGTAACTTTAGGGGTTGTCATGGCTTTAATACCGCCCAGTTCGCCATCTACCACTTGCCAAGTTTGTCCGTTATCCAGCTTAAAGGTTGTTCCACTACGGAAGCCTTTGAACTCGCCAATGATATTGCTGCTGACAACCTCACGTGCGTCGGAATCCTCGAAGCCGATGCGAACCAGATCGTCTGCTGCGCGGTTATAAATAACACCAGCGCCTGAAGTGGATGGGTTGCTGCGAATCCAGGCATTCAACGCTGCCAATTCTTCAGGACTTAGCTTTTCCAAACCGGAGGCCTTGAAATCTCGCGAAGACATTTGTTCTTCGACACTGGAGAATTCTTTCGCGATTGCGGCATTGGCTATTAAGGAAAATGCACAGACGAATGCAATAAAAATACGTGGCATGGTGGCTCCCAAGTGTTTATGTTTGTACTATCGAAGGTCTAAGTTTACACAATCTATGCAGGGTTCCGCTTGAATTTATCGTCCGCCAAGGTGCCAAGGCTAAGTGACTGGCTAGAGCATGCCCAGCCGCCCTCCGAAAGGGTTGATGCGCTGTGGCAGACGATGCAGGCCTCGGCGCAGGTTTTGGCTTCAGAACCATTAGAACAAGAGACAATCCTGCTTCTCGAAAGTCTGCTGGCCTTGAAGGTAAGCCCGGATGTGCTGCTTGCAGCGGCGCTTGCCAAATGGCCGGCCTTGCAAGCTTCGCTCAGTCCCAAACAGGAAGGTTTGTCGCGTCTGCAGCCATTGCTCGATGGCATCAAGGCTGCCGAACAGGTTTGGAGCTTGCATGCGCAGCGGGACAATCCTGGTAATTCAGAGGGCTTGCGTCGCCTGTTATTAGCCTTGGTACGCGATTTGCGGGTAGTCCCAATTTTGTTAGCGATGCAATTGCAGCGACTGCGTCAGGCGAATCAATATTCTGAACAGGAACGTCGCTCACTTGCTCAATTAACGGCGGATATTCATTCGCCCTTGGCTAATCGCTTGGGCATTTGGCAGTTGAAATGGGAACTCGAAGATCTGGCTTTCCGTTATTTGCAGCCGGAAACCTATCAGAAAATTGCAAAACTTCTGGATGAAAAAAGAACCGGTCGCGAAAAGTTTATTGAGCAAGTCAAACAAAAAATGCGTGATGCTTTATTGGAAGCCGGCATTGAAGCAGACATCGCCGGGCGACCAAAACACATTTACAGCATTTGGAAAAAAATGCAGCGTAAAAACCTGCCCTTTAGCGAGCTGTATGACATTCGCGCCATTCGCGTGTTGGTGAAAGATATTCCAAGCTGCTACACGGTGTTGGGCGTCGTGCATCAATTGTGGCCATCGATTCCTTCCGAATACGATGACTACATCGCGCACCCCAAAGGTAACGATTACCGATCTTTACATACCGCCGTTTTGGGGCCGGAAAATCGTACGCTGGAAATACAAATTCGCACGCCGCAAATGCACGAGCATGCCGAACTTGGTGTGGCAGCCCATTGGCGTTACAAAGAAGGCGGTTCCAGCGATGCCAGCTTTGAACGTAAAGTCGCCTGGATGCGGCAATTACTTGAACAACGCGACAGTGATGCCTCGCATGATTTGTTGGCCGGTTTTAGTACCGAGTTAATCGAAGACCGGGTGTATTTGCTCACACCCAAAGGTGAGGTGTTCGATTTACCGCATGGCTCGACTGTGCTGGATTTTGCCTATCACGTGCATACCGAGGTCGGGCATCGGTGCCGTGGCGCAAAAGTGAATGGCCGTATTGTCACGCTCGACTTCAAACCGAGTAGTGGTGACCGCATTGAAATCATTACCAGCAAAGTGTCCGAGCCGCGCCGCGATTGGTTGATGAGCTCGAATGGGTTTCTGGTCAGTGGTCGTGCCCGCGACAAAGTCCGTGCCTGGTTTCATAAAATTGATCGCGCTAGAAACCTGCAAGCCGGGCGTGACATTCTTGAAAAAGAATTGCGTCGCGTTGCGCTATTGCATGCTGATCTTGCGCCTATTCTTGAAAAATTCCGTTTGCCCAATACCGAAGAATTGTATTTGGCATTGGCACTAGGCGATGTCGGGCCCAATCAGGTTAGTCGCGCTTTGCATGAGCATCAGCAAACCAGCAAATTGCCGGAAATTATAAAAGCAACGCCCAAGAAATATGCGATCAAGAAAAATGCCGGCCAGTTTACGGTCGAAGGTGTTGGCAATTTACTCACGCAGTTGGCACGTTGTTGCCAGCCGGTGCCGGGCGATGAAATTACCGGCTATCTAACCCGCGGACGCGGCGTCAGTATCCATCGTGCTTCCTGCGCATCCTTGCGTCGGTTGATGAGTTTGCACGAAGACCGCTGCCTGCCAGTGAACTGGGGCCAGTCCGATAAATCACGCTATCTAGTGAACGTCGTGGTGCGTGCTTTCGACAGAAAATGGCTGTTGAAAGACATCACCAATATTATTGGACAGAATGAAGTACAAATTCAGGGCGTAGATTCAAAAATCGATAGTAGTCACGGCATGGCCGAGATTAATTTTTTGCTCAAAGTGAATGACTTTGAGCAGCTCAGCGATTTACTTGGACGCCTAAATGCAGTGCCGGGCATCCAGGAAGCTAGAAGGCTGGGTTGAATTTTCATGAATCCATTAAGATTTGCAAAATCATAGGGTGTGCCTGGTGTGCACCATCTACAAGCTACAATGATGATTGTCGGTATGCGACTCGCGTACTCTGATCATTATTATTCAGGAAATAACATGTTTATTGAAACAGTTTGTGAGGCACTAGCCGACGCCGAGAAAAATAATGCAATAGCGACAAGAAGCCATGCAGTGGTATTTCTTAGAAAAGTTGGATTAGATGATTTTGGCTTGATAATGATAGGGATGCCAAATGCGCAATATCCTAAACTATCCAGATTATTGCCGAGCATGGCTAGTGAGAAAGTTCAAAAAGAATGGACTGGCAGCAGTGGTGCTACTTTGCTAATGCAAACCAACACATTCATTCGATTCTTGGCAACGTCATTCATTACCCTTACTAAGAAAGATATGGCTGATGCCAAAGTGCTAGATTTTGGCTGCGGTTATGGCCGCTCGATACGTTCTTTGTATTATTATGTCAAACCAGAAAATATTACCGGAGTAGATCCCTGGAGCCTTTCCATCGAGCAGTGCATGCTCCATGGAATTCGCGAAAATATTTTCCAATCGGATTATTTACCTGAAAACTTACCGTTCGAAAATCAGCGATTTGACATAATTTATGCCTTCTCGGTATTTACCCACTTGAGTGAGCGCGCCACGAGACAATCTTTAAACACATTGCGAAAATATATTTCTGTCGACGGCGTGCTGATTATTACCGTCCGTCCAGTAGAGTATTGGGAGTTTGATCAGAATATTCCAGAAAATAAAAAGCCCCAGCTTGAAGCTAGTCATAGGTCATCTGGATTTGCTTATTATCCGCATCATAGGGAACCGATAGATGGCGATGTTACTTATGGTGACACCTCGATGACAGTATCTTGGCTACAAGATAATTTCCCGGATTGGGAAGTTGTTTTACTGGATCGGCCCTTGAATGATCCATACCAAATATATTTGGCACTTCGGCCTAAAAATTAGTAATGCCATTCTTGGTGCATCAATGTAAATAACTCACCCTAAGCAAAAAAGAAAATCATTCGCCTGACCGGTTCGCCTTGTAAAATAACTCTCTCGCCGAGACGCCCAAATCAGGCTGATCAATAAAAATTCCGTGCACCCCTAAACTAAATATTTGTAACGCTTCGCCTACCGCAGTCTGATTAACGCCATTGGCTTGCTGCGTTAGGAAATTTTCTTCTGCGCGCAGGGTATAAGGATGTACGGTCAAACCTGCCGACAGTGCTCGCGATAGAAACGGATGTACTTCACCAGTGAGTTTTGTACTCATTTGTGTTCGACCATCGCGGTTGGGGTCAGTTGGCGGCTGTAATGCACTACGCAACAGAAAACTGTTTTTCCAAGGACCAATACCACTGGCGTAAGATTTTTTCAGATATAAAAAAATATCCACACTAATCAAATCACCGTAGCTGGTAGTTTCACGCAGGCCGCCATTGACCAATGTATTCAAGCTGCCATAAATATTTTTCAGGTCGGCATTTTTTTGTGCGTTATAGCGAATATCGTAAGGACGGGAAAAATTACTGGCAGGTTGAATGGATGCATCGCTAATGTCGCCAAGCAGCTGTACTAGTGGCAGATCAAGGCCAAGCTTGGGCATGATCTTGGTTTTCAATTCAATCAAATTTTCAATTTCAAAGCTCTGAATATAGATGCGCGTTGGGTCGGTAAATTTTTCTGTGACCAAGGTTTGAATCAATTTTTCGCCCAGTGATTGTTTAATGAAAGTGCCGTCAAGATATTTACCTTCTTTTGCGAAGAAAGTGGGGTGTTTGGTTTCCGGGTAAATGCCGATAGGGCGCTTGGTCGTACTTAATTGCCGTGTCAGTTGTATCACTTCAGCGAACGTGGGGATTTCAAAGCGATCATTATATTGAGCATTGTTCGGGCGAATTTCAGGAATGCGTTCGCGGGCACGTAGTGTTTTTATTTCTGCAAGCGTGAAGTCTTCGCTGAACCACCCAGTGCTCTCGACACCATCAATCATTTTCGTGGTTTTGCGCGTGGCGAACTCTGGCCGCACAGAAACATTGGTAGTACCTGACAGCTCATTTTCGTGACGAACGATTAAAACGCCGTCTTTGGTGGGCACTAAATCGGGCTCAATAAAATCGGCACCCATTTGAATGGCGAGTCGATAAGCCTCGAGCGTGTGCTCTGGGCGGTAGCCACTGGCGCCACGGTGTGCGATAACAATTAATCGCGGTTGATTTGGGTTTTCGTGATCTTGATATTTTTTCATTGAAGCTTCAGTGTCGGCGTTAGCCCAGCATACGCTGCCGAAAGTGCCGAGCAAAAGACTAATGCCTGCGCTGGTAAGTAATTGAATTTTTGACATATTGGACTCCTGTCATGGACCACTGTGTCAGCAGCATTCTACCGACATGTCTAAGCTAGCCGAACTCTGTGACACAGTCTTGAAACTAGTTTTACATTGCAATCAGATTCGCTAATTCGCTAAATCATAGTCGTAGGGTGGATCCCGCGCTCTTTGCGGTATCCACCAAAAATACTATCGCAATCTGAAGCACCATCGCAGTCTTTGGTGGAATCAACATCGGTGTGCCACCGGTTGCTGGTTCCACCCTACGCAAGCATGCTTTTAATTTCTTGAGCAACCGCCAGCTCTGAGAAAAATGTCCCGGCAATGCCGTAGCCGTTTTTCGAAAGTTGATTCCATAAACTTTCGTCTTCGTACAAAGCCAAAATGGCATTGGCAAAAGCTTCGGCATCATCCGCAAGAAGTATCGATTCCTTGTCGGCCAATTGCATGCCATCCGACGCGACGGTGGTCGCAATAGTCGGCAGTCCAGAAGCGAGCGCCTGGCTTATTTTTCCTTTGGCGCCTGCGCCATAGCGCAGTGGTGCGATATTGATACGTGCGTTATCGATATGCCTTTCAATGTCAGGCACATGACCGTGGAAACAGACATTCATACGCTCGGATATTTTAATTAAATTCTCCGGTGCCGATGCGCCTACAATGTTTAGCACTAACTCGGATCGTTGAGCGTGAATCACGGGCCAGATAGCTTCAAGAAACCATTGCAAACCATCCTGGTTTGGCGGGTGTCTAAAATTACCAACAAATAAAACATCTTTGCGTTTAATAAAATCAGGGGTAGTGCGGCGAACAGGGTGAATATTGGAAACACGGCGAATTGTTTTTTTCGGAAAATCCGTATGCAAAGTACGATATTCGGTTTCACTGACCACCCAGGTCTCGTCACACTTTACAATCAATGCATACTCTTTGGCTTTGGTGGCTTGCGCCTGCTTTGCTAATGAATCCGACTTCGATAATTCTGCTTCCTGAGCTTCACGGATATGATGCAAATCAACCGTATCAAAAATAAGTTTGGCGTTCGGAGCCGCGCTTCGTAAACTATCGTAAACGCTTGTCATCAAGCCAACACGGCAAACAATAATCAGGTCAAACTGGTGGGCGTTTTCTTTAAGCCAATCAAACACGCTTTGTGTCCAGGGCCTGTAGTAACAAGCAATGCCTTGTTGCTGCAAGCACGCAGTGTGGTTGCTATCGAAAAATAAATCGGCGGGCAGAAAATGTACATCGTAAGACTCCTTTTGCAGGCATTTCATTAAATGAAACAAACGCAGTGAGCCAGAGTCAAAATCAATGCGCGGCGTATGCTCATCAAGAATCAGTACGCTGTTCTTGTGCGACTGAAATACCAGTGCCGTGTTTTCTTGTTCTGTATTGGGACGTGCAGGGTAGTCTGCCAATACCGACTGCCAACGCTCAGTAAATTTTATTTGATGTGGAACCTGAAAAGCTTTCATGCCTCTATCGAGTCGAGTTCCCGAGGTCGCGCCCTCAAGATGCACGACATGAGAAAAAGGCTGATAGCGAATTTTTAAACCCAATTGGCGAACGCGCATCGAAAGGTCGGTATCTTCGAAATAACCAGGTGCAAAATGCGGATCGAACCCGTTGAGTTCAGTGAATAATTTTTTCCGAATCGCCAAGACCGCACCTGAGACACAATCAACTTCGCGGACATAGTTGAAACGCGCATTATCTGCTTGTTCAAAACGTCCAATGTTCCAGACGCTTCCATCCTTGAAAACTGCGCCGCCCGCTTCTTGAAGACGACCGTTCGGATACAGTAATTTCGCACCGGCAATACCAGTGTCGGGGAATTGCTCGAAGACCTCCAATAAAGCATCCAGCCAGCCGACTTGAACGACAGTGTCGTTATTCAAAAACACCAGCATTTCTGCGCGGGCTTGTTCAGCCCCTTTATTGCAGGCATCGACATAACCACTTTGGGTCGGCATACGGATTAAACGCAAGCCTGCTATGCCCGATAAAAACTCGAAACTGCCATCGCTGGAGGCGTCGTCAACGACAATCACTTCAAAGCAGGTTCCATTGCGATGAAGCAACAGGCTGGTCAGGCAGGATTGGGTCAGTTCCAAATGATTGTGGGCCGGAATGATCAGACTGACTTTGGGTTTTTCGCAGCAAAAGTCAGCGCTACTAAGGTTTTGAATTTCGATAGCCGTCTGGAAACGTAGCTCATAACCTGCGCGTGCCTGTTTCAGGCGGGGCGAAAGCATTGCCAGGCTGGATCTCAGGCCGCGAACCCGCAAGCTTCGCAAACCGCGCTGCAGCAGGTTTTTTGTCCGCCGATAGTGGTAAATAAATCGATCGCGCATTTAATATGAATTAGTTCGATAATCTGTTGTCGAAATTGACCATGAAAAATTCAGACTCAGTCTCGAGCCTGATAAACTTCCGGAAACCAACATTATCCATGTCCGTGACCCTAAACGCTCCCCCTGAAGAAGAAACCCCCAGCCTGCGCTCCAGAGCCAAGACCTGGTTTTGGCGATTAAGCCTATTGGGCCTAGGCCTCACCATCGGTATTGGTGGTCCTTATCTGTGGCAATTGGACAAACAAGTACGCGAACAATTCGCGCAATTGCAATGGCAAGTGCCTACGCGTATTTTTGCGCGGCCTCTGTTTTTAGCGGAGGGCGTACGTATAAACCCGGAAGCTCTGGAGCTCGAGTTAACAGCGGCTTCCTATCGAAACGACGGTGTCGGTCAATTGCCTGGTACGTTCAAACGCGATGGCGGAAAATTCAGTCTGGCAACACGTTCATTTGTGGATATGGACGGACCTGTGCGCGCACGCCAATTGCAAGTCGTGGTCAGTAGCGGACGCGTTGTTTCGGTGCAAGATGCCGCTACTAAAAAGCGTCTGGATAGTGCGAGACTTGATCCTGCCCGTATCGCGACTTTATACGGCAATACCGAAGAAGAGCGTCGCCTGGTGCGTCTGGAAGAAGTGCCGCCCTTGATCGTGGCCGGCTTGCAAGCGGTCGAAGATCGTAATTTTAAAAACCATCATGGCATTGACCCTAAAGGGTTGATGCGCGCGATCTGGGTAAATATTCGCGAAGGCGAATTTCAACAAGGTGCCAGCACACTCACGCAACAAATGGTGCGTAGTTTATTTTTAAGCAATACCAAAACTATTTCACGTAAATTAAAAGAAGCCGCCTACGCCCTGATTATTGAGGCGCGTTTTGACAAAAAACGCATTCTTGAAGCGTATTTAAATCAGGCTTATTTGGGACAGCAAGGTCAGCAGTCGGTGCATGGTGTTGCCGCAGGTGCCGAGTTCTGGTTTGGCCGTGATTTAAATTCCTTGCGTACCGAAGACATGGCTTTGCTGATAGGCATTATTCAGGGGCCGGCTTATCACGATCCACGCAAGCATCCCGAGCGCGCAATTGTTCGCCGAGCCACCGTGTTAAATGTTTGGCAAGAGTTGGGCCTGATTACTAAGGCCGAAGCGGACCGTGCCAAAGCAGCGCCGTTGGGTGTGAGTGCAAAACCTGGCGTAGCAAAAAATCGCAATCCAGCATTTATGGATTTAGTACGCCGCCAGCTTGCGCGTGATTATCCGGCCGATGCCTTGAAAGGCGCCGGCATGACCGTGCATACCTCGCTCGCACCGTCGGTACAAATGTTATCGGAAAAAGCCGTTATCAATACGCTCGGAAAAATTCAACGCAAAGACGGACCGGCATTACAGGCAGGCATGGTAGTAACCGACAGTCAAAACGGCGAAGTGCTAGCAATGGTGGGTAACAAGAATGTCGATCAGCCCGGCTTTAATCGTGCGCTTGAAGCCCAGCGTCCGGTGGGTTCCTTGTTAAAACCTTTTGTCTATTTGTTGGCGTTTGCACAGCCGGACCAGTATTCGCTCGCCAGTTGGGTTGACGATGGTCCAGTCGAAGTCACACAGCCTAATGGCAAAACTTGGCGGCCCGGTAATTCCGATGGCAAAAGCCACGGAACAGTAACCATGTCATCGGCATTGGCGCATTCCTACAATCAAGCCACTGTTCGCGTCGGCATGGAAGTAGGGCCAGACCGTCTGAGCGAATTATTAAAAGTACTGGGCGGTTTGCAATCGGAATCACGACCCTCATTAATTTTGGGTTCTATTGATTTAAGTGTTTTTTCGATGACCCAGATGTATCAATTTTTAGCCTCTGGTGGACGAATTCAGCCACTGCGTGCCGTGCGTGGCGTATTGGACACAAAAGGCAAAGCGGTAAACCGCTATGACTTTAATTCAGAAGCCGCGCAAGAAGGTGATGCCATTGCCTCGCGCCTGGTCACATTAGGCTTGCAGCAAGTAGTCACTAACGGCACTGGCAGTGCCTTGTTGAGTGATGGTTTGGGGCCGTTGAAAGCAGCCGGAAAAACCGGCACCAGTAACGACGGTCGTGACAGCTGGTTTGCCGGTTATACCGGTGATCATCTGGCGGTGGTATGGGTGGGCAATGATGAAAATAAAACTACCGGCTTGTACGGCGCCACCGGTGCAATGAGAATTTGGTCATCACTGTTTGCAAAATTGCCGACCCAACCTTTGACAGTGAGTGGGGAAGGCATTGAATGGGCATGGTTAGATGGAGCCGACTATGCAACGACGGAAGACAATTGTCCGGGGGCAAGGCGCGCAGCGTTTGTTGCCGGCTATTTACCCAAAGAACATAAAACCTGTGTTGAAAGTTCATGGCTGGATTGGTTCAAACTGGGTGAAGACGCACCCCAGGAACAGCCGCCGACACCAGAAAATGAGGAGCAGTAAGCAATGCGTATTCTTGTCATCATTATTTTGGTTTTGTTGACCGCTTGCGGCCCGACCACTCCTAGGAAAACGACAGCCAACAATGTGCTGACGCCTGAATCGATGGTCGCGCAAGTGCGTTCGGCCGGTTTCCAAGGCAATGATTTAACGGTAGCCCCGTTGCGTGACCCGCAGGTAGAAGATTTACGCAACACCGCTACCCAAGCGGAAGCGCGAAAAGACATTGTTGCCGCCCAAGCAGCCATTGATGTGGCCTTGAAAATTTCAGTGATGGACCCTGATCTATTGCAATGGCAGGCCGAACTATTTTTACTGAACAAGAATTGGGCGCAAGCCGAAAGTTTCGCGCAACTTTCCTATAACAAAGGTCCGAAGCTGGGCGCTTTGTGTCGGCGTAATTGGAAAACACTTTCGTTTGCACGCAGGGCAAAAAATGATGTCGTTGGCACCCAGCGTGCCGATCAACAAATTGCTCAATGCACGGTTGCTCCGCAGCCACGCTATTAAAATATTTCTGGAAATTTCGTGTCTGATTTAGCAAAACGTACCAAGCTGGCTTTATCCGATGAGGGCCCGCTGGCCAATAAATTGGCCGCTTATGTCGCGCGCCCGGCACAGCAACGTTATGCGCAGGCGATTGCCGATGTTATCGATGATAAAGAAACACTGATTGCCGAAGCCGGTACCGGTACCGGTAAAACTTACGGTTACTTGGTGCCGGCATTATTGTCAGGCGAGCGCGTTATTATTTCGACCGGTACCAAAGCACTGCAAGACCAGTTGTATCACCGCGATTTGCCACGCGTGCGTGAAGCGCTAGGCGCCAACCTCAAAACAGCCTTGCTAAAAGGTCGCGCCAATTATTTATGTCGTTATCGAATGGAACAGGCGCGTGGCGAATCCAAATTTGCAACACGCGAGGTGGTGGCGCAATTTCAACGCGTAACGGCGTGGAGCGGAAGAACCAAGCGTGGCGATTTAGCTGAATTATCCGATTTGCCGGAAGACTCGCCGTTATGGCCGCAGATTACTTCGAACGCCGAAAATTGTCTGGGAAGTGAATGTCCGTTCTGGTCGGAATGCTTTGTGGTTAAAGCACGGCAGGAAGCACAAGCGGCCGATATTGTGGTGGTCAACCACCATTTATTGCTGGCGGATCTAGCTATCAAGCAAGAAGGTTTCGGTGAAATATTACCCGGCGCAGCGACTTTTATTTTGGATGAAGCGCATCAGCTTCCAGAATTGGCGGCACAATTTTTTGGCGAAAACATAAGTGCCAGACAATTAGTCGATTTAGCGCGCGACACTTTGGCCGAATGCAAAGAAGTGCCATCAGCCTTGGCCACTATTCAACAGCCAGTGCGAACGATTGAGCATCAGGTGCGCGAATTACGTTTGGCCTTGAATAATTTTGCCCAACGCGGCAATCAGGCCCGTGTCATGCATGATGATGCAGCAAGCCAGGCACTAGAAGAACTGCGTATTAGTCTGGACAGTTTGTGTCAGGCACTGCAACCACTTGTTGAAGCCAGCCCTGGCTTCGGAGCCTGCAGCGCGCGCGCCGACAATGCATACACTCGTGTATTGCGCTGGATGAAAGCCAGTGATGATGAAGATGTTCGTTGGTACGAACTCACTCAGCGTGGTTTTAGTTTGCAGCGCACGCCATTGGATGTTTCGGCACCCTTACGCCAGTATCGCGAACAAAGTCGTGCGGCCTGGATTTTTACTTCCGCAACTCTCGCAGTTGAAGGCGATTTCGAACATCTGGCGCATCGTCTGGGTTTATTGGAGCCGCGCACGATATTGGAAGAAAGCCCTTTTGAATGGGCCGAGCAGGCGCTGTGTTATTTGCCAAAAAATTTACCCGAACCCAATACCCGAGATTATGGTAAGTCGGTCGTCGAGGCGGTGTGGCCAGTATTGGAAGCATCGAAAGGCCGAGCTTTTTTATTGTTCACTTCACACCGTGCCTTGCGCGAAGCAAGCGAAGCTTTAAAGAATTCGCCCTGGCCATTATTTGTACAAGGTACGGCACCGCGGACCGTGTTGCTGGAACAATTTCGTTTGTCCGGCAATGGTGTTTTATTAGGTGCCGCCAGTTTTTGGGAAGGCGTGGATGTAATCGGCGAAGCACTCAGCGTTGTGGTGATTGATCGATTGCCATTCGCGGCTCCCGATGATCCGGTACTGGAAGCACGTCTTGATGTAATTCGTCGCAATGGTGGTAATCCATTTCGCGAGGAACAGATTCCGCAAGCAGTTATTGCACTCAAGCAAGGCGCTGGGCGATTAATTCGTAGCCTGGAGGATCGCGGCGTATTGGTTTTATGTGATCAACGCCTGATCAGTAAATCCTATGGTCGTATTTTCCTGCAAAGTTTACCGCCGCTGCCTCGTACGCGCGAGCTGAGCGACGTGCAGGCATTCTTTGCAAACAATAACGTAGTTGCACAAGGCCAACCGGAAAAAACTTTAGTCACCGATTCGCAGGAAATGGTGCCGTGAAGTTATTAGCATTTGAAACGGCTACCGAAGCTTGTTCCGTGGCTTTATATATTGATGGCGAAATTTGTGAACATTTTGAAATTGCGCCTAAACAACACACGCAATTAGCCTTGCCCTGGGCCGAGCAATTGCTTGCAGAGGCAGGTATCAAAAAATCCGAATTGAATGCAATAGCCGTCGGCATTGGCCCAGGAGCGTTTACCGGCGTGCGGCTTGCTGTGGCTTTGGTGCAAGGCATTGCATTGGCATTGGACAAGCCGGTAATACCGATATCAAGCCTGGCAGCTCTGGCGATGCAGGCTGCGGACTTGAAGACTGAAAAAATTCTGGCTGCCATCGATGCCCGCATGGGCGAAATTTACTGCGCGGAATTTCTATTGAATGCCGATAGCTTAGTGGATGCTATTAGCGAAGAAATAGTGATTGCACCGGAAAACTATCTGTCAGTATTAGATGTTTCGCTTGTCGGCGTTGGCACTGGCTTTGCCGCGAACAATAATGTCTTGCAGAACAATCTGAAATCGCGATTGATTGCATGTCGGGCCGATGCACTACCACATGCCAGCGATGTGATTAAACTCGCTGTGCGTGATTACTTACTTGGAAAAATGATCGCGCCTGACAGTCTCGAACCGGCTTATCTACGAAATAAAGTTGCGCTGACTTTGAAAGAGCAGGGTAAATTGTAGGGGCGCTGCTTGCTGCGCCCTAAGGTCACATAGGTAAATGGGCGCAGCAAGC
>JAYUUM010000085.1:0-13436 GCA_043754555.1 Arenimonas sp. | reverse complement strand
CGGGTTATGAGCCCGACGAGCTGCCAGACTGCTCCACCCCGCAGCAGTGAACCGCGATTATAGCGGCTCAACGGAAATTCACGCAAGTAAAAGTTAAGCACGCTCAAAATATCCACGGTATTGCTGGATTTGAAAGAAGTCTTTTGAGGCCAAATGTTACAGCTGCGCGCT
Organism: Arenimonas sp.; assembly: GCA_043754555.1. GTDB lineage: Bacteria > Pseudomonadota > Gammaproteobacteria > Xanthomonadales > Xanthomonadaceae > Arenimonas. Next base: position 13,265 of record JAYUUM010000085.1, on the reverse strand, counting down.
TTTATTCTTTTGTGAACATAAAAACGGCAAGCCTTGGCGGTTTGCCATGGTCATCTTGATGCCAATGTTCATTGAAACTTTGAAGACTCAGGCCATTGTTGGCAGCGAGCTGTAAAAATTCCGACACATGATGAATATGGGCTTTCACTTCGGTAATTTTATCGCCGCGCTGAAAATTCGCTTTTCCGCCCAAATACTGCCGAAACGGATGTAATTCGGAAACATAAAAATGACCGCCTTTTTGCAAGCTACGAAAAGCTTCGCTGAAGATAAATCCAAGATCCTGGACATGCTCGAGTACAAGATTGCAGACGATTAAATCGTAAGTGTCGCTATGAGTAGGCCACTGCTGAGTCAAATCAGCAACACTGAGTGCAACATTGTCCGTAGTTATCTTTAACCTGGCTTGCTCAATCATGCCTTTAGAGAAATCCAGTGCTGTTACGGCATCCGAAATCTCGGCAAGTAACACGGTATTTTTACCGGTTCCGCAACCCAGTTCCAGAATATTTCTGTAACGTGTGTCGGCGAAAAACTTTCGCGTCGTCGCCTGATCGAGATCACGCGTCAGGTTTCTATCGTGATCGTATGACGACGACCAACTATCGTAGGCAGCCTGGATATCCATTATCTAGAAGTCAAGAACACTATTTAGTCCGCCAATCAAGGTTGAGCAACTGCCGAACGCACGATTGGTTCAAGTTGTAATTCAATCCGGGCGTTATTTACAGAAGCCGGATTCGCCGGAGCTACGCCGTTCTTACCGGCACCGACTACGACCATACGTTTTTTTGAAACTCCCGCATCCATCAAAAATCGGGCGACTGCCTGCGAGCGCTGCTCGGTAAGTTGCAGATTATTTGAATCAGAATTGTCAGAACGAATTCTTATCGATACCAAGGTCATACGGTACTCGACCAATACTTTCGACAACGGTGCAAGGAATTGCCGAATACCCGGGCTAATTTGTGCGTTACCTGCCTCGAAACCGGAACTACCTCTCATTACAATAACTAAGCGGTCATTGCTGCGGGCAATACCGATACCTGGGTTTTTTCCAATTTTTTGTTTGACACGTCCTTGCAAAACATCCATGTAGTAACCCACTTCCGAAGCAGGTAGCGAGTCACGACTAGTCTTCGACAACAACAACTTAATTTTGTTTTTTTCCTGCTCATGGTTCGCCGGAGCAACCAAAACAACGCCGCTGATAACCGTCGGCGCAGGAGTAGAAGCGGGAGCACTTGGCGTCGGCTTTGGATTAACGATTATTGTTTTTGGTGCTGGCGCTCGTTTTGGCAACTCGGCGCAAGCGGCAAGCAAAGATATCGCAACTACAATTGGCAGCAGCCTGCCCGCGGCAAGTATTGCTTTCGCCAAATTACAATTGAGTGCGTTGCTGGTTTTCACGAAAAAATTCAAGAAAATCTCCTGCCGAGACTGCTGTGCTAAAAAAGTAACCCTGCCCGTACGAAACCCCATGTGCAAGCAACCACTCTACCTGTTCTTGGGTTTCGACGCCCTCTGCCACGGTGTCCAAGCCGAGTGATTTTGCCATTTCGATGACATGAACAATTACCTGACTGGTTGCCGCCTCGGTTCCTATGGCATCGACAAATGACTTATCGATTTTCAGGACATCCAGTTCAAAAGATTGTAGATAGGAAAGACTAGAATAACCGGTACCAAAATCGTCCACTGCCACCTGATGTCCATTGCTACGAAATTGCCGGATCAATGCACGCGAGGTTTCACTATTGACCAAGGCACGCTCGGTGATTTCTAGCTTGATTGCTCCAGGCAATAACTTCGCTTCATCAAGACATTTAGTCAGCTCAATGCCAATAAGATCGGTTTTAAGATCATCCGGTGCAAGGTTTAGATTCACACTCATTTTTGGAAATTCGGCGAGCATATGCTTCATATCACGCACCGTTGTCTTCAAAACTGCCAGCGTAACTTCCTGAATTAAACCGGCAGCTTCTGCGACAGGGATGAAAACATCCGGACTTACCGACTCGCCACTGTCACGTTCCCAGCGCGCCAAAGCTTCGGCACCGACGCATCGACCCGATGACAATTCGACCACTGGCTGGTAGTGAACGCGAATTCGATTGTCTGCTAGTGCTTCCCGCAATTCCGTCGCCATACTAAGTTGATGACGGGAGTAACGCAGGATCAGGTAAATCCATAACGCAACCAATAATAGGCTCAAGCCCGCGCCAATAGCCAAGCTTTGCAAATGCCGGCTCCAGAAGTTATCAATCGGCTCAATAGCCACTACATTAATCGGCAGAATTCCATTGCGGGAAAAATGCGAGATAACCCGTCCTTTATCGCGATCTATCGTGACTCCTACTGGCAACGAATCTGGAGCCGGCAAATCGGCGTCCAACGGAATTGCAGACATTCTTAATTTTTCTACCCATAACGCTGCCTGCCGATTCTGCATTGGCCCAAGATCAAGCAGCAAACGAGGGTCAACTGCGACATCATGATCACCAAAGCGCATCAGAAATAATTGAACTCCGCCGACTTGTGTTTGCGGACCGGGCCACCAAGCGACAACGCCGGAATCATAAATGCGATCTGCTCGTATAGGTTTCAGACCATCGTTCGGAAGAAAACCGGTACTGCAAATCCGTTCCGTCGCCTGCCAATAACCAATGGCACGAATATAAGGCCGCGATATGGCTGCGTGCTGCATGGCCTCCATATGCTCTTTGGAGCACCGTTCAAAAGTGAGGCGATCTAGCCCAGCCAGTAAATCTCTTGTGTCGGTAAAAATATTTTCGGTACGCTGACCTAGCGAGGCAGCCAAACCTCCCGCATAAGCTTCTTCAGATTCCACCGAATCGTTCCAGAGCACCCACAGACTTGCCAAAAACAATGCTGTAACACCGATGAACGCAAGTAGCGCACCTCCGAGCATGACCTTTTGACGGCGGCGCATACAGGGCGCGCTCAACAATCCGGCAAAAGAGAAGACTCGGCCATTCGCAGACTTCCAACGCAGTATTGTTGGTCACGAAAAGCTTTCAATGCAGCAATGTGGTGCTTTTGCGTCATGGCAGCGCCCCCTATATGGTTCGCCGAGCATAACAAATGTAAGTTGTGTTCTCAGTGCTGTAACACACTTTTGCAGGCACCCCGTCAGGGGGCTTCCTGGGAGGCGCCGGTAATGTTTGAACGAGCCTGGAAACACAAAACCGCCCTAAGGCGGTTCGGTGTTAATAACAAGCTTTTTCATGCAGCAAAGGGCATCAGTTCACCATCGAACTTATAAAACCGGAAAGGCTAAACGGCACCAATGCAAAATAGGTTCGGCGAAAACGCCCATCACCAGCAATGCGAGTGCGTTGATGGTAAATGCAATTCGCAAATGATTGTCGGGATGAAGGCGCGGCGCTTCGCCTTTGGGCTCTTCAAAAAACATCGCACGGATAATGCGCAAATAATAAAACGCACCGACGACGGCTGCGACCACACTGAGTATAGCGAGCGATAAGTAACCACCTGACACGGCCGCCTTGATTACTTCCAGCTTGGCCCAGAATCCAATGAATGGCGGAATTCCTGCCAGCGATGCCATCACGAACAGCACCATTAATGCGTGTAGTGGATTGTGCTGCCAAAGACCACGAAAATCCGACACTTCTTCGGCTTCAAAACCTTTGCGCGACAAGGTAATAATGGCGGCGAAAGCGGCGGCCGTCATTACTGAGTAGGAAATAGCATAGAACATGGCTGCGCTATAACCGCCGTTGTCGGCACTCACCAAACCCATGAACAGGAAGCCAACATGCGAAATAGTGGAATACGCGAGTAGTCGTTTTAGATTGCTTTGTACCAGGGCCAGTAAATTACCGATGATCAAAGATAACGCTGCCAGATAAGCCACCATGTCAGCCCACTGTACATCGGCAGTACCAACACCCGATTCCAGCAGGCGATAGGCCATGCCAAATGCCGCTAGTTTCGGTGCTGCGGCAATCAACAATGTCACCGCGGTTGGTGCGCCTTGATAGACATCGGGTAGCCACATATGAAAAGGTGCAGCACCAAACTTGAATGCTATGCCGACCAGCATAAATACAACGCCAAGCAACAACATATTTTGATTTGAAGTGATGCTGGAGGCAGCATAAATTTCCTGCAATTGCAGGCTACCGGTAGCACCATAAATCATCGACATACCGTACAAAAGCAAACCAGATGCCAATGCGCCCAGGACAAAATATTTCATCGCCGCTTCAGAAGCCAAACGGTTGTCGCGATCCATTGCTACTAAACCATAGGAACTTAGCGCCAGCAATTCCAGACCCAGGTACAAGGTCACCATGCTGCCGGCCGAGATCATCAACATCATGCCCAGGACGGAAAACAAGGCAAGTGCATAAAACTCGCCTTTGAATAAATCACGATCAATCAGGTAAGGCTTGGCATAAATCAAGCTAAATGCCGATACCAGATACAAACTCATTTTTAATACGTCGCCGGCAATATCACGGACAAACATATTGCTGAAGGCAAAGGTTTGTTCCGTTGCCATGTCTCGCGCTGTCAATACTGCCGCTGCAACCAGGACCAGAATCGAGAGAAAATGAATCAAGCCGCGACGTTGTGGCGAAATAAATAAATCGAGCATCAATAATGCAAACGCCGCCCCGCAGATGAATAGTTCCGGGGTGATGGTATGCATATCAGCCATGACGAAGGTTGAAGTCATCTTAATAATCCCCGTGTCCGCGACGCAGGCTGCGCGGGATGAAATGTAAGGAAGAGACCGAAGCCAATGCGAATGACCTTAGCGAGGGCTCTGACGCCGCAGTTCGCCCGCGCAGTCGCGTCCCGAATGGGTTTGTGCGAAAATCGGCGCTCGCTGCGTTCCGCTCCTCGGCATCGTAGATCTGGCTACGACCTTCGTCGCGCGTCTTGCTCGCATCCGGTTTTGGCAACAAACGCGGCTCACGCGGATTATTAAGATGACTTCCAGGCAGCATGTATGTGTCCTTACAGCTTGGTGACGCTCAACTGAGCAACCAGTTGAGTAACCGAGCTATCCATTAAATCGGTAAGTGGTTTTGGGTACACGCCAAGTGCCAATACACCGGCAGCAAACAGCAACAACATCAGCGCCTCACGTGCATTAATATCTTTCAGCTCGGCCACGTGATGATTGGCGACCTCACCGAAAATAACCCGCTTGACCATCCACAAGGTGTAAGCCGCGCCAAGAATCAAGGTCATCGAAGCAAAGAAAGCGGTTACCGGCGATTGTTGGAACGCTGCCAGTATCACCATGAATTCACCAACAAAACCGGAGGTTCCCGGCAAGCCGGCATTAGCCATCGCAAAAAATACAAACAAACCGCCGAACCAAGGCATGGTATTGATGACGCCGCCGTAATCTTTAATCATCCGGCTATGCATGCGGTCGTAAAGCACACCCACGCAGCTGAACATCGCGCCCGAAATAAATCCATGCGAAATCATTTGCACCATCGCGCCTTGCAAACCAAGCTCGGCTGCATCGGTGTTGCCGCTATCTTTGATCAGACTGAAAGCTATGAAAGTGCCGAGCGTGACAAAGCCCATATGCGCAATGGATGAATAAGCGATCAGCTTTTTCATGTCTTGCTGCACCAGGGCGACCAAGCCGATATACACAACGGCGATCAAGGACAACAAAATAATGATCCAGGCATATTCATGACCGGCGTCGGGCAAGATTGGCAGGGTAAAGCGAATGAAACCGTAACCACCGATTTTCAACATAATCGCCGCCAGCACGACAGAACCGGCAGTCGGTGCTTCAACGTGGGCATCGGGCAACCAGGTATGGACCGGGAACATTGGAATTTTTACCGCAAATGCCGCGAGGAACGCAAAGAACAACCACATTTGTTCTTCGGCACTTAAGGATTGCGCGTACCAATCGGCCAGTTGAAAGCTGTCGGATTTAAGATACAAATACACCAGACCAATCAACATGAACACCGAGCCGAGAAAGGTGAACAGGAAGAATTTGATACTGGCATAGACCCGACGTGGCCCACCCCAGACACCGATGATGATAAACATCGGAATCAACATGCCTTCAAAGAAGACATAGAACAACACAGCGTCCATCGCACAAAATACGCCGACCATCAAACCTTCAAGAATCAGAAAGGCGGCGAAATATTGAGGTACGCGCTTGTCAATCGAATTCCACGCGCCAATCAATACCAGCACCGAGGTAAATATTGTCAATAAAATAAGTGCAATCGAAATACCATCAGCACCCAGATTATAAAAAATATCGAAACTTGGAATCCATTCATGCGTCTCAATAAACTGCATGCCTGGTGTCACCAGATCAAACTGTTGATAAAGTGGAACACCCAGTGCCAGAGTCACAACCGCGACCAGCAAGGCAAACCATTTTGCCTGGACAGCATTTTTATCGCTGAAAAACAGCGTCAGCCCGCCGCCAATAATTGGCAGCCAAATCAACAGGCTTAGCAGTGGCAATTTAGAATCCATCCGAACTTCCCCAGTACTTACAAGCCGAGATTTCTAGCCAACAACGCCAACAAGGCGATGAGACCTAAAATCATGGCAAAGGCATAAATATACAAACGGCCGCTTTGAATTTGGCGCGCCAATCCTGCGGTTCTATCTATTAATACGGCGGTGCCATCGACAAACAAACCATCGATGATTTTCGTGTCGATATACTTCGCGGCGGCTTTACCCAGCGCAATGCCACCACCGGCAAAACCCTTGATCCATAGATCATCGAAGCCATATTTGTTTTCAAGAATTCGAATAGGCAGTGCAAAGATTTTCTGGCATTGCTTGGCAACATTGATATTGAACAAATATATGTAGCTCGCCAAGGCAAAGCCCGAGAATGCTAACCAGAAGGCTGGAGCCATAAAAAAGTGCAGGCCAATGCTGGTTGCAATACCCGGCACACCACCGAACTCTTCGGCGATGGTCTTGAACCATTGGTGCGAATTGTTGACCGTTATTGCGCCCGTGAAGAAATCGCCGAACAACATGGGACCCACGGTCAAAAAGCCGACAATAACCGATGGAATTGCCAAAAGAATCAAAGGCAAGGTAACTACCAGCGGCGATTCATGCGGAATATGCGGACCATGATCATCGTGCGCGTGCTCATCGTGCGCATGTTCATCATGATGTTGCGAATGAGCGTGTTCGTCGTGGGCAATATCTGCATGCACCGCCGACTTCACTTCAATATGCGTTTCTTCTGCGTGCGACTGATGAGCATGTTCATTGTTGCGGAAGCGCTCTTCACCATGAAAGGTCAAGTAGAACAAACGGAAACTATAGAAGCTGGTAATAAATACACCGAGCAGTACCGACCAGTACGCATATTGATTTACCCAACTACCCTCTTCAGCCGCAAGATGGGTCGCATCAATAATCATGTCTTTCGAGTAATAACCCGAAAGGAACGGGAAGCCGGTTAACGCCAGGGTGCCAATCAAACTGGTCCAATAGGTGATCGGCATATATTTTTTCAGGCCGCCCATTTTGCGCATGTCTTGTTCATGGTGCATGCCGATAATGACTGAACCTGCTGCCAGGAATAGCAAGGCTTTGAAAAACGCATGTGTCATCAAATGGAATACCGCTCCGCTGTAGGCCGAGACGCCTAGCGCTACCGTCATGTAACCCAATTGCGACAGTGTCGAGTACGCCACCACGCGTTTGATATCGTTTTGCACGATACCCATCAAGCCGGTGAAGAAGGCGGTGGTCGCACCGATAAATAATACAAACTGCAATGCGGTTTCGCTGAGTTCAAACATCGGCGACATGCGCGCAACCATGAAAATACCAGCGGTCACCATGGTGGCAGCATGAATCAATGCAGAAATAGGCGTTGGGCCTTCCATCGAATCGGGCAGCCACACATGCAAAGGTACTTGCGCCGACTTGCCCATCGCTCCAATAAACAGGCATATACAAATAAAAGTAATTACCGTCGTGCTATTGCCATCAAGAATATTAAAAGTATGACCAAACACGGTTGGATTCCAGGCCGGAATATAGGTCATCACGGCTTGCGCACTATTGGTCAGCTTGGCGAATACTTCCGCGTAATCCAGGGTGCCGTAGGCGTACAAAATGGCAGCAATGCCCAGCAAGAAACCAAAGTCACCTACCCGGTTTACCAAGAAAGCTTTTAGATTCGCAAAAATCGCCGTTGGTCGTGTGTACCAAAACCCGATCAATAAATAAGACACCAGACCCACGGCTTCCCAGCCAAAAAACAGCTGCAGGAAGTTATTACTCATCACCAGCATCAACATCGAAAAAGTAAACAGGGAAATATAGCTAAAGAAACGCTGATAACCGGCATCGTCTTTCATGTAACCAATGGTATACACGTGTACCAGCAATGAAACAAAAGTTACCACCACCATCATCATGGCGGTCAAATTATCAATCAGGAAACCGATATGCGCGGAATAGTTTCCAATTTCATAAAAGGTATAAATATTTTGGTTAAAAGGCAGCGCATGTCCCATCACCAGCTGATATAAAACCTGACATGACAACGCACAGCTCACCGCGACGCCAGCAATGGTTACCGCATGCGCGCCGGTGCGTCCAATCTGTTTACCGAATAGTCCGGCCACGGCGGCACCTAATAATGGCGCCAACGCAATTATCAATAAATGCACGGTGGAAAGTTGCAAAGAATCCATCAGCATCAGCCTTTCAGAGAATCCATTTCGGCCACATTGATCGTGCGGCGATTACGGAATAACGTGACCAGGATTGCCAGACCAATTGCAGCTTCGGCGGCAGCCACGGTAAGAATAAAAAATACGAAAACCTGACCCGACACTTCGCCTTGGAAACGCGAGAAGGCGATGAAATTCACATTGACGGCCAACAGCATCAATTCAATGCACATCAACAGCACGATGACATTTTTGCGATTAATAATAATGCCCGCAATGCTCAAGCTAAACAAAACCGCACCCAACAATAAATAATGATTCAGGCCAATCATGGCGATGACTCCTGTTTGGATTCTGCTTTCATTTTGACCAGGCGCACGCGGTCTTCGCGGCGCACCATGACTTGCTTCGATGGATTTTGTGTTTTGGTGCCAGTGCGACGACGCAGAGTCAGCAAGACAGCGACAACGATGGCAACAGTCAAAATGACTGCCGCGATTTCAAATGGCAGCATGAAGCGAGTGAATAACGCTTCACCAATCCATTCAATATTACTCTTGCCCAAGGCTGTCGCTGGATCAGTTTCCGATAGCGTGGGCCAGCTGGCGGTTTCTTTCAAACCAAGCAAAGCCAAAATTTCCAACAACATAACCGCCGCTACCAACATGCCGATCGGAAAATATTTCGCAAAGCCTTCGCGCAAAGGCGTGGTATTGATATCGAGCATCATCACCACAAACAGGAACAGCACCATTACTGCACCGACATACACCAAAATCAAGGTTATGCCGAGAAATTCGGCTTGCAGTAACAACCACAAACAGGCCGTAGTAAAAAATGTCAGTACCAAACTCAAGACGGCATGGACCGGATTTTTAAAACTAATCACACCAATCGCTGCCAACACGGTGATAGTGAAAAAGCCCCAGAAGGCAATTAATTCAGGAGTCATGCTCATATCCTCAGCGATAAGCCGCATCGGCAGCGCGACGCGCAGCGATTTCGGATTCAAAGCGATCACCAATGGCTAATAATTTATCCTTGGTGACTATATTTTCGCCGCGTTTTTCAAAATGGTATTCGTGAATATGCGTTTCAACGATCGAATCTACCGGGCAACTTTCTTCGCAGAATCCACAATAAATACATTTGAATAAATCTATTTCGTAACGCGTGGTACGCCGTTGGCCATCGGCGCGCGGTTCCGAATCGATGGTAATCGCCAAGGCTGGACAAACCGCTTCACACAGTTTGCAAGCGATGCAGCGCTCTTCGCCATTGGGATAACGACGCAAGGCATGTAAACCACGGAAACGTGGCGATTGCGGAAATTTCTCAAACGGATAATTCACGGTGTAGGTTGGCTTGAACATATATCTCAAGGTCAACCACATGCCTTTGATGAATTCAATCAGCAACAAACTTTTGAGATAGCTAAGCATGCGAGACATTGTCTTAGCTCCCAATCACAAAGATATTGTTATAAGCCATCAGTGCTGTCACAAAAATCCAGAAAATAGTGAGGGGGATAAACACCTTCCAGCCTAAGCGCATAATTTGGTCGTAACGATAGCGCGGAAAGCTGGCCCGAAACCAAATAAAGCTAAATGCGAAAAACAGCGCTTTAATTAGTAACCAGCCAATAGAGGATTGCCCAAGAAATCCCCATGACGCAGGAAAAGGCGACAGCCAACCACCCAGAAATAGCAAGGCGGCCAGGAAGCTGACCAAAATCATATTGGCGTATTCGGCCAGGAAGAAAATGGCAAAGGCCGAGCCGGAATATTCAACATGGAAACCGGCAACGATTTCCGATTCGCCTTCTGCCACATCGAATGGCGCGCGATTGGTTTCAGCCACACCGGAAATAAAATAAATAATGAATAACGGAAATAAAGGTAGCGCAAACCATTCAAGAAAACCTTGATCGCCGGCTTGGGCATTGACGATGTCGGTCAAATTCATGCTACCCGCGGCTACCAATACACCTACCAAGGCAAAGCCCATCGCAATTTCATAACTGACCACTTGTGCTGCCGAGCGCAAGGCACCGAGCATCGCGTATTTGGAATTGGATGCCCATCCAGCCAAAATAATCCCGTAAACACTCATCGAGGTAAGCGCCAGCAGCATCAATAACCCGGCGTTGACGTTGGCGAGCACCATGCCATCACTAAATGGAATCACTGCCCATGCGGCGAATGCCGGAGCCAATGCAATCAACGGTGCCAAGCGATACAGAAATGGACTAGCACTGCTCGGAAGAATCAGTTCCTTGAACAACATTTTGAAAACGTCGGCAAACGCCTGAATAAAACCAATACCAAAAATTCCACCAATAAACTGTGGACCTTTTCGTACGTGCATCCAGCCGATAACTTTACGTTCAAACAATGTGTAAAAAGCAACTGACAAAATTAATGGCAATGTAATCGCTATTATTTTTATCAGGGTCCACACCAACAAACCGAATGTGCCGAAGCTTAAAAAGAACTCTCGCATCGGGGCAAATAATTCAATCACGTTTATGCCCTCACCAAGCTTAGACCGGCCGTCGCTGAAAGCGGCGCGGTAGCTTCGTATGACGATTCAATCCAGACAGCGCCTTGCGCAACTCGTGTCGATATTTTGACTGGCAAAGCGACAGAACCAACACCATCGCCCAATTTTACGATTGCGCCTTCAGACACTCCGCGAGCCAATGCATCTTCTGGATGCAAAATTGCGGCAGCACCTAGCGTCAATACATGCTCGTTTAACGAAGTCGCACGGCGCAGCACCGCATCGCCACGGTAGATTGGCGTAGTAACGACACGTTCGAGTTCATCGGCTTTGAGTTCTGAGACTGGTGCAGAAATACCGACGTCTGATTTTGGTATATGTGGTGTCTGTGGTTTTAGTTGAGCTCGCAGACCATTCAAATCGGTATAAGCAAATCCTGGCAAATTTAATTTATCCGCCAATGCACGTAATACACGCCAACCGGCGCGGGCTTCGCCTGGCAATTTTCCTGCCGCCGAGGTGTACTGAGTTGTGCCATCCAGATTAGTGAGCGATGCTTCGAGTTCAGGCAGCACACCGATTGGCAAAATGACCTGCGCAATCGATTTCAGATGTTCAGATGCATAAGCCGTAAAAGCAATTACTTTCGAGTTCGATAAGGCTTTTAATGCTTGTGCATTATTGGCGAAATCGTACTGCGGCTCGGTGCCGTATAAAACATAAGCCGACATGGCTGTTTCCAGCATCGCTGACACATTTTTTGCATTCGCCGCCGGCAATACACCGTATTGTGATAAACCAACAGCATTTGCACCTTGCGGAATACGATTAATTTTCGCTGATGTTGCTGCGGCCAACTCGTGCACAGCCGCATGGATTTGTGATGCCTGTGCATGATTTTCGGCAAGTTCACCGAGCAAAATAACGGCACTTCCCTCTGCCGCTTTCAAAGCTTCAAACAATGCCGCTTTTTCATTCACTACATTGACAACTGTTTTCGCAAGCAGCGATGGCTTGACGATTTGTTTACCGGCCAGAGAGAAAGTAAATTCAAAATCAATGGGGTTGATTACGAATACTTTTTGGCCCCGTTTTCCAGCTTTATGCAGGCGCTGATGCAACAAAGGAATTTCGTGACGAATATTGCAACCGACTAGCAATACAACTTTTGCTTTTTCGATATCGGCAACTGGCATTTCGAATTTTTCGGCAATGGCGTTATTAGCGAAATCGAGTTGTTTCAGACGGTGATCAATATTGGCAAAACCCAGGGCCGCCAGACTCGAACCTTCTTCGTTTGAAGTGGCCGGATGCACCAGCACGCCAACATCACTGGCTTGCGTCGCTTTCAGAATTTCAGCCGTAGCATCCAAGGCCTCGTCCCAGGTGGCGATTCGCCATTCATCGCCGTTGCGCAGCATCGGATGAGTCGCGCGATCAGCAGAATACAGGCCTTCGTGTGAATATCGATCACGATCCGACAACCAGCATTCGTTCACGGCTTCGTTGTCACGCGGCACGCCGCGAACAATTTCATTGCGGTGAACGTGCAAAAACATGTTCGAGCCCAACGCATCGTGATAACCAAGGCTGTCGCGCGCAGTCAATTCCCAGGCGCGGGCTTTGTAGCGATACACTTTATTGGTCAAGGCACCGACCGGGCACACATCGATTACGTTGCCCGATAATTCGGTCATTAACGGCTTGCCGTCATAAGTACCAATTTCGAGACGTTCACCGCGATTCATGCTGCCCAATTCAAAAGTACCCGCGATATCGGCAACCGACAGCTCGAATTTCTCGGCAACGGCGTTATCTGCGAAATCAAGTTGTTTCAGGCGATGATCAATATTGGCAAAACCCAGCGCCGCCAGACTGGAACCTTCTTCGTTTGAAGTCGCCGGATGCACCAATACGCCAACGTCGTTGCCCTGCGTGGCTTTCAGAATTTCGGCCGTGGCATTCAAGGCTTCGTCACACGTGGCGATTTGCCATTCATCGCCGTTACGCAGCATTGGCTGGGTCGCACGATCAGTAGCATACAGGCCTTCG
>JAYUUM010000084.1:0-4424 GCA_043754555.1 Arenimonas sp. | reverse complement strand
CCATGTCCGCGAGCAAATTGGGGTCATCGTGCGCATCGGCACCAAGGTCCTGCAAATATTTTTTGGTGCGTGAAACCAACTGGCGACGTGCTTCGATGGTGCCAGGCACGTTTGCAAGACGATCCTGAAAATCGAACAACACATCTTTGACCAATGCGCGCGATAAATCAAAACGTTTTTGTGCCAATACACGTTGCTGCTCGGCAACACGTGCCTGCCATATGGTGGAAACCAAACCTCCGACCAACGTCAGCAGTAATGCCGACGACGCGCCAACTGCTAGCCAATTTCTACGCAGCCAGCGGGTTGCGCGATAATTAAAGCTCCCGCGTCTTGCAATAACCGGCTGGTGGGATTTATAACGCTGGATATCCTCAATTAACTCACGTACTGACGCATAACGCGCACTCGGTTCGTTGCGCAAACACTTCAACACAATGTTATCTAAATCACCTTGTAGTTTGCGCGCGCGTTTCTTGCGTTCCGCTTCATCCCATTTGAATCGCAGCAAAAGCGCGCGACTAGGCTTGTCAGGATTGATGGTTTCAATGGCCTGCAATTGTGAATGCACATTGGTGGTTTGTGCATGCAACACTTGTCCACTCAGCAAGCGATACAATAAAGCGCCCAGCGAATAAATATCACTGGCAACAGTGATGGGCTGTCCGGTCATCTGTTCAGGGCTGGCGTAGTGCAAAGTGAAGGCTTGGGTTTTTGTCAGGGCATCATCACCCCCATTGATATCAATTTCTTTCGCAATACCAAAGTCCAACAGTTTGCATTGGCCTTCGCCAGTCACTAATACATTCGCCGGTTTAATATCACGGTGCACAATTAGGGCTCGATGTGCGTGATCAACTGCCGCACATACTTGTAAAAATAATTCGAGAATTTTTTCCAGACTCAAGCCGTCGGAATAGACGTCAATGGCAACGCCATCGACATATTCCATCACCAGATAAGGGCGACCATCATCGGTTTCACCGCCATCAAGCAGACGTGCTATGTGTGGATGATCCAGTGTTGCCAGTGCTTGTCGTTCACGCCTAAACCATGCCACCGCATCACGATTACCTAAGAATGTAGCGATGAATTTAATAGCCACTTGTTTGGAATAGGCCGCATCCGCACGCTCTGCCAACCAGACTTCGCCCATTCCGCCCTGCCCCAACAAGCGCAGCAATCGATAAGGCCCGATGCGGGCGGTGTCAGCAAGCCCGGATCCACCGGAATTGTAGGAGTCGTCGATTTGCACTACTTGCGTTGATAGCATCGAACTTTGATTAAGCAAAGCACATACTTGCTTCGCTTGTTCGGGATAACGGCTCTCAAGCTCGAGCAACCATTGCGCGCGCGCTGGCTCGGCTAGATTTAAGGCTTCGCGCAGTAATGCGCCAATCTGACTATCAGAAGGATCTGCCATTACGTTCTCCCTGAGCTGATTCTGCTCGGAGTAGCAACGGCAAGCAAGCTTTTGGCAGTAACTGTTGAATCGAATCGCCCGCTCTAGGCGTTGGCAATCATCAAGACCTTTAGTCGTTGAATCTCGTCCCGAACTTGCGCCGCTTTCTCGAACTCGAGGTCCTGTGCATGTTTATACATCTGGTTTTCAAGCTGCTTGAGGGTGCTGGCAATTTTTGCCGGCGTCATCGTCGAATACTGAGCCGAATTATCGGCCACTTTCTGGCTTTGCTTATTCTTGATAATCGCGAGTTCCGGACGCGCGCCTTCCATCACATCAACAATTTCCCTGACAATTGTTTTGGGTGTAATGCCGTGCTCAAGATTGTATTCAACTTGTTTTTTACGCCGGCGATCGGTTTCATCAATGGCGCCCTGCATCGATTTTGTTATTTTGTCGGCATACAAAATAGCATGGCCACGGACGTTTCGGGCGGCGCGGCCAATGGTTTGAATCAATGAACCTTTTGAACGCAAAAAACCTTCCTTGTCGGCATCCAGGATTGCCACCAAAGATACCTCTGGCATGTCCAAGCCTTCGCGCAACAAGTTAATGCCGACCACCACATCAAATACGCCCAATCGTAAATCGCGAATAATTTCAACACGCTCGACGGTTTCAATATCCGAATGCAGGTAACGAACTTTGATCTGATGCTCGGACAAATAATCAGTCAAATTTTCCGACATGCGTTTGGTGAGTGTCGTCACCAACACGCGGTCGCCCATGGCGACGCGTTTATGAATTTCAGACAGCAGATCATCCACTTGCGTTGCAACAGGGCGAATCTCGACTTCGGGGTCAATCAAGCCCGTCGGCCTGACGACCAGCTCAATCACTTGATCGCCAGAATGTTGAAGCTCGTAGTCACGCGGTGTTGCCGACACATACACGGCACGCGGTGCGCGACGTTCCCATTCTTCAAACATTAAGGGGCGATTATCCAGTGCCGACGGCAAGCGAAAGCCAAAGTTCACTAGGGTTTCTTTACGCGAACGATCGCCTTTATACATCGCGCCCAGTTGCGGAATAGTCACGTGCGATTCGTCGATCACCAGTAATGCGTCCGGTGGCAAATAATCGTACAAACATGGTGGCGGTTCGCCGGGCATATGGCCGGTTAGATGGCGGGAATAATTTTCAATGCCACTACAAAAACCAACCTCGGCCATCATTTCAATATCGAACTGTACGCGTTGGGCCAGACGCTGTGCTTCGACCAGTTTATTTTCCTGGTAGAAGTGTTCTACCCGTCCTTTCATTTCATCTTTGATGGTATCAATCGCATCGAGCACCGTGCGCCGCGTGGTGACGTAATGTGATTTTGGATATAAAGTAAAACGTGGCAGCTTGTTATAGACCTCGCCGGTCAGCGGGTCGAACATCGCGATATTCTCAATTTCACCATCAAATAATTCAATCCTGACGGCCGTGTTATCAGACTCTGCAGGATGCACATCAATCACTTCACCGCGTACACGATAATTGGCGCGACGTAATTCAGTGTCGTTGCGGGTGTATTGCATTTCGGTTAGACGACGAATTAATTCGCGTTGGTCGATTTTATCGCCACGTACTAGGTGCAAGCACATGCGGAAATATTCGTTCGGATCACCCAAACCATAAATCGACGAAACGGTAGCGACGATAATCACATCGCGACGTTCCAATAACGCTTTAGTTGCCGACAAACGCATTTGCTCGATGTGTTCGTTAATACTGGAATCTTTTTCAATAAAGGTATCGCTCGATGCCACATAGGCTTCGGGCTGATAGTAATCGTAATAACTGACGAAATATTCAACGGCATTGTTCGGGAAGAAACTTTTGAATTCGCCGTAAAGCTGGGCCGCCAAGGTTTTATTCGGGGCCAATACCAGAGTCGGCTTTTGCACCGCCTGGATCATGTTGGCAATCGTGAATGTTTTACCTGAGCCTGTAACGCCCAATAATGTTTGATGCGCCAGACCGGCTTCAAAACCTTGAATCAAACGCGCAATCGCCTGCGGCTGGTCACCAGCCGGTTGAAAGGGAGATTCAAGCTCGAAGCGATCAGACATGGCAGAGACCAAAAATAACAATTCGCCAGTATAGCCTGGGGCCGTGATTGCGATGACAAGGCAAACCAGTACGGGTCAGGAAATCCCTACGATGGAGTCAGCACTTGCCTGATTAAAAATTGATTTGAGAGGCACCAAGCTGTGAACACATCCACGCTTCACTTTTTGGGAAATTTATGAATAAGCAAACCGGTTACACAATGATCGAATTGTTGGTCGCATTGGCCGTCCTCGGCATTATTTTTGCAATCGCTATTCCGAGCTATGGCAGCGTGATGGCACGCGCCAATATGGGTGCCGCTGAATCAGCCATTTTTACTTCTATCAACAACGCTACCAATTTTTCGTTCATCGGCGGCACCCGAGCCGTACTCTGCCCCAGCGCCGATGGCATTACGTGCGAGAATTCGCTCGACTGGAGCCGTGGCTGGCTGGTATTTGAAGACAAAAATGCCAACCGCGAACGAGATGCCGGTGATAGAAAACTCGGCAGCGTTGAACAGATCTCACCTGAATTGCATATTTTGACCAGCGAAGGCAGAACCCGTATTGCATTTCAATCGGGTGGCGGTAATTTTGGTTCTAATGCACATTTCAAACTTTGCGATAAACGCAGCCCGCAGCGCTCACGCTCATTATTTCTGAGTAATACCGGACGTATTCGAGTCGCGGCAAGCCCGAAAACTAGCTGCACGCCCTAGATTTCGCAAGATTTGGATTGACGTATGAGTGCCGTTATCGCAAACTACGCGCCTTGCCTGAATAGCTCAGCTGGTTAGAGCACTTGACTGTTAATCAGGGGGTCGTTGGTTCGAGTCCAACTTCGGGCGCCAGAAAAATCAAGGGCTTGCGATGAAAATCGCAGGCCCTTTTTCTTGATTACGTAAAATTCTACGTAAAAT
>JAYUUM010000083.1:0-4466 GCA_043754555.1 Arenimonas sp. | reverse complement strand
CCCAGGCGGTTGCCTGCGATTTAGGGGCGCAGCAAGCATGCGCCCCTACGGGCTTAATTGATAAATGGGATAGCTGAGGTTCGGCGCTAATCAGGTATTTTAAAAGGCAGAAACCAAACAGCCCCAATGCTAAACATCATTTAACTCTTTGAAACACCACGATGACAGACTTTGATTTCATGGGATTCGGAGTTTTCGGATTTTCTGAAAAATGAAAACTTTGCGTCATCGTATTACCTTGATAGCTAAGCACCCAAGCGGCTGGCGGTAATTCGTTATTGGTAGTAGTGACCGTCATCTTATTACCCGATACCTTCCATCGACTAATCGCATCGGCTGCTTTGGCAGTTGTTTTCACGACGTCGGGACAGCCCTCTGCAATAGTCTGCAT
Source organism: Arenimonas sp. (assembly GCA_043754555.1). Lineage (GTDB taxonomy): Bacteria > Pseudomonadota > Gammaproteobacteria > Xanthomonadales > Xanthomonadaceae > Arenimonas. The sequence continues at coordinate 4,075 of JAYUUM010000083.1, read as the reverse complement.
TTTGCCATCGGGTAAAAAACGATAAACCATAGTCGCCGTGCAAGGAATCGAGCTGGCCATCATCTTATGAATATCGCTTTTTGTTCCATTAGCATCGACCACAATGCTGTTTATTCGCTTCCAGGAGCCCGCAGGACTTTGCGCGGCGCAAGAAGCGGCGCCAAATAAAAATGTCAGTAATACTAAACTTATGGTTTTCATTCGTGTCACTCCTTAATTGAAGAAAAATCGACGTTATAGAACTTAGTCTATTCAATGAACGTAGAACGAAGCAGAAAACCGACATTTATAGCTAATCGTCAAGATAATCCGAATTCTGCCATCGACTTATCAAGCGAATTTGCAGTCTTGAAAATTTAGCCTGTAGGGGCGCATGCTTGCTACTCCTATTGCTTGCAAACAATTTTGGGCGCGCGCCCCTACGATCGTAAGCTCACCTACATTCGCGCCTTGCAGGGAGTTTTATCAAGGCTTTGCAAATCAGATTCACTTTTAACTAATTTTCTTTGCCGAATTTCTTGTTGCACGGCTCTTGCCGTATCGCATTGCGTGGTATTGGCCAGTGCAAGCACATATTGATTAGCCACAAATAACTGACGACCGGCAAACTCGTGCCCTCGACCAAAACGATGTACCGGTTCCAAAAATGTTAGCGCTTCTGAATAGCGTGATAGTTGATTGAGCGCCTGCCCCTTTAGCATATACGCTTGATAAAGATTGGGATGCTGGTCGCCCAGCTCCTTCACCAAAATGGGCAGTGCCGTATCGAGCTGGTTTAACGCTAGCGGATATTGCTTTGCCGATATCAAACTTATCGCGTAAAACACGCGCTCATTAGCGACGGCAACACTGCCTTTGCCAAACTGGGTAATGCGGCGATCAATAACTTTGGCATGAATACGGGCGGCTTCGGCATGCCGATTCAACATGCCTAGCAACATCGCTTCATTGCTCAACCCGGTAATAATATCTGCCTCTACATTATTCCCGCCGACAGCAGTCACTACCGCCACGGCTTCGCGCGATGTTTTTAAAGCGCCCTCAATATCATTAATTCCATACTGGGCTATAACCAGAATTGAAAGTGCATTGACCATGCCTTTGCTGTCCTTGGCTTTGCGATGCAATGCAACGGCCTCTTTTGCAAGCTGCAAGCACTTTTCAGGCTGAGTGCCGGCCAGTAGATAGGCTTGTAAAGACAATAGATATCCGCGATCTTCCAATGCATTCGGTAGTTCACTCTGCTGTATGTCGAGACCTTGTTTAACCATCGCTTTTACGCGATCGGTCTTGCCCATTGCCAAATAGCTATTGGCTGCTGCAATCAACACGCGAACCGCCAACTCAGGCTCGCTTTTGTGCGCCTCCATTGCGCGATTGACTGCCGTGTCGAGTGCTTTTTCCAAAGTGATATTGGGTGTGCCGGATACACTTTCTTCCGCGCCACCAAATACATCCGATAAAAAATCATTGGTAGCACTCAGTCTTTCCACTTCACGCTTGGCATGAGCCGCTTCGGTATCGGCACGTTTTGCTTCGGCAACAGCTTTACTCGCTTCGCGTTGCGCCTGTCTTGTTTGAATCAGCACCCCGACAATTCCGGTCAGTAAAAAAATACTGGCTGCTGTCGCCATGACAACAGCCCAAGGATTTCGGCCAATGAATTTTTTTAATCGATAAAGAGCGGTGTCACCGGAAACCGACACGGCATTACCATCTAGAAAACGGCGTAAGTCAGCCGACATTGCTTCCACACTCGGATAACGCCGCTCTGGCTCTTTGGCCAATGCCGTTTGCAAAATATGGGTGATATCACCGCGAACAAAACGCGAGAAACTCGATAGCTTGGTATTTCTTTTTGCGAAGCGGTCCGCCACTTCTTTTTCAGAACCTTCTTGAATCACAGTGTCAAGTTTTGGCAACGGAATACTGGTAATCACCTTGCTAACGGCAACGACGTCATTAGGATCGAACCGGAATGGCAATTGGCCGACCAGCAATTCGAAAAGGATAACGCCTAACGCGTAAACATCGGTCGCAGCCGTAATCAGCCCATCGCGCATTTGTTCCGGCGCTGCGTAACCTGGCGTATATCCAGCAGCACCATGACGGGTCGCCCCCGCAGACAACTCTTCCAATAATTTTGCAACACCAAAATCCAGTACTTTTGGATGACCATCGGAATCAATCAAAATATTATTAGGCTTTAAGTCGCGATGTACGACAAAGCGCTCATGCGCATGCTGTACGGCATCGCAGATCCGAATCATCAACTTCATTCGGTCCCGCAACCCTAGTTTTTGCGTGTCGGCAAATTCAGTCAACGGAAGACCATCGACGCGCTCGAGTGCGAACCATGGTAGGCCCTCGTCCATACCGCCATCGAATAATCGCGCAATGTAAGGATGCGATAGCGATGCCAATATTCGACGTTCCTGCAGGAACCGATCGGACTGCGCGCTATCACACCAGAATTTATGAAGCCGTTTCAACGCGGCGTGCTGGGTAATGCCATCGACTTCACGTTGCACTGACCACACCGTAGCCATACCGCCGTAACCAAGCACGGCATCCACTTTCCAGCCGCCGATAGTCGTACCAATATGTCGTTCAGCATCCTCGTGCATCGTGGCGTTGTTCGATTGGATATTCGCGATGACTTCGATTTTTTGATCAAGCAGGCCTGAAGCGGTATCGGCTGCCAGCATGCGTTCCAATTCCTGCCGCATGGCCATATCGTTAGCACATTCTTGATCTAAAAATGCTTTGCGCTGATCAATAGCAAGTTCACTGGCGGCGTCGAACAACGCAGATAGCTTTTCCCAGCGGTTCTGTTCTGAAGCGAAATCGTTCATGTTTAACCGCGCTGAATTCGCGCTTGCAAAAATGCTCGTGCACGCCGCCAGTCACGTTGTATCGTGCGTTCGGTTAAGCCAAGATGCCGTGCAATTTCTGCAAACTCCATGCCGACAAAAAAATGACACTCCACTACCGTCACTAAACGCTGGTCGAGTTTTTCCAGGGCTTTAAGCCCATCTTCAATTTCCAATAAATCAACGTGCCGATTATCCTCATCACTGACGTCATGCGCATTCAAAGTAATATGCATTTGACCGCCGCCACGCTTGTCAGCCAAGGCACTGCGCACATGATCAATGAGAACGCAGCGCATTGCTTTAGCAGCAAGCCCTAAAAAGCTGTCGCGCTCGACGACAGAGTTATTCGTGCCATAAATTTTTAGATAGGCTTCGTTAACTAAAGCGGTGGTGTTAAGCATTGTGCGCGGACGACTGCCAAGCTCGCGTCTAGCAATTTTTCGTAACTGGAGATAAAGATTTTCGAAGGCTGGTTTTTGATCAGCCGTTACGCTTGGCGGCACGCTGATGACTAGTGCTAAATCTTCATGCGCATCGTGAGTCATAGTGATTTTTCACATTTGCTCGGCAGGATGATCGAAACAAACTATGCGGTGCGCATAAGCGCACCATTTAATTTTGGCGCAACATCGGTGCGCTGAAGCGCACCTAATGCTTATTATTTTTTCTTCGGAGCAACCATCATGATCATCTGGCGGCCTTCTAGGCGGGCGCGTTGTTCAATCACGACTTCGTCGGCCAAATCAGCTTCAATTTTCTTGGCCATAGCAAGCCCAAGTTCTTGATGGCTCATCTCGCGACCTTTGAATCGGATGTTGACCTTGACCTTGTCGCCTTCTTCTAGAAAGCGGCGCAAGTTACGCATCTTGATATCGTAATCGCCAACATCGGTGGTGGGGCGGAATTTGAGTTCCTTGATTTCAACAACCTTCTGCTTTTTCTTCGCAGCGGCGGCTTTCTTCTGGAGTTCAAATTTAAATTTGCCGTAGTCCATAATGCGACATACCGGCGGATCAGCCTGCGGCTGAATTTCCACCAAATCCATTCCGGATTCTTCGGCCAGGCTCAGTGCTTCATCGCGTGAAAGTACACCGACCATCTCCCCATCCGCACCAATCACACGTACCTTGGGTACACGGATTTCCTGGTTTTTGCGGTTACCTTTTTCTGTTGCTGGCGTATTGATGCGTAAATCCTCA
>JAYUUM010000082.1:0-4474 GCA_043754555.1 Arenimonas sp. | reverse complement strand
ATTCCACCATGTATGGAAAAGCTGATGTGGTTGCAGATATCACAGCAGCCAATACCAAATTCAGTTTGAACGAGACCAGCAATCTGCATATTCGTGTTCATGGAGATACGGCTATGGTGATTGCAGATTTGCATCAGGTCTTTGTCCGCGATGGCAAACCATTCGACTATTGGGTGCGTTTTACTGACACATGGATTCTACGGGATGGAAAATGGCTATGTTTATCGGGTCATGCATCGCTGTTAAAAAAGTAAGGCATTCAGCGAAACATTCATGCTGATTGTATTAAACCTGATTGTTTTGAACTAAAAACGTAGTGAAAGACAACTCAAGCCACCGTCCATTTTTTGGTATTCGGACATATCGAGCGTGATCATGGAATAGCCAAGCTTTTCGAGAGTATTTTGCAGAATCGGAAAGCCGCTTGCCATCAACACGTGATCGTTCACACGAACGCAATTGGCGGCGTAGTCCTCATGGGTTTGTGTGCGGATAAGTTCGAAACTCTTAAATGCGGGGTGATCGGCTAGCGCATCAATCACGACCATCCGGTTATCGCCTATATACGAGATACCGCTCTTCAAATGCAAAATGCCGGGGACCGAACAAATATCTACAAAGGCGAAAGTGTAGCCATGGCTCGTCAACCAATCAGACAATTGTTTCGCACCATTTTCATTGGTTCGTAAAGAAATACCGATAAGAAAATGATTATCGGCCTCGCAAATATCACCACCATCGAGAGTGCCGGGTGCTTTTATATCCGGTAACTGCGAATAAAATGGCGATAAACTGGATTTGATATTTTCTACTTCACCTGCACGGCTTTCAGCACCCGGCCGGGTCAGGATTGCGCCATGCTCAGTCACTATGGCGACATCTTCTACAAACGTGGAATCGGGATGTTTGGGGTCGGCGTCTAATCGGATGAGCGATAAACCGCACCGGGCCAAGACATCGCAGTATGCTTGGTGTTGCTCGATAGTTTTTGCAAAATCCGGAGCACCTATATCGACCGTAGTCAAACCGTCGGCGAAGTTTGCAGCAGGTACACGTACAATGGCTTTTGTGAACATCTTTTTCCCCTTTATGAAGCACGAGACTACGCACAGTTTTATTGTTTCGATAATGCGATGATACTCTGACTGCTTATTAATTTATCTTCTCGGAAATTAGTGCTGAATGACTGACTCACTTCAACTTCCTGTCAACGACGAACCCGAACGCGAAATTAGTCACGTTGGTGTTGCGTCACTTGAGTCCATTGACTATCAAGCTTTTGCCAATGATGTTCAGGCTTTGCACGCAAAACTGAAAGCCGATCTTGGCGACAGTGATATTGCACACTTACGCAAGATGGAGCGCTGGGGAAGGACCTGCACCCTGCTGGGATATGCTTTTGCATGGATAGTTCCTAATCCAATTGCTGCGCTGTTCATTGGCATTGGCAATGTAGCGCGTTGGGGCACAGTCACGCATCACGTTATGCATCGGGGTTATGACGCAGTGCCCAATGTGCCGGAGCGTTTTAAAAGTACCCAGTTTGCTATGGGCTGGCGGCGTTTTATCGACTGGTTGGATTGGTTGCATCCCGCCGCTTGGGCGCACGAACATAATCATTTGCATCACTACAATACCGGACAGCAGGATGACCCGGATTTGGTCGAACGCAATGCCTGGTTTATTCGTGACAAAAGAATGCCACGCGTTTTGAAATGGCTATCGGTCATTGTTGTGATGATGACCTGGAAATTGACGTATTACGCACCCAATACTTTTTGGGCGCTAAAACAACATCGCAAAATAAAGGCGCAGACCCCCGAGCAGGCAAAAGCACAACCGCTGCCGACCATGGGCTCGGTCGATTGTTATATTGTTCCCGGCGAACGCGTCATCTTTCCGGTAACTCCGTGGGGTGTGGAATTTTATTTGCGTTGCGTATTGCCTTATGCCCTGATTCGATTTGGTGTAATTCCGGCACTATTTTTACCATTGGGCGTCTGGGCGTGGAGCGCAGTACTGATCAATTCAATTTTGGCCGAGATAGTTGCTAACGTAATTTCATTCGTGATTATCGCGCCCAATCATACCGGCGACGATGTTTATCGTTTCGATAAAAGCTTTAAAAACAAAGCCGAATTTTATGTGCAACAAGTCACCGGTTCGGTGAACTATCCGAGTGGTACTGACTTGCGAGACTTCATGGTCGCTTATCTGAATTACCAGATCGAGCATCATGTCTGGCCGGATTTGCCGATGCTGAAATATCGCCAGGCCGCACCCCAATTAAAAGCTATATGCCAGAAACACGGCGTACCCTATATCGAAGAAAGCGTGTTTAAACGCTTTGGAAAACTATGGTCGATCATGATGGGTGATAGCAATATGCGGCGTAATAGCGAGAATTTGTAAGGTCGAGCCCAAGGGCTCTCCTACGAAAATTAATTTTTTAGGAGTTCGCTTGCGGCCGACAACAATTACTTGTAATCCAGACTCTCCAGCTTCGCCGCGCAAATAAAATCATTTTGGCTCAGGCCGCCAACATCATGCGTTGAGAAACGTACATGGCAGCGGTTGTAATGCACGCCAAGGTCTGGGTGATGGTCTTCGCGGTGGGCGATGAAGGCGAGGGCATTCACGAATGCCATTGTTTTGTAGTAATTGTCGAAATGGAAGGTTTTATTGATGGCATGGTCGTTTTCAATCAGGTTCCAGTCTTTCAGTGCCACCAGATAAGTCGCTACGGCGTCGGTCGCCAGCAAGTGTTCAGGACCTTTCAAAGCTTTGCAGTGGCGTTGGGCGAGGGTTTCGAGAATCGACATTGGGCTACACTCCGGTAATTCATGCGATTTTAGCCTGCAATGCGGTAAAATTGCGCCATGATTACTATTTCCGAAACTGCGCAATCCCATTTTCGTCGTCTACTCGATAGTCAGGGCGGTGATGCAATCGGTATCCGTATTTCTGCGGTGAACCCCGGTACACCACGGGCAGATGCACGTTTGGAGTTTTGTGATAACGCCGATTTGCTCGGTGATGAGTGGTCGCTGGATTGCACGGGTTTTACGCTTTACGTGGATGCCGCTAGCGTCAAATTTCTGGATGGTGCTGAAATTGAATATCTGGAACAAGCCACTGGCGGTCAATTAAATATTCGTGCACCGCGTATTAAAGGTGAAGCACCGAAAGGCGATTCAAGTTTGATAGAGCGCGTGCAATGGTTGCTCGATTCTGAAATTAATCCACAATTGGCATCGCATAAAGGCAATGTCACTTTGTCCTCGCTGGATGCCGACGGTACCGTGTATTTGCGTTTCGGTGGCGGTTGCCAGGGTTGTGGCATGGCCGACGTGACTTTGAAACAAGGTATCGAAAAAACATTACTTGCCCGCATTCCAGAATTGAAGGCGGTGCGTGACGCAACCGATCATGACAAAGGCGAAGCGCCTTATATCGAGCGTACTGTATAGGCAGGCGGAACTTTATTCCGGTTTAGTTTTCTGATGCCCGACCGAGGGCAATGTGTGATTGAAAATTACGAGCAGAATGAATTATTTCATCTCAGCGCCTATGCGCCGAATAAGCTTCTAAATAATGATGTTAAAAATTCATCAATCTTCTCACAACGATTATTGCCTTTTTGTTTTGCCATTGGCCTGCATGCGCTGTTCTTTTTTTTGTTGAACAAAGAGTTTGGACTTTCTAAAAAATATTTGCCTGAAGAAGTGATCACCGTATTGGAGTTTCTACAGGCGGCGCCGAAGCCCGTCCCCGTTGAAGTTTTGCCGGACATGCGCGTCGAGCGACAGGTATCCAAGAAACCAGTACCAGACACTGTTCAGTTGCCTGCACGCAGCGAACTTATTGTTGATACGAAAACAAATCTGGAAAAAGCTATTCAGCCGCTTCGGATTTACGATGATACTGGCCGTATCAGGTTGCCGGATGATTTCATAGAAAAACTGGATGCCGCCAATTTACCTAGCAAGCGCTTTGATTTTCAAAATCCGGATTTGGAATTAGCGGGTACTTTTCTAAAGCGCCCGCCGGCGATTGATTTCAACCCGACCCAATTTGAACAGGCCTGGAAACCCGATCAGGATATATTGACGGAATTATTGGAAAAAGCCGTCGAAAAAACCACGAAAGAAATCAAGATTCCTGTGCCGGGGAATCCCGGTGTCAAATTAGTCTGCAAGGTTTCGGTATTGGCCTTGGGCGGCGGTTGCGGCTTTGTGCCTAACGGTGGCTATGGTCGCGTGATTGCCGATGATGAAGATGACCCTGATACGTTGAGCCCGCTAGAAGACAAACAATGCCAAGCCTGGTGGGAGAAAATAAACAATACCAAAAGCCAACGCGAATGGATGAAGACCAAAGAGCTTTACGAACTTACTTGCAAAAAACCATTGGCGAAAGAAAAAGTAGACAAATTGTAGGGGCGCCTGCTTGCTGCGCCCTGACGCCTCGACAG
>JAYUUM010000081.1:0-13694 GCA_043754555.1 Arenimonas sp. | reverse complement strand
TAGTCCAGTCAGAGCCTTGAATCATTAGTGGCCTTTACCGTTCTTTTCCTTGCCTTTAGCAGGCTTGCCCATGTCTTTCGATTTGCCGCCTTTATTTGCCTTACCTGGGCCCTGGTCACTATCGCCATGCTTATTCGAGCCCTTGTCTTTGCCATGACCCTTGGTCTTGAACTTGCCGTTCGACTTACCCACCTTGCCCTTTAAGGCATGAAAAGCTGCCGAGCCAGGTTTGATGCCCATACGCTTAGCAATAACGCCCCAGCCTTGCCCATGATTTTTATCATAATCGCGCAACACATTTTGGCAAGGTACTCGAAGCTGATAAGCCAGCGCGCAGCCGTAATAAACGTCACCAGGTGCCCAGCGGCGATCAACAATATATTCGGTTACCACGTAACGCGGTGCACCGAAACTATTGACTACATCATCAATGAAATAATTGCGGTCATCGCGCTCATATCGGTTCATATCACTGAGCTGTGTGTCCATCCAGATATCGCCAGTGCGGGGATTAAAGCCAAATGTGTAACTATCAACTTGGGCTTGGGCATTGAAACTGAAAGCTAAGCCCAATGCGAGTAACAAATTGCGAAAATTCATAAGAACAACTCCTGTTTCAGGGATAGCCAGTTTGAACTTAGCGAATGAATACCCGATGAAGTTCTGCCGTTACGCGATTTAATAGCTGCTTGTGGTTAAGTTTAACCCCACTTTTATCAATGGCACGTTAATGCACTTATCCAACGCAGGAGGTGCGCCATGAGCCAAGCTTTAGTCCACTTAAATGAACCCCTCAGCCCGCCACGCATTGGCGGCATAGCTGCCGCGATGGCCATGCATGTCGCCGCTTTTATGCTGCTAATGGCGCCGATGAGTTATATGCCGCCCATAGCTGAGATGGAAGAGCAGATAACTGTGCCGGAAGATGTAAAACCAATCTTGCCTGTGACGCCACCTCCTCCAATTATCAATGTGTTTCGTAAACCTGAGTTGGTACCTTTAGTTAGAACCCCAACAACTACGGCCAAGGTCGAGACGCCGCCGCTCGTCGTAGTGGAGGGAGGCGAGATGGATGTTCCCTACATTGAGACAAAAACTGAAATTATCGATGAATACATCCAACCACCCAGCGGTCCAATTAGCCTAAGCACGGAATATGCACCCGCGCCAAAGTACCCACCGCTATCTATACGCAATGGCGAAGAAGGCACGGTATTGTTGCTGGTCAAAGTAGGTGCCGATGGAAGGCCGATCGATGCCAGCATCAAGAAAAGCAGTGGCTATCGCGAGCTCGATAAAAATGCGATGAAACACGTGTTGGCAACATGGCGTTTTCATCCGGCCATGCATCAGGGTATCGCAATTCCTGCGCTGGCCTTGGTACCGGTAAATTACAAGATTAATGAGTGAAACAATAATCGCGCTGGTGGTGGGCACCAGCGCTGGTTAGCGTTGATATGAAATCATTCTCTATTCATGCCGATTGTTGCCGACGCCACTGCAAAAGCCGACGTAACTAAACGCTATAAAGAAATGTCTGGTAAAAATGCCGGCATTTCGAAATTACTGGGTGACGGCAAGTCGATTGACCTTGGTCGCTACGTCACTATTAAATCCATGAATGGCTTGTATCACTACGTTGCCGAACAGGAAAAAGATATCCGTAAAAATCAATTTAAAAAAAGGGGTAATTGGTTGCGTAAAGTTTGATAAGTAAATGAACCCGTAGGAGCGGTGTAAGTCGCGAATCTTTCAGGCATTCGCGGCTTACACCGCTCCTACGGAAATTAACGCAGCAACAAAACCACGCAATAAATCGCGGCGGAAAATCCAACAATGGTTGTAAAAAAGCAGGTCAATATGGCGCTATACAAAGCGAAGCGACTCATCCAACGCTGACGCGAGGTCAGCGTGTGGTAATGAGTGCCGAAAGCAGTGCCCGAAGCCAACGCAAACATTCCCGAGAATGCAGCCGAACCCGCCATCACGAAAGCCACAATCAACCAGACCCACCAGATGGCTGCAGTCTGCTGCAGGAATGTCAATATTTCGGTCATACAGCTACAGCGCTTTCGCCGCAGCAACTGCCGCACCAACGGTGATGCCGAAGTGTTTATAGAGCGCATCTATCGGAGCCGATGCACCAAAACTATCAATACCAATCACCGCGCCATCAAGACCGACATATTTACGCCAGAAATCGGTAACGCCCGCTTCAATCGCGACACGCTTGCGACATGCTGCCGGCAGCACGGATTCACGATAGGCCGTATCTTGCTTGTCGAAGGTATTGGTGCTCGGCATTGATACCACTCGCGCCCTGATACCTTGGGTGTCCAATTGCTTTGCAGTTTGCATTGCAAGCTCAACTTCGGAACCGGTAGCTATTAAGATGATGTTGAAGTCCGTCGCATCATGCAATACATAACCGCCACGTTCAATATTGGCGACTTGTTTTTCATCACGAAGTTGATGCACCAAATTTTGTCGTGAAAAAATCAGGCAGGTCGGACCATCTTGTCGTTCAATCGCTTTTTTCCATGACACCGCCGATTCGACGGCATCGCATGGACGCCACAAATCATTGTTTGGGATGTAGCGCAATGACGCCATATGTTCGACTGGCTGATGCGTTGGGCCATCTTCACCCAAGCCAATCGAGTCATGGGTAAATACATGAATACTACGGGCGGGAATTAATGCCGACATCCGCAAGGCATTACGCGAGTAATCCGAAAACACTAAAAAAGTTGCATCGTAAGGCAGGAAACCGCCATGCAGTGCCAGCCCATTACTAATTGCGCTCATGCCAAATTCGCGAACACCGTAATACACGTAGTTGGCATCGGGATCTGTCGATGCCACCGACTTACTTCCTTTCCACAGCGTCAGATTCGAATGCGCAAGATCGGCCGAACCACCAATCAATTCAGGCAATAAAGGTGCAAAAGCTTCGATGGCCATTTGCGATGCCTTCCGCGAAGCAACAACCGGACCTTCGCTTTGTAGCTTTGCGATATAGGCATTGGCATCATCGGCAAAAGTTTCCGGCAATATGCCATGCGAACGACGAGTCAGCTCCGTTGCTTCGTTTGGAAATGCGTTCGAATAGGAATCAAACAAGCGATTCCATTGTTCTTCACGCACCAAACCAGCGTTGCCTGCGCGCCATCCGGCGTAAATTTCTTCCGGAATTTCAAAAGCAGCATGTGGCCAGTTCAATTGTTTACGTGCGGCGTCGAGTTCATCCTTGCCCAGCGGTGCGCCATGTGCCGATTCTTTACCGGCTTTATTGGGTGAACCAAAACCAATGACGGTACGGCAGCAGATCAAGGTAGGTTTGTCGGTTTCTGCTTGCGCGGTTTTAATCGCTTGAATAATTTCATCACTGTCGTGACCATCAACCCCACGGATAACTTGCCAACCATAAGCCTCAAAACGTGCAGGCGTATTGTCGGTGAACCAACCATCGGTATTGCCGTCAATCGAGATTTTATTGTCATCCCAAAAACACGTTAATTTACCTAAACCCCAAGTTCCTGCCAGTGAAGCCACTTCATGCGAAATGCCTTCCATCAAACAACCGTCACCCAGAAATACCCAAGTGTTGTGATCAATAATAGAAAATTCAGGACGATTAAAACGTTGCGCCAATAATTTTTCGGCTAACGCAAAACCTACCGCATTCGCCAGACCCTGACCAAGCGGACCGGTCGTAGTTTCAATGCCGGGCGTTTCACTGGCTTCTGGATGCCCAGCGGTTTTTGAATGCAATTGACGGAATTTTTTTAGTTCTTCAATCGGCAAGTCGTAACCCGACAAATGCAGCAATGCGTAATGCAACATCGAGCCGTGGCCGTTGGACAGCACAAAACGATCGCGGTTAAACCACAGTGGGTTATTCGGGTTGTGCGTGTAGAAGTCGTTCCAGAGCACTTCAGCAATATCGGCCATACCCATCGGCATGCCCGGATGTCCGGATTTGGCCGCTTCTACGGCATCGGCCGCTAGAAAACGAATAGCATTGGCAAGATCGCGACGGCTCGGCTGGGTAATCGGCATTGGGGCGGCTCATTCAGAAAGGGGCTGCCCAGATCGTCGGGCAGCCTATTTTCTCAGAGACTGGCTGAGATGTCGCGATTGACGTGTAAAAACTTATCAGGCAGCCGTGCTGCTTGGCTCTGAATCGGTTTCACCTCGACTAACTGCGGTGGCAATAACCAAATCACCGGTGACATTGAGCGTAGTGCGGCACATATCCAGAAAGCGATCGACACCTAAAATCAAGCCAATCCCTTCCACTGGCACGCCCACAATACCCAAAATCAAGGCAACCACGGGTATCGAGCCCGCCGGAACTCCGGCCGTGCCTATGCCGCCGAGGATACAAATCATGACCACGGTAAATTGCTGGGTCAGGCTTAAATCAACGCCAAAGAACTGCGCTAGAAATAAAACTGCGACGCCTTCAAACAAGGCAGTACCGTTTTGATTGGCGGTTGCGCCGACAGTCAGAACAAACCGACTAACCTGATTGGGCAGATGCAAACGCTCTTCGGCCACTTTTAATGAAGTAGGTAATGTCGCATTACTCGAAGCGGTTGAAAACGCGGTCAACATGGCTTCTTGAATTTTTCTAAAAAAATCTATTGGCGAAACACCGGCACCAAATTTCAATACCAGCGGATAGACAACAAATTGATGTATTGACATCGCCAACACAGCCGTGCCGACGAAAGCAAATAATTTGAAAAGGACTTCATGACCCAATTCGGCAGTGAGATTAAACATCAAACAAGCCACAGCATAGGGTGCCAATCGAATGACTTTGTCGATTAGCCACATCGCCACGTCATAAATGCCCTGCACCGCCTGTTGAAATGTCTGTGTTGCGGGCGTTCGTACAACGCACAAGGCAATGCCAAACATTAGAGCAAAAAACATCACCCCCAAAATATCGTTTTTTGACGCCGCTTCAACAATATTTTTCGGAACGATATTAACGAGCAGCTGCATGCCTGTTGCTGGCGCAGCGGCGGAGTTACCAGTAATCGTGGCAGCACGTTCAGCAGCACCTGCAAGTAATTCGGTACGGGTTGCAGCATCAATACCATCGCCAGGACGAATTACGTTTACTAAACCGACACCAATCAATACTGCTAGCGAAGACACAATTACCGTGTAAGCCAAAGTACGCCAACCAATACGGCCCAGCTTACGCAAATCACCCAGCTCGGCAACACCTAATACCAATGCGGAAAACAATAACGGGATTACCAGCATAAACAGCAAGCGTAGAAAAATATCGCCTGCTGGCCGTGTTACCCATTCGATAAATCCCGTTAACCATGGCTGTTCAAATGCATATATATGCGCCAGCACGCCAGCAACAATACCGACGACGAAGCCAATGAGCATCTTGATATGCAAAGGCGTTTTTTTGCTTTCTGAAATTGCTGGTGATTGCATAGTGATAACTCAGGGTGAGCCCATCAGAGTGTTTGGATTTTCACGTACGTTTTTTATTTCACCCGATTTTAGCTTCTGCATAAACTCGGCCAGTTCGCGCTTCACAACAGGGGCCAACAAATACATGCCGATCACGTTAGGAATCGCCATCAGGAAATAGACGGCATCCGAGAAGTCCGCCAAACGGGAAAAACTGACCACCGTGCCAATCGGCGTTGCGCCAATAAAGATGAACTTATAAATTGTCGAGACCGTCTTGTTGTTTCCAAACAAATACATGGCCGCGCGCTCGCCGTAGTAGGCGTATGAAATCATCGTTGAATAGCCGAATAGAAAAACAGCGATGGCCAACACATAAGGGAACCAGCTGACTACGCTGCCGAAGGCCGCTGCCGTCAAGGCAACACCATTGGGGCCAGCACCCGGCACTGTGGCTACACCGGAAATCACGATAACCAAAGCACTCATCGTGCAAATAATGACGGTATCTATGAAGGGCTCCCATGTAGCAACCAAACCCTCGGTTACCGGGTATTTTGTCTTCACTGTAGAGTGGGCAATCGCAGCTGTACCGATACCCGCTTCATTCGAGAAAGCGGCACGACGGAAGCCGATCAACAACACACCGACTGCACCACCGGCAATACCTTGCGGGGTAAATGCACCATTGATAATGGTTATGATGGCATCAGGTAATTTTTCGATATTCGCGATAATGACCACCATGCCACCGAGCAAATAAATAGCCGCCATCAGTGGCACCAACTTATCGGTAACGCTGGCAATTTTTTTCATGCCACCCACTATTACGACGCCGACGAGTAGAGCAAGGACCACGCCGAACAGCCAGCCATAATCTCTCAATGGGCTGGTTTCTTCACCACCGGTAATCAACATCAATGCCTGCATCATGCCATTGGACTGAAATAGATTGCCGGCACCAATTGCACCGCCAATGCAGAACAGCGCGAATAGGAAACCCAATGCTTTGCCGAGTGGCGCTAGCCTTGGATATTCTTCAGTGATTCCGCGAGACAGGTAATACATCGGACCACCAGAAATGGTGCCGTCTGCATTCACCTGTCGGTATTTGACACCCAGTGTGCATTCGCAGAATTTGGAAGCCATTCCTAGAATGCCTGCAACAATCATCCAGAAAGCGGCGCCAGGTCCACCCAGATAGATCGCAAGAGCTACACCGGCGATATTTCCAAGACCAACTGTCCCGGAAAGTGCTGTCGCTAGAGCCTGAAAGTGGCTGGTTTCACCTTCAGACTTGCCATCGCTATAGTCACCACGAACCAAGCGAAACCCGAGTAAAAATCCACGGAAATTGATGAAGTTGAAATAAAACGTGCAAAACAAAGCAATGGCAATTAGCCAGCCTAAAATGAGCGGCACTTCCACGCCGCCAATCGAAACCGCACTGAAAACCGCCTTTGCAATGGCATCGGTGATCGGCAGTACGAAAGATTCAATCGCATGATCTATGCCGCTGGAGGACGCAGTTGCATTAGCAATCGAGGGTAGAAAAAACGCGAGCATGGCGATGACGCGCATGGCTAGTGACTTCATTTGTTTCCCCGGTACAATTGGACAATTAAGGTTCAAGCTTACACTATTGAAGCTCAGCAAAACCCGTTAAATGGACCTCTAAGCTCAACGCTTCAGTAATTCTTCCAGCGTTTGCGGCTTGCCAATCAGATAGCCTTGAGCATAATCACAACCTAAATCACGCAAGGCTTGCAGCATGGCCTCGGTTTCAATACCTTCAACAACAATATCGGCATCAATGGCTTTTGCCATCGCAACAATGGCCTTCACCAATGCCATAGAACGAGGATGTTCGAGCATGGCACGGGTAAACGCCTGATCCACTTTCATCGTGTCGAAAGCCAATCTGTGCAAATGTGTAAGGTGCGAATATCCAGTACCAAAATCGTCGAGTGCCACTTTTATGCCGTGACTATGGCAAAGCGAAATCACCTTCTCCACCATCTCGTAATTCAATGCTTGGCTTTCGGTAATTTCCACTTTCAAGCTGCCCTGCGGCAAACCGGCGGCATCCACTCGCGCGACAATGCGCTCAATTAATCCAGGGTGCGATAGTTGTCGCGCTGAAACATTCACCGCGATAAATGGTTTGGGATCGGCGCCATGTTCGATAAATGTTTTCACCGCGGCACAGGCGGTATCAAATACATATTCGCCAACTGGGACGATGAGCGAGGTTTCTTCAGCCAATGCCACAAACTCTACCGGTGATATGGGTCCGCGTTCTGGATGATTCCAGCGCACCAAAGCTTCATAACCGGCAATTTTGTTGCTCTGCACATGCAGTAATGGTTGATAACGAACATCCAGACCACCGGTACTCAGTGCTTCGCGCAATTGCGATTCGAGACGAATCTTCCCAATACCTAATTTCTCGGAGGCAGTATCGATATCGTTTTTGTGTACCTCTTTACCTTGCATGGCGGCCAATGCCCCGCGATAGCGCTTGAGCTGGCCTTCGAGAAGCGCACGTATAATCGGATCGGTGCCAGCGAGCCGCTCTGAAATTTGGGTTCGATCAATTTGAAACAAGACCGAGTCAGTCAAAGCGATGGCATTCGCAGTACGCGGAGCATCGTCGATCACCGCCATCTCGCCTAATAATTCACCAGCACTCAGCTTGCTCAAAACTAAAAGCTCACCAGCTTGGTGAGTACTAATCTCGATTTCACCCGATTCAATCAGGTAAGCCACCGTAGGCGGATCGCCCTCTTTGAACAGCACTTGGCCTTTTTCTAGAACTATGCGATCCATAATGGGCACTCGTAGTTGCGCGCGACAAGACGCTCTATTTCTAACGTATCTTACAAAAAAACAAGGCCGCATATGCGGCCCTGTTTGTTATGTAATAAACAAATTAATCAATTACGGTATTCACGCGGAGTAATCACCTGAGTCGGCGCACGCGCTGTTTGCAAAACACGGGGTGTAATAAACACAAGCAATTCAGCCTTTCTATCTGTCTTGGCTTTATTACGGAAGAAGTTACCAAAGAAAGGCAGATCACCTATGAAAGGCACCTTTTTCACATCATCGCGGTTCCTGAATTCATACACTCCACCGATAACTACTGTTTGTGCATTCTCGACCAATACTGCGGTGTTGACCTCACGCTTAGTAAATGACGGCACAGAGCCCGCCGATGTCTGGGTAAATCCACTCACATCATCTTTCTTGATGGCAATAGTCAAATACACTCTGCCATCTTGTGTGATTGTTGGAGTCACTTTTAACTCAAGCAATGCTTCTTTAAACGCTACCGTTGATGCAGCTTGCGCACCGCTGGCACCCGGAGTAGATGTGACATAGCCTATTTCTTGACCCTGACGAATAATCGCCTCACGCTGATTGCTGGTGATTACTCTTGGATTAGACACGATTTCACCACGACCTGATTCTTCCAAAGCCGAAAGCTCTACATCAAGTGCACCAGCAGCATTGAGTACCGAGAAAGCCAAAGCACCAGCCGGGTTTTGCACCGCTAAATTTGTTATTAAGCCACGAGAGATAGTCGCAGTTTGAATAGGTGGCAGTGCTGGCCGAACACCACCGGTTGCTATAGCGTTCGCCAATGCAGTTTCATAAATACGCTGCGCATTTGCATTTGCTAAGGCCGTACTATTAATTGAGTTTATAGTGGCCGAGTTCGCATCGAGACTACCGCTCAAATTTCCAGTGTGGTTTCCGCCTTCATGCGGAGTGCTTACACCAAATCTTGCGCCTAACTCTTTCGCGTAATTTTGATCCGCAATTACAATCCTAGCCTCGATCAAAACCTGATCCACTGGACGGTCAAGAATGGCCAACAGTTCTTTAATTTCTTGAATCTTTTTCGGGATATCAATAAGAAGCAATGTATTGGTGCGAGAGTCAAAACTAACACTGCCGCGAGAGGATAAAAAGCCCTTCTGTTGTTGAGCACCACCCGCTGCGCCGCCGCCTGAACCTCCCTTACTGTTGTCTGTTAACAGTTTCGCAATATCTTCCGCATTGCCATAATTAATAGGTATATATTCTGTTACTGTTTCGGCGCGTGTTTCGAGTGCAATACGAGAGTCTTCCCGAGCCTGTTCATAATCTGACAACTCTTTCTGAGGACCCACCCAAACGACGTTGCCGTCACGGCGCTTGTCTAAGGATTTCGCACGCAAGACTATTTCTAATGCTTGATCCCACGGCACATTAATCAATCGCAATGTTAGGTTTCCAGAAACAGAATCAGAGGCCACGATATTCAGGTTTGATTCCTCAGCAATCAATTGCAACACTGTCCGTACCGGAACATCTTGAAAATTAAATGTTACCGGCTTTCCGCCATAGCGCTGTGCACTTGCACTATTCACAGCGCCTGATGCTCGTCCTGATGCAACTTTATTGGATGCAACCTGACTTGAGCGTTTCGGACTAATCTCGATGACATATTCGTTGCCGGTCTGGTAAGCCATCGAGTCGGAATTACCTGCGGTATTAATAACTAAACGGGTACCACCAGCATTCGAGTTTGGCTCCAAGCTAGCCACCGGCGTGGCAAAATCAGATACATCCATCTTGCGTCGTAGTCTTTCAGGAAGCTGCGCATTACTCACATCAACAACAATCTTGTTACCTTCATTGCGCATATCAGCGTTTGCATTGTCACCGTCGAACTTCAGAATGATGCGGCCTGCACCGTTTTCTCCACGGCGAAAGTCGATATTGGAAACTGAAACCGTATTTGCTGAACGCTTTGTCGGATCATTACCGGAGGCCATCGCTGCCGACGCACCACCGCCTTTAGAGCCAGCGTCTACAGTTAACACCAATAAATTACCATTGCTGCGTGTTGTATAACCAGCGGGTCGGAATAAATCGACCACCACTCTGGTTCTACCACCCGCCTCCGCAGCCGAAACCGCCGATGTTGCACCTGCGCCAATAGCAATCCGACGGGCGCTTAGTCCGTTGCTTATCCCTGGCAGATCAATCGCAATCCTTGGTGGACTGTCGGTGGTAAAGGCTTGAATATCACCTACCGGTTCGGCGAATTGCAAAGTAATATCTACCTTGCCACCGGGCGCTGACGCGTATCGAACATCTTGGAGGACATTCGCGGCCATCGCGGGTATGACAACTGCTAGCCCGAAAGCCAGTAGTGCCACGTTGATCATCCATGCACGTGGCTTGTTCATGCTCACTCCGTTATTTGTCTTTGCGGTCATCATGCTATCCCCCAATCAATTATCTTCTAGGGCTATTTTGGCTTGGCGTTCTAACCAACCGCCGGCCCCGTCTGGTACTAATTCCACAATCTCGATACGGTCTTCATAAACTGCTGTTACTCGACCGTCATTTTGTCCAAGGTAATTCCCGGGTTTGATCCTGTAAGTTACTTTGTCGGGCGCAGTGAGCAAGCCAACCAAGACTTTTCCTGCGCCAATAGTTCCTGCCATATTCATGCTATCGAGCGGGAACGCTTCGAGTACTTCTTTTCGCCGCTCAGGATCAGGTCTGGGGCCGGAGCCTTCATTACGATCCGGAATCGGAGGCGAGAATGGGTCACGTAAATTTTGTGCAGCGTACTCAAAGCCTTCAAATTGTTGCATAACAGGGAGCGGCTGCAATGGAGGAGCGGGCTCAGCCTTAGTTTTAGCTACCCAAGTTTCCAAGTCAGACTGGCCGCGAGTACATCCTGCAAGCACCACTAAAAAACTTAAAGCAAGTAGTCCGCGAATCACGATTCGCCTGAAGTTAGTCATTTGCTCGCTCCTGCCACAGGTACTGCTTCAACGGCTTCATCTTCTGACAAATAGCGGTATGTCCGAACTGTTCCTTTAAGCTCCAGAGCTGGATCTGTCGGACTTCTCGGTTTCAATGAAATATTATGCATCGTCATAATAACCACACGAGGCAATGATGCTACGCCGCTCACAAATGCACCAAACTGATGGTAGCTACCAACCATTCTTAGGTTGATGGGTTTTTCAGCATAGAACTCGCGCTTGGTTTCAGGCTGCGGCTCAAACAGTTCATTGTTAATACCTGTCGCTAGCGCCGTCTGCGAAATATCGACGATCAGGTCGGGCATTTCATTTTTGCTAGGGAGTTGCCGCAGCATTTGTTTGAGCATTTGCTCCATCTGAACCAGCTGCAATCTCAGAGGTTCCAAGTTGGCTGCCTGACCTTGCTTCTCTGTCAGCGTCTGTTTAAGAGCTGCTTCTTGAGTTTCAAGTGATTTTAGAGTTTCCTGCCGGGAGCTGATCATTAGCCACCAAGCCAGGAACACGATAATGACGCCAATGAATACGCATGCACCCACTTTAGCTGGGTATGGCCACGCACCAGTGTTATTAATGTCCAAGGAGCTAAGCTCAAATTTTTTCTTGCTCATTGGGCACCTCCCGTAGAAACGCCAGCATCCAAATCACAATCATCTGTTGATTCAGCGCCGTCAACAGCAGCTACTGCGGGGGTGGCCGCCACTACTGGCGCCCCAGGAGTTGCCGGTACAGCAGGTGCATTTACAGCGCCTGCAACAGTTCCGTCTGTATCATTTTTTGTATTTGGATTACCAATAGTCGTGATTAAAGTGAACTGATAGGGCAACCCCTTGTCCCCGCCTTTAGCTTCAATAATGGTCAATTCCGGCTGGCTCATCCAACCCGATACTTGCAAGTTCCGCATGTATGCACTAACCCTAGCATTTGACTGAGAGTTTCCGTTGATAGTTAATTTACTTCCATCTTGCTCGAGGCTGATTAGCTTCACACCATCAGGGATCGTACGAACTAAATCGTCAAATAAATGCACCATCAAAGAACGGCGCCCTTGCAAGCATTCAATTGCTTTTTTGCGAGATAACAAGTCGGCTTTCTTCTTTTCTAGATCTTTAATATCTTCGATTTGTTTATCAATGCTCGCAATTTCTGTTGTTAGGTAGTTGTTACGACCTTCTTGGCCACTAATTTGGCCGTTGTAATACAAGACGATCAAAATACTAAGGCCAACTGCGATAGCAGCAGCCGTGGCGAGCATGGTAATGAATTCTTTTTGCTTTAGTTTGCGGCGCTCAAGACGCCACGGTAGTAGATTAATTTTAGCCATTAGTCAAAGCTCCTCAACGCGAGGCCACATGCAATCATCAAGGCAGGAGCGTCCTGTGCTAATGCGTGCGCTTGGACTTTTGGTCCCAAAGACATATTAGCCAATGGATTGGCCATTACGGTAGGAACACCAATCTGCTCTTCTATCAACTGGGCGATGCCGTTAATTGAAGCACAGCCGCCAGCAAGAACGATTTGATCAACACGATTAAAATCACTACCGGCGTAGAAAAACTGCAGGAGTCGACTCACTTGTTGCACCATTGCTTCTTTAAATGGCTCAAGCACTTCGATTTCATAACTTTCCGGCAAACCGCCCTGACGCTTGGCTTGCCCAGCTTCGTCATAACTCAGGCCGTACCGGCGCATGACTTCATCAGTGAGTTGTTTACCACCGAAAATTTGCTCGCGGGTATAAATGCTGCGTTGATTACGCAATACATTGAGCGTTGTCATCGTCGCGCCGACATCTACCAAAGCTACAACGGCGTCACGCGGCACAGATAGCTGATCGGAGACCAGCCTGAATGCGTTTTCCATTGCGAATGCTTCGACATCGACTACTCGAGCTGTCAAACCACCCAGCTCAAGGGCTGTCTGGCGAATCTCGACATTTTCTGTCCTAGATGCGGCCAGGAGAATTTGAATCATCTCAGGGTTATTAGGAACCGGGCCGAGCACTTCAAAATCCAGACTGACTTCGTCAATTGGATAAGGAATGTAGTTGGCAGCTTCTACTTGAACCTGATCTTCAAGCTCATCTTCTTCCAAATCACCCTGCATAGGGATGATCTTGGTGATGACCGAGGAGCCAGAGACTGCAGCCGCGCCATGTTTTAGCTTGGTTCCCGAGCGAGCAACCGCACGCTTGATCGCCTCACCCACCGCCTCAACCTCGACGATGTTCTTTTCCACTACCGCATTCGGCGGTAAGGGCTCGACAGCATAATGCTCGACGCGATAGCGACCACCGCTTTCGCTGAGCTGTAATAGTTTGACCGCGGTTGAACTGATGTCCACTCCGACCAACGGTGCCTTAGTATTTCCAAGAAGACCCACGATTTCTCCCCTAGCGACAGGCGCTTACACGCA
>JAYUUM010000080.1:0-4497 GCA_043754555.1 Arenimonas sp. | reverse complement strand
TATCTGCCGCCCCCACCCTAGCCCTCCCCCTCTAAAAAGCAAGAGCACGGGGGAGGGAACTTGAAATTCAAAAGTTTTCCAACCTTACTTCTGAGAGTCCCAAGTCCCGTTTAAAAATACGTCCATAGTTCCTTTGCATTATGCAAATGCGGGAGCGCGTTCCACATTCCCAAGCGCCAATGTTTGTCACGCGCATGAAATTCGCTTAGCGCCGAGTTACGTAGCGAGATATTTAAATCGATTGCGCGATGGTCAGGCACTTCCATTGCCGCTTGCGCGATTCGCGAAATCAGTCCGCCCGAACTAACGACAAGAGTTTCGCCTTCGGCCACATCATGGAGGCGGGTAGCGGCTTGGCGAGCACGGCTGCCGAAGGTATTCCAGCTTTCCGGCAAATCACCCAGACTATTATTCATCCATGAGAGCAGTGCTTCATAAACCATGGCGCCGGTTGCACGGGTTTCGCCACTTACAGCGGCTTTTACAACTGCGCTATCGGCATTTTTCTGCATGTAAGCAGCGAACACGCTGCCGTGGTCGAACTCGTTCAAGTCGGTATCCACATCGGCAACGGGCAATGCTAAGCCACGTTCTTTGTACGCCTTGGCAATGCCGTCCAACGTTTGTATATGGCGATGCATGCCGCCTATGCGTACATGCGAAAACTGATGTTGATGGTCGGCAAGCCAAAGACCCAAATGATACGCTTGAAGATGCCCGCGTTCAGATAACTCATCATAATTGGCTTTGCCGAAACTGGCTTGTCCGTGGCGTACCATTAATAAAGTCACTGGCTGAAAAACTCCTGGAAAAAAGTCATGCGCATCGGTTTTTGTTTTTCGATAACGGTGATAATTTCGAAATTAATCGATTCGTTGCCATTGATATTGAGTTCACCCAGATAATAGACATCATTGTTATTCTTGGTGAGCTGCATGTTGATATCGCTGCGCGCTCCATTCTTGCGGATCGCGATCGCAGTAATGCTTGCAGGCAGGGTTTTATCTTTGCCCGGAGTACCTTCGCGCACCACGACATGTAATAACACTCGCGATGCAGAACGCGTAATGCCGTATTGTCGGGCCATTTCGGCATTCAATTGCGAGCTCACCATGGCGTTGGCATAAACACGAATATCACCGGACTTCAAAAATTGTGCGCTGGCAAGATTTGCGCCAAGCATCATAAGAAAGACAAATGTCATGCTTAGGAATTTCGCAGTATTATTCATGCTCACCGGTAGGCCTCGAAAAGTAAAAATGCCGAAGCAGCCATGGCCGTCAAAACTACAAGTCCGGCCCATAAGTAAGTCGTTCGGCCACTGATTCGGTTGATATAAAAATTTGTAAACTTATAGGCAATTATGACGAAGATAATTCCAAACAATCCTGCCAGCAAAAAAATATATAAGGTTTGATGAAGGTTGAGCGAAGACGCTAAAAATATTCCCAACACAATGCCGACAATACCGGCCAACAGCCATATTATGTAATTGCTAATGGTGTGCATTAATCAATCATTCGCTGCTGACAATGCACGTCCGCGCTGCGTGGCAGCTTCAATCGCGTTATTGACAATGCCCCGAAAACCCTGGGCTTCAAAACTTTCGATCGCAGCTTGTGTGGTGCCGCCGGGTGAAGTAACACGTTGGCGCAACACATCGGCAGCTTCAGTGGTTTCGCTCAACATGCGCGCCGCGCCTAGCAATGTTTGGTTAGTCAACGCACGTGATGCGTCAGGCGATAAGCCCTGCGCGACACCTGCGGCTTGCATGGCTTCGGCCAATAAAAATACATAGGCCGGGCCGCTGCCTGATACTGCGGTAACGGCGTCCATCAGGGTTTCGTTTTCAATCCAGACGGCAATGCCGGTCGCTTGCATCAAATCTTGCGCGTGTTGTTTTTGTTCAGTGCCGACATTGGCGTTCGCGAATAAACCGCTCGCCCCCGCGCCGAGCAATGCCGGTGTGTTGGGCATAATTCGGACCACGGGCATATTGCCGCCTAACCACGCATCACATTGTTGCGATGTGATGCCGGCGGCAATGGAAATAATCAAGGGTTTGTTAGTTTGTGCCAGCGACGACAACTGCTGACACACGGTTTTCATGACTTGTGGCTTGACTGCGAACACCCAGATATTGGTAGTTGCACAGGCGTCGTTATTGTCACTAAAAGTTGCTACCGAAAAATCTTTCGCCAACCCTTCTGCCAACACCGCGACTGGTTCGGAAACTTTGATTTTTTCAGCCGACAAACCTTTCTGGAGCAGGCCGCCTATGAGGCTGCGAGCCATATTGCCGCCGCCGATAAAAGTAATGCTCATATTTGAAGGTGCTGACATTGGCAAGAATCTCTAAGGCGTTAAATCATTATGGTCTGCGAGTGAAGGCAGGCGCTAGGCTTTTCGCGCGCCAAATAGCGCCGAACCAATGCGCACCAGCGTGGAACCTTCCTGGATCGCGAGTTCAAAATCATCACTCATGCCCATCGAAAGCGTATCGCAGACTGGATAACGTATTTTTAGTTGTTCAAAAAGGTCGTTTAATTGACGAAAGCTGGCGCGGCGCTTTTCCAGATCGGGCGACGGCTCGGGAATGGCCATCAAGCCACGCAATTTTAAATGGGGCGCTTTGACTACCGCCTCGGCAATCGAGTTGATGTCAGCTGGGGAACAACCGGATTTGCTGGCTTCGCCGTCAATATTGACCTGAATGAGTACGTTCAAGGGTTCGCGTTGCTCGGCTCGATAGCGATTCAAGGGTTCGACTAATTTGAGTCGGCTCAGGCTTTGTATCCAGTCGAAATGCTTGGCTGCTTCGGCACATTTATTCGATTGCAGTGGACCAATAAGATGCCATTCCAGGTCTAAATCCTGTAATTGCTGTTGTTTGGCAATGGCCTCTTGCACGTAATTTTCGCCAAAAGCACCTTGACCCAAGGCGGCCAAATGACGCACGGCAGAAGCCGGCTGAATTTTTGAAACTGCCAACAACACCGTTGCCTGTGGCCGCTCAGCAGCAGAGTTAGCGTTATCTATCTGGTGCAGGATTTTACGAAAGGCTGGCTCTAACGGATTATTCATGCCGGGGATTGTTGAGTTCGTCGAGAGGGTTATACTGCCCTGAGGACATAGCTTGTGCCACCATACAACTAGCACTTTAGGGGAGATTGGCAATGGATATCGCAGAATTACTGGCTTTTTCGGTAAAAAATAAAGCCTCGGATTTACATCTTTCTGCGGGCTTGCCGCCGATGATTCGTGTTGATGGCGATGTTCGTCGCATTAACATTCCGGCACTGGATCACAAGCAAGTGCACTCCCTGGTGTACGACATTATGTCGGACAAACAGCGCCGCGATTATGAAGAATTTCTGGAAGTCGATTTCAGTTTCGAAATCCCCGGTCTCGCCCGTTTTCGTGTCAATGCATTTAATCAAAATCGTGGTGCCGGCGCGGTCTTTCGTACTATTCCAAGCCAAATTTTGACTTTGGAAGAGCTGGCCTGCCCAAAAATTTTCCAGGAATTAATCAATCAGCCACAGGGTTTGATTTTAGTCACGGGGCCAACCGGTTCCGGTAAATCCACCACCTTGGCGGCCATGGTCGATCACGTTAATAAAAACGAGTTTGGCCATATTTTGACCGTGGAAGACCCGATTGAATTTGTGCACACCTCGCAAAAATGTTTGATGAATCAGCGCGAAGTGCATCGCGACACCCATGGCTTTAATGAAGCTCTACGCTCGGCCTTGCGGGAAGATCCCGACTATATTCTGGTCGGCGAGTTGCGCGATCTTGAAACTATTCGTCTTGCGCTAACCGCTGCGGAAACCGGCCATCTTGTGTTTGGCACCCTGCATACCAGTTCGGCGGCTAAAACCGTGGATCGGATTATCGATGTGTTTCCCGCCGGTGAAAAACCGATGGTACGTTCGATGTTGTCGGAGTCCCTGCGCGCAGTGGTTTCACAGTCTTTGCTGAAAAAAGTGGGCGGCGGTCGTATTGCCGTTCATGAAATCATGGTCGCGGTGCCGGCCATTCGCAACTTGATTCGTGAAGACAAGGTAGCCCAAATGTATTCGGCTATTCAAACGGGCCAAAACTACGGAATGCAGACGCTCGATCAAAACCTGCTCGATTTCGTCAAGCGCGGCTTAGTCACCAAGAATCAGGCGCAGGAATACGCCAAAGACAAGCGTATTTTCGATTAAATCCCGGTTTGGGCATTGCCGCAACGTGCTTACTTACTGCGATTCGTTCAGACTAAACGTGAAGGAATCGCAGCTTGCCCAGCCAGGCTTCGCAACGGGCAGACGCCATGCCCGAGTTGCGGTATCTTAGACAGACCCGAAAGAAACGGGCTCCCCCGGGCACGTTTCACCATTCACGGAGTTCGCCATGAGCAGCATTGATTTCACCTCGTTTCTTAAATTGATGGCGCATAAAAAAGCGTCCGATCTTTTTATTACCGCAGGCGTGCCGCCTTCAATGAAG
>JAYUUM010000079.1:0-4533 GCA_043754555.1 Arenimonas sp. | reverse complement strand
GCAAACCGCTGCTCTATCGAAAGCCCATATCGGCCAGCCCTGGATTGCCGGACACGACGCTGCTGTCGAAGTAATTACCGAAGGTCTGTTGTCATTGGGTTTGTTGAAGGGCAGCCTGAGTCAAAACCTGACCTCCGCTGCATACAAAAAATTCTATATGCATAAAACCGGACATTGGCTTGGATTGGATGTACATGATGTCGGCGAATATAAAATTGCCGGGGATTTTCGCGAGCTCGAAGCCGGGATGGTATTTACCGTCGAGCCGGGCGTGTATGTTGCTCCGGGTACAAAAGGCGTACCCGAAAAATATCAGGGCATCGGTATTCGTATTGAAGACGATGTGTTGATCACCAACAAAGGTCCTCAACTATTGAGCGACAAAGTGCCGAAGACTATTGATGCGGTCGAAGCCTTGATGGCGAATAAATAAATTTTTATAAGAAGGTAGCGTGTCGCGCACCATAAACCACATGGCAAATTATGCAAGGTGCGCCACAGCACACCCTATGGCACGCACTCCTACAAAAAAAGCATCACATATCAATTTTTTTTAATTCAAATCCTAGCGATTGATAATGTTTCCAGCGTGCGCGTAAGGGTTCGCGGGCCGAGGCATCGGCGGGAACCACTTCCAGCACTCGTTCAAATTGCCCGGGCACCGGCGTATTACGAAGATTGATGACCAAGGCACGCATCGGGGCATCGGTTTCCGGTGCGACGATTAATACCGGCGTTATGTCATCGTCTTCATCTGAGCCGGCAATTTGATGCGGGATGTATGCGTCGGGATCAAACTCCCACAACAAATCGTCCAATACTTCTGCCTGCGTTATCGAGTTCACCAGAATCAGCAAACTCTGACCGCTGTCATGGGCTTTACGCGCGAGCTCGCAAACCAGTAACAAGGGTTTTTCGATGAAGCGGGGTTTGGCGATTAGATAAAAGTCAGCGCGGGGCATAGGTTTGTCGGGAGACGGGAGGGGAGAGACGGTAGATGAGAGACGAGAAACGAAAGACGAGAGATGGTGGGTAATGCTCTACGTCTTACCTCTTACGTCTCACGCTTCTCAAGCCGCTTGATCCAGCAACCACTGTGTCAACAAGCCGACCGGGCGGCCATTGGCCATGCCTTTGCGTCCCTCGTCCCAAGACGTACCTGCAATATCCAGATGCGCCCAGCGTTGGCCTTCGGTAAAGCGCGCAAGGAAGCAGCCAGCAGTAATTGCGCCAGCGCCCTTGCCGCCGATGTTGTAGATGTCGGCAAATGCCGAATCAATCAGGGTTTGATATTCATCCCATAAAGGCAAGCGCCACGCGCGGTCGAATACTTGTTCACCGGCTTGGTAAAGCTCGTCGGCGAGGTCGTCATGTTTACTCATCAAACCGGTCGCATATTTGCCCAGCGCAACCACGCAGGCGCCGGTAAGCGTTGCCACATCGACGGTAGCTTGTGGTTCAAAGCGTTGTACGTAGGTCAGTGCATCGCATAAGACCAAACGACCTTCCGCATCAGTATTTCCCACTTCAATGGTTTTACCACTCATCGAGGTGAGCACATCGCTTGGGCGATAGGCGTCGGCATCGGGCATGTTTTCAACAGCGGCCACTACCATGACTAAATTCAATGGCAATTTCATCAAGGTAGCACTGAGGAAAGTACCAATCACCGTGCCGGCACCGAGCATATCGTATTTCATTTCTTCGATACCGCCCTGGGTTTTCAGGTTGATGCCGCCGGTATCAAAAGTAATGCCTTTACCCACCAGCGCATATGGTTTGGCTTCGCCGCCGCCATTCCATTTTAAAACAATGAGTTTTGGTGGATTTGCCGAACCACGTGCGACTGCGAGTAAGGAACCCATGCCGAGTTTTCCCATATCGGCACGTTCCAACACTTCGCATGTTACGCCGTCATTTTCGGCGGCAATTTTGCGAGCTTGTTGTGCTAAGTATTCAGGGTTGCAAATATTCGGCGGCAGATTGCCGAGTTCACGGGTAAGTTGCACACCGGTCGCAATCGCAACACCGTTGCCGAGAGCTTTGGCCAGTGTCGCATCGGCTTGCAGGCTGACATGTTGCAGTGTGACTTCGGCTTTTTTAGTGCGGGTAGCGGTGTATTCGTAAGCGGCATGGTCGGCCGCGATAACGGCCTGGCGCATGGCCCAATCGGCATCGCGGGCTTTCACTTCGATTTCGGTCAGCGTAATTAATATTTTTTTCGCCGGACCTACGCGCAAGGCGCGCACAGCATCAGCAATCGCTTTAATGTATTGCGGCACCGCAAATTTAGCGGTTTCGCCTAAACCCACAACTAAAATACGCGGCGCTTTAACACCCGAAACGTCGTGGACAAAGCTGGTGCGACCGGTTTTACCGGAGACATCGCCGCGGTCCAACAGAGCGGTTAAACGGCCGCCACTGGCGTCATCGAGTGCTTTAGCGCTTGGGCTAAGACTTTTATCGGCATATACACCCACCACTAAACAATCGGTTTCGGTTTGAAGCGGGTTTTGGCTATTTATCTGAAATTCGAGGGCCATGGATGTTTTTCCGTACAATAGAGGGTAACTGTTGAGATGGGCCCAAGAGGCCCAGCTTGCAAGCCCTCAAGTTTAAACTAAAACCAATGCCTCTAATTGAACGATATCTCTGGCGTGAATTTGTTACGACCTTTGCTGCGGTGGCCGTTATATTGCTGCTGGTCAGTATGGGAGCCTTATTTACCGACTTGGTAGGCGAAATAGCGCGTGGTCGTGTACCTGCCAGTTTATTGTTATCGCAATTGGGTTTGCGAACCCTGCGCTGGTTGCCCTTGGTCTTGCCACTGGCTTTGTTTCTAGGCTTGTTACTTTCGATCGGCCGCTTGTATGCCGATAGTGAAATGGCGGTGTTATTTTCGGTTGGGATTGGGCCAAAAAAATTATGGCGTCCAATTTCACGTTTGCTTTGGCCGGTATTAATTTTTATCGCCTGTTGTTCACTTTGGTGGGGGCCCTGGGCATCCAATAAAGCTAAAGAAATGATTGATGTCGCAAACCGGTCCTTCCTGATTGCAGGATTGGAGGCCGGGCGCTTTGTCGAATTGCCCGGACGTGGCGGCATTTTGTATGTTGGCGAGTTGGCGACTGACGGCACCCAGTTTGGAAAAATGTTTGGTCTGAGTGAACGCGATGGCCGCTTCGATGTGATTACCGCTAGAGTTGGCGATTTGGTATTGGAAGGCGACAGTCAGCGAATATTACGCTTGCAAGATGGCTATCGGGTTGAAGGCGGTTCTGGCAAAAAAGATTACCGCATGATGCATTTCGAAAAGAATGAAATTCGTGTGCCCGATCGCGAGCAGGAAATAGACAGCTCGGTCAAAATTCGCACTACCTTGTCCTTGCTGAAAGATAAAAGTGCGGCGGCGCAGTCGGAACTTCACTGGCGAATCGCGATGCCTATATTCGCCTTGATTCTGACGATTATGGCGCTGCCCTTGGCACGTAGTGAGCCACGACAAGCGCGTTATGGCCGACTTATTTTAGCCTTTATGAGCTATTTAGTCGGCATGAATTTGTTATTGATCGGAGCCAACAAAATCGGTATCGGACTTATTCCTAATTGGCTGGGTTTATGGTGGTTACATTTACCGATGTTGGCCTTGGCATTGTGGCTATTTTTTCGTGATGGAAAATTGGCCGCGCCGGCAAAAAGGGCGCAAACGTGAATATGTTTGGCTTGATTGATCGCTACCTGGCGCGTCATGTGCTCGTATCCACGCTGGCGGTATGGGCAGTATTGGTCGGCTTTGATGTTATCGCCGCATTTGCCAATGAGCTTGATGATATTGGCAAGGGCAACTACACCATTAGTCACGCCGCGCTGTATATTTTCTTTACTATTCCACGTCGCCTGTACGTCATGTTTCCCTATGTAGCAGTCATTGGCAGCTTGTTAGGCTTGGGCGGCTTGGCCGCGCGTTCGGAATTAACCGCTATGCGTGCATCCGGTGTTTCGCGTTTGCGGATTGGACTTGGCGCATTGATTGCATTGGGCTTTTTGACATTCGTGATGATGCTCAATATGGAAAGCGTTGCGCCTGCCAGCGAACAGCATAGCCAAAGCATAGCCAATGAAGGCAAGTCGAACAAAGTCATCATGGCGCGTTATTCCGGCATGTGGGCGCGTGAGGGCAAGATATTCATGAACGCTCGTAGCGGCGGCGAAAAAATGTTCGGTAATTCCCTCAGTATTGAATTGCAGGACGTGCGCCTGTTTGAAATAGATAATGATGGCAAGCTGATCAGTTTAACCACAGCAAAAACGGCATTGCGACAAGCCAAAGGCTGGCAGCTCACCACGGTAGAACGCACCGAGTTCAAGCCCCATCAAGTGCTTGTAAGCAATCAGCCACAAACGTTTTGGCCTAGTGACTTGGACAGACGCGCATTGGAGTCGGCTTTATTGCGCGGCCGTTATTTGAGCAGCAAAGAGCTGCTTACCAATATCAATTATCTGAAACGCAATCAATTAGACGCCGAAAAATTC
>JAYUUM010000078.1:0-13892 GCA_043754555.1 Arenimonas sp. | reverse complement strand
AAAATTGGAGCGCACGCCTTTATCGGAATGGGCAGTCTGATTAATGCAGATGTTCCGCCATTTGTAATGGTGGCCAATAAATATGCCGAAGCCCGTGGCATTAATTCGGAAGGTTTGAAGCGCCGGGGCTTCGATGCCGAACGTATTAGCGCTATCAAACGCGCATACCGCACAGTATTTATGTCAGGCAAACCATTGATTGAGGTTAAAGAAGACCTTGCACTCAGCGCAACAACATCGGCTGATGTCGGCATGATGCTGGAATTTATCAACCGCAGCGAACGCGGCATTCTTCGCTAGTTTGTGAGCGAAGCTACAACATCGAAAAAACCACTTCGTTTTGCCTTGATAGCAGGCGAAGCTTCCGGTGACCAACTGGGTGCCGGATTAATAGCCGAGATTAAATCTCGTTATCCGGATGCACAATTTGTTGGCATTGGTGGCGATTTGATGCGACAGGCTGGCATCAAGGCTTGGCATGATAGTCACGAACTGTCGGTTATGGGCTTGGCTGAAGTTTTAAAACATTTACCGCGTTTGTTACGACTTCGGCATAGTATTTTTGAACGAATTCTCAACTGGCAGCCCGATGTTTTTATCGGTATCGACGCCCCCGATTTTAATCTCGGGCTCGAAAAAAAGCTGAAACGCAAAGGCATTAAAACCGTGCATTACGTCAGCCCTTCAATCTGGGCCTGGCGGGAATCACGGGCGAAAAAAATAGCGGATTCTGCCGACCGCGTATTGTGTTTGTTCCCGATGGAACCGGCTATCTATGCTCGCTACCATGTCAAGGCCGATTTTGTCGGGCACCCGATAGCCGATCGTTTCGAAATCCATCCGGATAAAAATGTAGCACGGCAATCCTTGAATCTGCCGCTTGATAAAAAAATTCTCGCAATCCTGCCGGGTAGCCGACTCAGCGAGATTCAACGCTTACTGCCGATTTTTCTTGATGCGATTGTCTTGCTGCAAAAAAATAATTCTGAATTGTGCTTTGTCATTCCAGCCGCTAACAAAAACTGTCGCGACGGCATTAATGCCATCTTGAAAAACAAGAACATCGCTAACCTACAAATTGTTGATGGCCAGTCGCATGAAGTCATGATTGCAGCCGATGTAATTCTGCTTGCTTCAGGCACCGCCGCACTGGAAGCGCTGCTCGCTAAGCGTCCGATGGTGGTGGCTTATCGGATTTCGGCACTGACTTACTTCATCGTAAAAGTATTTGGCTTAATGAAAATCAATTACTACTCATTGCCCAATGTATTGGCTAATCAAGCCGTGGTACCGGAATTGATGCAGGATAATTGCACCGCAAGCAACATTGTCGGCGCCCTTATGCCTATGCTGGATAGCCCTGAAAATTATCAGCCGCTTATGCAAAAATTCAGTCAGATTCATCAGGAATTAAAACGTGATGCCAGTGTACTGGCCGCCGATGTCGTACTTGAACTAGCAAAGAAACCGTGAGCAGGTCCTATCGTCTTGTTGCCGGCGTAGATGAGGCGGGTCGAGGACCCTTGGCAGGCCCGGTCGTCTGTGCAGCTGTCATTCTTGACCCCAGGAAACCAATTGAGGGATTAGGTGATTCAAAAGCACTCTCGGAAAAGAAGCGCGAACAACTTTACCCTTTAATTCAAGAGTACTCGCTGGCCTGGAAAATTGTTTTTATCGATGCCCAGGACATTGATCGCCTGAATATTTTCAAAGCCACGATGGAAGGTATGCGACAGGCACTATGTGAACTAAGCGTCAAACCGCAACACGCACTGATTGACGGCAATAAAATTCCGCCTTCCTTGCTGTGCTCGGCCGAGGCACTCGTCAAAGGAGATGCCCGCGAAACTTGCATTATGGCAGCGTCGATTCTGGCGAAAGTAGCGCGCGACGCTTATATGCTCAAACTGCACGATCAATTTCCGCAATACCAATTTGCAAAACATAAGGGCTACCCAACGGCAGCCCATTTTGAAGCACTTAAAATGCACGGACCCTGCCCTGAACACCGCCGAAGCTTTGCACCTGTTCGCGAGCTTATCGAATTTTCGCTGTTCTAGTGTCTTCTATCATGGAGTTTTTTTTGGGGTCTTCTTTTTGGGAGCCTTCTTTATTTGGGCTCAACTGAAAATCTTTGCAATATAGTCGGCAGCACTTTGGCAAAATGGGTTTCAATCGGACAATGTCCGGCACCAGGAATCATCAAAAATTTTGCGTCTGGAATGTTTTTTGCAAGTGTCTTGCCGATTTCCGGTTTTACCCAGGTATCTCTATCACCCCATACAATCAAACTCGGCACTGCATTGATTTGAACCGGCTTGATATCGTCTGACCATTGTTTTGCATAACCAGAAAATGCTGCCGTTACCGTACCGGGGATTAGCAAGGGCTTCAAATAGCCCTGGGCTTCTTCGCGAGTTGCTGGCCGGGCATAGGCCTGGGTCAATATTTCAATGAATTTCTTTTCATTCAAATAATATTTTTCCACCCAATTAATGGCTGTTTTACGAATAAAGCTGGAACTGGCGAACCATTTCTTTCTACGCGCCGAAGACACCAGCGGTGAGCCATCGGAATACACAATGGCTTGTACGCGATTGGGTTTTAGCGCTGCCATTTGCCCGACTAGTTTTGCGCCCATGGAATGCCCCAGCAAACACCAGGATTGCCCGGGCCTTTCCTGTTCTAGTAATTGCCACAAAGCATCAGGTGCCTTGCCATTAAATGCACTGCGTTGACTATAGCCATAGCCGGGCAAATCTATCGCCAAAACCGGATGCCCCGCTTTTGCCAACGCCGGTGCAAGTTCGCGAAACGAGAATGTTGAACCGGCAAAACCATGCACCAGCAATACTGGACATAACTTGCTGTCATTTGTGCTGTCATTTATGAGGTTATTTACTGGCCAATCTCGCACATGTAAACGCACATCATCGATTGAGACATAACGCGAGTTATTGAAAACAAGCCGATTCTCGGTCAACGGCACTGGCTTGGCGAGCAAAGCCTGCGAAAACATCAAGCAAAAAATGATCAGCACTATATTTTTAATGGCTTTCATAGTTTGATTTAAACAAAAAACCCGTGATGTACTTGTGACTTATTGCCCTGATTGCACGACCGTCAGGATGAATAAGCATGACTTTCGGCAGGGCACAGCATTATTTTTATATGGCGTTGGTCATTAGGACTTAGGCCACGCGCAAAACATTTAGCGAGCGTTCAAACTGATCCTGTACCAAATTTATACCAATCGCTTACCCATTTATCAGGAGATTTTTTATGAACGCCTACACCTTCACTGACAATGTCGCAAGTTTGCGTTTGCCAGTGTCGTTTGGCGCCGCACGCCGGAATGAACTCAATGGCAAACCGCTGCAAGTGGATGCTGTCATTCATTTCAATGCACTGCTTCGTACTCTATACCGCAAAGCAGAAGCTGTTAATCCCGACTCACTCGTCAGCTTGGCGCGTCACCTGCAAACTCTGCCAGCCGAACAAGTGGCTTCGATGATCGCCGAGCGTATTGCACGCGCAGAAACATTGCGCCGCATGCTGAGCGACAAAGACTGGTCGATGGATTCCAACAAACGTGTACGTGCCCGCCTGTTGTTGGCGTATCTTGATAAACATGACGATCTGATTCCCGACTCTCGCGCAATGTTTGGTCATCTAGACGATGCTCTGATGATTGAGCTTAGCTGGCCAAGTTTTGAAAATTCAGTGAACGATTACCGCGAATTTTGTGCCTATCGTCTCGATAATCCTTCCGAGTTTCCAATGACGGCATGGACATCACATTTGGAAATAGAAATGGCCTGGAAACGTCAAGTCAATGCAAGACGTGAACGCAGTTATGTTTCACCCGTAAATACACGCTTATTCAGAGTGAGATAAGCACAGTCGTCTGGACGTGGGGATGTGCCTTCTCTCTCAGGCCATCCCCGCGTTTTTTTGTGCGTGAAGGTTTCACGATTGAATGTTTCATGAGAAGCCATGTCTATCTCGCTTTTTGAGACATTGATTGATTAAAAATCATGATGGATTTCATTTCATGGCAGACGTAAGGGCGTAAACTTGATCGCCCGCGTCCAGGAAAACATCATGACGCTACGCAGCTTATTTGTAGATTTTAATTCTTACTTCGCTTCGGTCGAACAGCAGGAAAATCCCGCGCTGCGTGGCCGTCCTGTGGTTGTCGTACCTGTTATGGCGGAAACCACCTGCTGCATTGCAGCCAGTGTAGAAGCAAAAAAGTACGGCATTAAAACGGGTACAGCTGTTGCTGAAGCAAAAAATCGCTGCCCGGAATTAGTTGTTGCGCTTGCGCACCCCGCGCTTTATGTTCACTACCACCATCGTTTGATGAAAGCGATTGGCACCTGCATTCCAACGCAAACACCAGGATCCATTGATGAAGTGGAATGTCTGTTAATGGGCCGCGAGCGCGAGCCTGAACGTGCTGTGGAAATTGCGTATCGCATTAAACAAAGCGTTAAAGAAACCGGTGACTGGCTACGCTGTTCGATTGGCATAGCACCGAATGGCTTCCTTGCAAAAACTGCAAGTGATATGCAAAAGCCAGACGGACTAATCGTACTCGAAGAAAAAAATCTTCCGGATGCTTTATTTGGTTTAAAAATAAGTGATTTATGCGGCGTTGGTTACAATATGGAAAGGCGCTTGCGCCACTTTGGTATCCATAGTGTTGAGCAGCTTTGTTTTTCGTCACGGGCAAAACTCAAAGAGGTCTGGGGCAGTATTGAAGGCGAGCGTTTTTATGATCGCCTGCACGGTGAAGTATTAGAACAAGCGGAAAGTCAACGCGGCACCGTCGGACATTCGTATGTCTTGGCACCTGAATTCAGAAATGTCCAAGGTGTCAATGCAGTTCTGAAAAAACTACTGATGAAAGCCGCCATGCGACTACGTAGCTATACCCTACTCGCTAGCCGTCTGCATGTGCGCGTGAAGTATCTTGGTAGCGATGCCTGGGAAGCTGCCGAGCGCATGGATGCTACCGATGATTCAAAAATTCTGCTGCATCGCCTGATTCGTTTACTTGAACAACGAAAAGACAATCACAAGCCCTTGGCAGTATCGGTGACCCTGACCGGCCTGATCAAACGCGAAGGCACCTGCATCCCGCTATTTTCCGAGATGAAGGAAAATCCAGCTTTAAATAAATTACTGGATAATATCAATAAGAAATATGGCAACAACAAAATGTATTTCGGCAGCACGCAACAAGCACTAGAATCGGCACCGATGCGAATTTCATTCAATCAAATACCCGATGTTGCACTGGAAGAAGAAAGCGGGCAGAACGAGCTTTGGATGAAACGCCTGAATCAATTTCGAGTGCTTGCCGAGGCAGAGCATAAAAAACAAGAGTCAAGTAGGTAGAGTACTGGCTTGACATAGGCAACATCGCAATCTGCAAGAAGCATGGCGAACACCGGGATCAATAACCCATCTACGAACCTCAAATGTTGCATTCACATTTTAATAGCACGACCCGCTTGAACGCAGCTCGTAAATTACCGGGCACCAACAAACTTCTTCGCCACATACTGATCAATCAAGGCAACAAATTCCTGTGCAATATTATCGCCACGCAATGTTACGGCTTTTTCGCCATCGATAAAAACCGGTGCTGCTGGTGATTCGCCGGTGCCGGGCAATGAAATACCGATATTGGCATGGCGGGATTCGCCGGGGCCATTCACAATGCAGCCCATTACGGCGAGTGTTAGATTTTCGGCACCGGGATTGGTAATTTTCCATTCCGGCATTTTATTGCGAACATGTTCCTGAACTTTTTTAGCCAGCTCCTGGAAAAATTCCGAGGTGGTACGTCCGCAACCGGGACACGCAGTAACAAGTGGTGTGAAGGCTCGCAAGCCCATCGTTTGCAATAACTCTTGTGCAACAATTACTTCCTGCGTACGCGAACCACCCGGCTCGGGAGTTAAAGAAATTCGGATAGTATCGCCAATGCCTTCCTGCATAAGAATGGCGAGTGCTGCGGCCGATGCAGTGATGCCTTTGCTGCCCATACCGGCTTCGGTTAAACCA
The DNA here is from genome assembly GCA_043754555.1 of Arenimonas sp. GTDB lineage: Bacteria > Pseudomonadota > Gammaproteobacteria > Xanthomonadales > Xanthomonadaceae > Arenimonas. The sequence goes on along the minus strand of JAYUUM010000078.1, from coordinate 7,814 downwards.
AGATGCAAGGGGAAATCCGAACGCAACGATAAATCACGATATACCGCGACCAGTTCCTGTACGCCACTTACTTTTGCCGACAGAATAATGCGGTCTCGCGCCATGCCGATTTCAACTGCTTTTTCTGCCGAATCAATAGCTGAACGCACCAGTGCTTCGCGCAATACTCGCGGTGCATCCCAAGGCTCGGCGCGCTGGGCATTTTCATCCATCAGCAGCGCAGCGAGTGATTGATCCAACGAACCCCAATTCACCCCAATGCGAACTGGTTTTTGATAGCGCAAAGCCATTTCGATAATGGCGGCAAATTGCGTATCTTTTTTCCTACCAAAGCCGACATTGCCAGGATTAATTCGATATTTCGCGAGCGCTTCTGCACAAGCAGGTTCATCGGCTAAAAGTTGATGCCCGTTGTAATGGAAATCGCCAATAATTGGCACATCGATATTCATCATCAATAATTTTTCCCGAATACGCGGCACTGCAGCGGCCGATTCCGGATTATTGACGGTAACGCGAACTAGTTCTGAACCCGCTCGCCATAACTGCGAAATTTGTTTGACCGTGGAATCAATATCAGCGGTGTCGGTATTGGTCATCGATTGCACTACGACAGGATGCAGACTGCCGATTAAAACCTTGCCAATTTGGACGCTATGCGTTGGTTTACGTGATTTCGCAACAGCTTCGGTCATGCTTCAACGCCTTCTTGGGTTTCTGCCTCGAAATCCGAGCGTAGTTCCCTGAGCACTGTGTAATCACCCGCATTTATTAATACGTCAACCGCTGCGATCAAAGTTTCCGACATGGCACGTGAGTTCAAAGCATAAGGCTCATGAGCATGAACGATTTCGATGCTGGCCGCATTGCCATCCAGACTGCCTTGCGTTAAAAAACTACGATCATTGGCATCGTGCGCCCACAATTCAATGCCACGCAATGGAGCACGCTGCATAATGTCTTGTGATTGAATATGCACACCTAATGCGCTGGAACGACGCGCCAACAATTCGACACCCGCCGACAGGCCACCGTTCATTTCGTAACGCAACCAACGCACAACGCCAACCATCCAATCGGGCTCTTCGTTTTCATCGGCTAATGTCATACCAACAATTTCGCCGACCTTGGCACGAATTTGATTTGCATTATCCCAGGCCACACGGTAACCACCAAGACTTTGATCGAGCACTCGTGCAGGTATGCGTGGCAAACGGTTAGCATCGGTACTGGCGTTCGCCCAGGATGCACGCTCAACCACATGCACGGTTTGTTGCGATGCTTGTCGCATGAAAGTATCGAAATCGCGTTGACCGGCCAGATAATAATGCAACCCGCTCAGGCCGATGACAGTGTCGATACTATGACTGGCTTGCAGGCGTTTGAAAGTACGCGCTGCCGACAATCCAAAGGCACGTTTCAAGCGCATCAACACATCAACACTTAAACGCACGCCCATACCACGACCGGGCACTAAATCTGAAAAGCCATCGTGTTGCCGCGACAAGGCTTGTTCGGTTTCCCGAATAAAGGAACGCACGTCCAACCACAAGGCGTGGGACTCACCACTGGCACCAGGGCCCGGACCGCGATCGGCGTCTTCTGGCACTACCGGTGCACTGACTTCCGGCGGCTCGTTTAAGAGCGGCGAAAACGGCGCGAAAGCACGTGCAACCGGCCATAAACTATCCTGCTCGGCTTGACTGAATGCCAGTGGATTACTGACCGCCATTAATAAAGTTTGGATATACAAAGTCTGTACATCCATGCTGGCTTTTGCGACTTTGTCTTCAACAATTTTATTTTCGAGTTTCAATTGAGAGGCAAAGCGATGCACACGGTGCAAGCCTTGCCACGTACCGACACTCGGTGCGCGATAGATACGCCAGGACAACGCAAGGCAGCGACTGTAATGCCACGCGGCACGCTGCAAAGCTTGCAGAACCGCATTGCCGCGCAACATCGGAATACTGCCATGAGGCGAGCATATTTCAACGGCGGCTTTTCGATAACCGTGCGCTAGCCACAAGTGAAACATTTCCGCATGCTGCGCTTGCTGTGCTTTGGCAGCAGGCAACGGCAATGAACTACCGGAAAATTGCTGTTCAAGTAAAGCAATGGATTCCGCTACCACGCTGCGCAACTCCTCCATCACCGATAAACGCAGGCCACCTTCAAGTCTTTGGCTGGATAAACTGGCCAACGCAGTGTCCAATTCCTGCTGGGTAGCCATCGCATTGGCACGAGGCAAAGCGGCAACCCAGGCCTTCACTTTTTTGGGGTCTGCGTGAAAGCGGCCCGTAGTATTCATACCCGGCTCGGGCATACCTTCTCGAAGGCGGCGATAGGCATCAGTCATGAGAGCACTCCTTGAGCTCACAGTTTAGCCCGTTGCGTAGCGAAACCCCAAGCCCAGTGTTAAACGCTATTCTATAGAACCTTATCAGAATGATTTTGTTCCACATGACCGAATCGATCACATCAAATTTAATACGTGAACGCCGGGTATTAAAACCCGTTCAGTTGAATGTGCTGGCGCGGGATTTGCTTGAATCGAGTTTTAGCCAAGTGTGGGTGGAGGGCGAAATCAGCAATTTTTCACGCCCGGCTTCCGGCCATTTGTATTTCACCCTCAAGGATGAACGCGCGCAAGTACGTTGTGCCTTGTTCAAACAAAAAGCCATGTATTTAAGATTCCCGCCACGCGACGGCATGCAGGTCCTGGTACGTGGTCGCCTAACCTTGTATGAAGCACGAGGTGACTACCAACTCGTGCTGGAGCATATGGAGGAAGCCGGCGAAGGTGCCTTGCAACGTGCCTTTGTCGAACTCAAGGCAAAGCTGACCGCCGAAGGCATATTTGATGATGCTCGCAAGCGTGTATTGCCGACCTTCGTCCATCGTCTGGCGATTATTACCTCTGCCACCGGTGCTGCAATACGCGATGTGATCAGCGTGTTGTCTCGGCGTTTTCCCTTATTACAGGTAGATGTGCTTCCCGTTGCCGTGCAAGGCGATGGCGCAGCAAAAGAAATTCGCACCATGCTGACTCGTGCAAATGCCAGTGGCAACTACGATGCCATCTTGCTGACGCGCGGCGGTGGTTCGCTTGAAGATTTATGGGCATTCAATGACGAAGCCCTGGCCCGCGACATTGCGCAATCGAAAACCATTGTCATTTCAGCTATCGGCCATGAAATAGATTTTTCATTATCGGATTTTGCCGCGGATATTCGCGCACCGACGCCTTCTGCTGCCGCCGAATTACTTGTGCCCGACAAACTTGATTTAAGTGCGCGTACGACTCAATTTAAAAACCGATTGGAAATTGCCCAAAAACGTATGTTGCAAAACATGCAACAACGCGTCGATCAACACTATTTGCGCTTGCGCTTATACGACCCACAAACACGCATGGCTCAAGCGCGAGCGCGCCTACTGCAAAATCAACAGTATCTTGCCAAGAATTTTCAGTTGCTCGCACAAGCCAAACTGGCGCGACTGCGTATTGCGATGGCAAGACTGGAACGACAGCATCCGCAGCAGCAGTTGCAGGGTCATCAACTTCGTTTAAGTACCTTGAATCAATCATTGCACAATGCTGCTGCACGTCAGCTACAAAAAAAGATCGGGCATTTACGGGAACTCGGACGCGGCCTATCCGCCGTGAGTCCACTGGCTACCTTGTCCCGTGGCTACGCAATTATTCGCAAACAAGACGATGGCACGGTGGTGCGTGATAGTGGGAAGCTGAAAAAAGGTGAAAGGCTAATTGCGCAGCTGCAAACGGGAACCATAGATTTAGAAGTTAAATCGTAGAGAGCAACTACCTATTATCAAAAAGTTGATATTCCCGTGGGAGCGCCCTTCAGGCGCGAAAAACCTCGCCAGATTTTCAAACATGAACACACCTCAGTGAACCAGTAATTTGTAGAGATAAATCTCCGTCCTTATATGGTGCTGTTATCAAATAGCAATTGACTTCAAGCATCCCTGCAGACCATTCGCGCCTGACGGGCGCTCCCACGAAAATATACGCAGGGGCCCTACGCTTCAAACAGTGTGTGCTATTTCCACTCCGGAATTTTTTTCACGCTTGGCACGATACATCGCCTGATCTGCTTCGCGCATTAAATCATCGACCTTTTTTGCATGTGATGGATACGCTGCAACGCCAATACTTGCGCTTACATAAACTAACGGGCCTTGTAATAATTGTATTGGCTGCGAAAGAATATCGCGCATTCTCGATGCGTAAATAAGCAGATGGGTTTCATCATTCGCTTGCGGGTCATCAATCAAGACAATAAATTCATCACCGCCCATACGAGCCACGGTATCACCAGTTCGAACTGCGGATTCCAAGCGTCTTGCGATTGCCTTCAATACTTCATCGCCGGCATCATGGCCATATTTATCGTTAACGGGTTTGAAACCATCAAGGTCAATCGACAATACAGCAAATGGCTGGCCACTTCGTTTACCACGATAAGTTAGTGCATATAAATCTGCCAGCGCCTGACGCCGGTTTGGTAATTGCGTTAGCGGATCGTGATCGGCTAAATGCCGAATACGCGATCGGTCGAATAAAATTCGATAACTTGCCAGAGCTGAAAAAAACGATACTAGTAATCCAATAAGTCCAGCACTGGTCTGCCACCACGGTTGCACTCCAAAACCTTTTTTGGGTTGTGCTGAAATCAACCAGCTACCGCCGGGCACAAATACCGGCACACGGACTGCATCTTTTGAAATCAAGCGCTCATCGCCAAAAAAGTATTCACCGGCAGGCCCGGTCGCATTTCGACCACGAATGGAAATATCTAGGTTCTGTTCCAATTGCGCCAAACCCGCTTCTTTCATCAGCTGGGGGAAATCCAGCGTTACCGACACAGCTCCCCACAAGCGTGGCACACCATCAATCTTGATCCATACCGGCATTCTACAAACCAGGCCGACACCGCCTTGCGTGAGTTCAAAGGGTCCGGCAAGTACCGCGTCGTCTAATTGTATCGAACGATATACGGCAGTCTTTTGCTCGGGATCAAGTAATAAATTCAAGCCGATAATTTTTTCATTACCGGCAACGGGATAGACATCGCGAATAATAAAATGGGGTGCCAATGATAAATTTCGCTGTGCGGGATTAGTGCTGCTTAATTCTTCCGCAATCAAGGCAAATTCTTCTGGCGTCATTTCTTCGCGGATGACTAAATCAACCGCCAGACCTTTCACTAGAGCAACGCTGTAGTTCAGTTTTTTTTCAAGTTGGCCACGAAAGTTTGAAACCTCGGTTTGGATTTCGTTTTTTTTCTGGCTTAAATCATGTTGATACTCAAGCTCTCCAGCACGCCAGCTAAGAAACATACCAACAGTCAAAATGATTGCCGCAGTGAGCATTGGCCTTTGGGTAAGCCAGAACAAAGGCCTGAGCGGTAAGCGTTTCATCGCTGCATTATAAACCCTGAACCTCAAGCAATTAGGTAATTAACCCCTAATTTTGCTATGCCCCGTTCATATGCTCACCACCCAGAAGGAGCGCATCATGATTCGTAACCCACTCGTATTCGCCATCGGACTAATTCTTTTAACAGCTTGTAATACGCAAGTGAAAAAAGAAGTTGCTGCCGAATCCAAAGCATCAACAGAAAAACATAAGGTAGAGAACGATAAGGACAACCGCCAACAATTAAGCGAAATAGAAGTGCATGGCTCCAGAATTAGACGTGTTGATGCCGAGTCAGCTAGTCCGGCGCAAGCGCTTGGTAGAGCCCATGTCAATGACGCCGCAGCAATCATGTATGCACCTAACCTAAATTCGCCACCGCCACCGCCACCGCCCACGGTGATGGCTAGCAAGGCAATGCATACCAATAGCACGGGGTATGCGATGGCTCAACAAGCCCAACAAAACACTGAAAAATATAAAAACTTTAGCGACAATCCCATTCAACTGGCTGGCGAAAACCCGGTCAGTACATTTTCGATCGATGTCGATACCGGCAGTTACAGCAATGTCCGCCGCATGTTAAACAGTGGTACACGCCCACCTGCTGACTCTGTGCGTGCCGAAGAAATCATCAATTATTTTGATTTTGGCTACACCGCTCCCAATTCCCGCAAGCAACCCTTTTCGGTTACGACAGAAATTGCTGCTGCGCCCTGGAATTCAAAACACAAATTAATGCTAGTCGGCATCAAGGGTTATGAAGTCGCACGCGCGCAAATTCCAGCTGCGAATATCGTTTTTTTAATTGATACCTCCGGCTCGATGTCTCCCGCTGATCGGCTGCCCTTATTGATTTCCAGCTTCAAGGAAATGGTCAACAAACTCCGTCCACAAGACCGTGTATCCATTGTGGTTTATGCCGGAAGTGCCGGGCTGGTGTTGCCTGCGACCAGCGGCGACAACAAAGAAAGTATTTTGCAGGCCCTAGACAAACTACAAGCCGGAGGCTCCACCAATGGCGGCCAAGGTATTGAACTCGCCTATAAAGTGGCGAAAGACAATTTCATCAGCAATGGCGTCAACCGCGTCATTCTAGCAACCGACGGCGATTTCAATGTCGGTATCTCGAATACCGAAATGTTGAAAACTTTAGTCGCCGACCAACGTAAATCTGGCATTGCATTGACCACGCTCGGTTTTGGTCAAGGTAATTACAATGATGAAATGGCCGAACAATTGGCCGATGTCGGCAACGGCAATCATGCCTACATCGACAATTTGAATGAGGGTAGAAAAGTATTGGTCGAAGAAATGTCATCCACCATGATGACCATCGCGCAAGACGTAAAAATACAGGTTGAGTTTAATCCTGCGGTGGTGGCCGAATATCGATTGATTGGCTACGAAAATCGCAAACTCAATCGCGAAGATTTCAATAACGATAAAATTGATGCCGGTGAAATCGGTGCCGGCCATGATGTTACTGCATTGTATGAAATTACTTTAGTTGGCTCCGGTGGCGAAAGCGTCAGTCCACTTCGTTATGGAAAAGCAGTGGCAGCGATCAATCCAAAAGCTAATGAAATTGCCCTATTGAAACTCCGCTACAAGCAGCCCGGCGCTGACCAAAGCAAGCTTATCGAGAAGCCCATAATGCGCTCACAAATCAGCGCAAAAGCAAGCGAACGTCTAAAAATGGCAGCATCGCTGGCCGCTTATGCCGATTTATTACGCGGCGGTAAAAATAGCGGGCAATTCAAGTGGGACGATGTCAAACAACTTGCTGCCAGCGTGTCACTGCCTGATTCCTGGGGCTATAGGAGCGAGTTCATGGGCTTGATAGACCAAGCCAGCAGACTCACCGAAAACCGCGATGTTGCACAAATCAGCGAATGATGGCTATTCCAAATCATAAAAACTTCGTACGCTCTGCCCTATGCTGGCAGAGCGTAACGACGAAGAATTGATGCAAGCGTATGGAACTGGTGATGCCAGCGCCTTCGAGATTCTGTATGCGCGTCATCGCGGACCTTTGTTTCGATTTATGTTGCGGCAATGTCGTGAACACGGCACCGCCGAAGAGCTCTATCAAGACGTCTGGCAGAAAGTTATTCAGGCGCGCGAGCGTTATCGTGTTGAGGCAAAATTTACCACTTGGCTTTATCAAATCGCCCATAACCGGCTTACCGATCATTGGCGCGCACAGAAACATCGACCACAAGCGGGTGAAGACGCCATGGAACGTGCAGAGCAGACGCCCGATCCAGAAACACCTGAACGTCAGCTATCGGCATTTGAAGAACGACGACGACTGCAATTGGCTTTGGAAGAACTGCCCCAAGATCAAAGAGAAGCGGTGATGTTA